>CALEZI010000025.1 GCA_937928755.1 uncultured Rhodanobacteraceae bacterium | reverse complement strand
CCCACAACAGCACACAGTCTGGACCCACAACAACAGACAAGTCTGGACCCACAACGGCAGACAGTCTGCACCCACCAGAGCAAAGGTTGGGCGGAGTCCGCCGCGCGGGTTCCCTACCCGGCCACGACTCGATTACGTCCACTGCGCTTGGCGAGGAACAGCGCTTCGTCGCTGCGCTTGCGCAACTCGGCGGCACCGGCGGTCGCCGGCGGATCGATGGCGGCAACACCGATGCTGACGGTCATGGCAATCGCACCAGCTTCCGTTTCGATGGGCCGGGCGGCGATCGCCTGGCGCAATTGCTCTGCGCGTTGCAGGGCGAGGTCGCGATCGTGCCCTGGCAGCACCACGGTGAACTCCTCGCCGCCGTAACGGGCGACGATCGCGCTTTGCTCGGGGAAACAACCTTCCAGCAGGCGTCCCAACACGCGCAGGCAATCGTCGCCGGCACCGTGACCGTGCTGGTCGTTGATCGACTTGAAGTGGTCGATGTCGATCATCAGCAGCGCCAGGCTGCGCCCGGTTTCAGCGGCAGTCTGCCATTGCACGCGGATCGCCTGGTCCAGATAGCGCCGGTTGTAGACACCGGTCAAACCGTCGCGTCGATTGACATCCTCCAGTTGCGCGTTAGCCAGGCTCAACTGGCGGGCGGTTTCGGCGAGTTTCCGGGTGCGCTCGTCGACGCGGGCTTCGAGCATGTTGCGGGCGTCGTGCTCAACGGCTTCCTTCTCGCTGCGCAGCAGGTGAATGCGATAGGCCAGCGAGAACGACAGCAGCAACATTTCCAGCGCCGAACCGATCTGCAGCCCGAACTCGGTGACCGTGGATCGCGGCAACAAGCCGAAAGAGGACAATGGCAAGGCCACGCCGCCGGCAATCAGCAGGCCCCACGCGAGCAGGAAATACCATGCCGGTCGATATCCGCCACGGCCGCTGATCAGCGCCGACACCGTGACCACGATGCCGAAGGCAATGACGCCGATGTTCAACAACTGGGTCACCTGCAACTGCCAACGGGTGAAGGCCATCAAGGTCAACAGCGCGAATCCGGGAACCGCCCAGTCGAACAGACGCGCCACTCGGGGCACGCGCTGGCGCAAGTCGAGAAAACTGCGGGCGAACAGCAACGAGGTACACAGCACCGCGCCGATCGATACCGGCAATGACGCACTCTGCCAGGTGGTTGCTTTTGGCCACAGGTACTGAAAGCCAACCCCGTTGAAGGCCAGCATCAGCAGACCGAAGGCGGCCAGATAGCCCAGGTAATAGGCGTAACTGGCATCGCGGATGGATGCCAATACCGCCAGGTTGTAGAGGAACAAGGCGAGCAGGATGCCGTAATAGAGCCCCAGCCCTGCCTGCTCGTCATGACTGGCGGCCCACAGCTCTGTGGGGGTGTACAAGCGCAGCGGCAACTGGATCGAAGAGGTCGAACGCACGCCAACGAGAATCTCGAGTGTGCTGCCGCGCGGCAACGCGAGTTCGACGTTGGGATAACGGTGGGCAACGCCGCGTGCGGCAAACGGCAGCCGGTCGCCAAGGGAATACTGGCGAACTCCTCCGTCGTGGTCGCGCGTGTGGATCTGGATCTCATCGATGCGCGGCTGCTCGATCACCAGTTGCCAGCGCTGTGCCGGATGGTCGTGGTTGGCGATGCTCAGATGAAACCAGCGCATGCCATGAATGAAGCCGAAACTGGGATTGGCGCCGGTCAGTGGCGCCAGGTCGCCGCGCTCGACGGCCAGCCAGGCACTCCGGGCGTCCGCCCTATTCGCCTGCGGGTCGATCATCTGCAGCGCCGGAACCAGGTCGACACGAAAGCCGCTCGCGGCCGTCAGGCGCACGGGTTCGGCTGCACAGCTCAGCGACAGCATCCACAGCAGGCTCAGGAGCAACAGGCGCAGAGGCACGGGTTACAGAAGGCCCAGGTTCAATCGGCCCGATGCTACATCGTCGCTGCTCAGGTCCCGCCGTCGTCGGCAGCTTCACGCGACACCCGTAGACTGCGCCGATGGACTCGCTGACCCAGATCGCACTTGGGGCGACGCTCGCCGCCGCCATCGCACCGCCCGAACAACGCCGTCGGGCGCTGGTTTACGGCGCGGCACTTGGCACGCTGCCGGACCTCGACGTACTGGTCCGTTATGGCGATGCCGTCGCCGACTTCACTTACCACCGCAGCTTCAGTCATTCGCTGTGGCTGCTGAGCGCGCTGGCGCCGATGCTGTGGCTGGTGTGCAGACGCTTCGATCCGGCGCTGCGTGAAGCGCCCCGGCGCTGGCTGGCGATCTTCTGGCTGACACTGGTCACGCATCCCTTGCTGGATGCGATGACCATCTACGGCACGCAACTGCTGTGGCCCTTCGACACCACCCCATTCGGGGTCGGCAGCATGTTCATCATCGATCCGCTGTACACGCTGCCGCTGCTGCTGGCGATGGTCGCGGTGGCGTTGCGGCCACACAGCGCGAGCGCGGCGCGATCACTGCCGTTGGCGTTGTTGCTGTCAACCGCGTATCTGGGCTGGAGCGTTGTCGCGCAGCGCCATGTCGAGGCACACGCCCGCCAGGCGCTGGCGGATATGGGCGCGACGCCGTCCCAGGTGTTGGCGCTACCCAGCGCGTTCAATACGCTGCTTTGGCGCGTACTGGTGCGCGACGAAGGCGGCTATCGCGAGGCCTACTATTCGCTGCTGGCCGATGACTGGCCCGGTCCCTGGCGTCGCTTTGCCAGCGCCGACGAACTGATCCCTGCATTGTCCGGCCAGTGGGCGTTCGATCGCCTCCGCTGGTTCACCCACGGCTATTTCGCGATCAATCGCGAGGGCGACGAGGTCGTCATCACCGACCTGCGCATGGGCTCGGAGCCCGCTTACGTATTCAGCTTCGTTATCGCTCGCGTCACCGAAGGCACGTCGACACCAATCGCAGCCGAACAACAGTCACCGCTGCGACCGCTGGGCAAGGCCGTGGGTTGGTTGCTTTCGCGAGTGGTGACACCGGGACACGCGCTGCCGCCGCCGGACGAGGTGCTGGCGGGTCCGGACGAGGCGGCGGATCCAACGCCGCCGAGTTTGTAGCAGCGGCGTATACGCCGCGACCAGTGACGCGGGACGCTGCGCTCTGCAGCAATTCAGGGCGAGACTGACGGTCGCGACCTGCAGGTCGCTCCTACATTGTCGCGTCATGCCGTCCGCCATGCGGCAAACCTCAGGTACGCGCTTTAACCCCATTCCTCTCCCGGCGGCGTTTGAGTCATTGAACCCACGCCGACGGAGACGGCCATGACCCCGCGAAACCTGTTCCAGACGATCGCCCTGACCGCTGCAATGCTGCCCGGTCTGGCCGTTGCCCAACGCGTCGATGTGCGACTGGAAGATCGCACGCTGGGCCGCAGCATCCCGCTGCATCACTTCGATGGCCGCCTGTATGCGGCTGGCGAGCCCGGTCACCGTTACGCCATCCGCCTGACCAATCGCACCGGCGAGCGCGTGCTGGCGGTCGTCTCGGTCGACGGCGTCAATGTCGTCACCGGCGAAACCGCCAATCCCGGCCAATCCGGCTACGTGCTCGATCCCTGGCAGTCGACCACCATCAACGGCTGGCGCAAGAACATGAGCGAAATCGCCGCATTCAATTTTGCGCCGCTTCCGGAGAGTTACGCTGCTCGCACTGGACGACCCGGCGATGTCGGCGTGATCGGTGTTGCCGTGTTCGCCGAACAGCGCTACTACCCGCAATACGACGACGAGATCGCGCTGTCCAAGCGCGAACGTGGCGCCGAGCCCTTTGCCGGCGCGCCCGCGGCAGCGCCGTCGCCACGCGACCAGGCCTCGGCTGAATCGAGCAGCGTGCCAGGGCCCCAGCGTAGCGGCGAAAAACTCGGCACCGGCCACGGCGAACGTGAGTGGAGCCATGCGCGCCAGACCCAGTTCGTGCGTGCCAGCTCGCAGCCGGCTGAAGTGAATGCGATCTGGTACGACAGCCGTCGCAACCTGGTCGCCGCTGGCATCCTGCCGCCGCCATACCGCCACTACGCCAATCGCGGCGACGCCCGTCCGTTTCCCGGTTTCGTGCCGGACCCGCGGTGAACCGAAGCGATGTGTTTGGCAGCGAAGCGCCGCGCAAGCGGCGTTTCGCCCTTTGAACACGGCTCGTGGCACGGGGCTCGGGAATGCTTCGGTGACCGGAGCTTCTGGTGGGTCCAGACTCGTCTGGACGCTTTTGGCGATCAAGGCCAGCGCGCCAAAACCACAACGGACCAATCCGCTCAACCATCAGCAACACCAGCCCTACTCCCCGCCCCCGTACAAGACCTTCTTCGGCACACCCGCCCAGGCTGCCGCGACTTTCGCGGCGCGCGCCGGCGGCAGTTCGCCGATGAGCAGCGCATACAGACGCTTGCCTTCGGCGATACGCGCGGCGCCGTCGCTGGCCGGCGCGCCGGCAATGATCAGCACGATCTCGCCGCGCTGCTGATCGGCGTCCGCCAGCACGCGTTGCTGCAACTCGGCCAGCGTGCCGTCGAGGATGGTTTCGAAACGCTTGGTCAATTCGCGCGCGATGACTGCCCGTCGTTCGCCGCCGAAAGCCTCGACCGCCGACGCCAGCGTTTCTGCGATCCGGTGCGGTGCCTCGTAGTACACCAGGGTGCGCGGATCAGCCGCCACGGCCTCCAGCCGCGTACGCCGCTCGCCGCCACGCGCCGGCAAGAAACCCTCGAAACTGAAGCGATCGGTCGGCAGGCCAGCCACCGACAGGGCTGCGATCAAGGCGCAGGCGCCGGGTATCGGGCAAACCGCGAAACCGGCGGCGCGCACGGCTGCGACCAGGCGGAAGCCCGGATCGCTGATCAGCGGCGTGCCGGCATCCGAGATCAGCGCCAGCCGCTGGCCATCGCGCAGCCGCTGCACCAGCGCGGCGGCGCGTTCGTCCTCGTTGTGTTCGTGCACCGCGAGCATCGGCCGCTCGATGCCGGCGTGGCGCAACAGCACCGCGCTCTGACGCGTGTCCTCCACCAGAATCGCGTCCACCTCGCCCAGCACGCGCCGCGCACGCAGGGACAGATCCTCGAGATTTCCGATCGGTGTCGCCACCACGTACAAGGTCGATGGCGCGGTGGCACTGGACATGTTCACCCCAAGCTATGATGCGACGTTGAATCCGCACGATACCGCTTTGACCATGACGCTGAAGCTGCCTTCATCGCGCGCGAGCGCGCTGCTGCAAACCGCCTTGCTGCTCGCGACCGTGCTTGCGCTCGCCGCCTGCCAGAGCACGCCGTCGCGGCGCGCCGACCAGCCGAGCGAAATGGACGCGCAGACGTTGTTCCTGCAGGGCGAGTTCGGCGCCGCCGCGCAGGCCTGGCTGGATCTGGCGCGATCCAGTCGCAGCGAGCGCGACCGCTATCGCTTGCGCGCCGCCGAAGCCTATCGCGAAGAAGGCGACGCTGCTGCCATGCAGGGCCTGGTCGACAACATCGACCGCGCCAAACTGCCGCGCGAAGACCAGTTTCGACTCGATCTGATGCAGGCCGAACTGGCGCTGACGCGCAACGATGCTGCCGGCGCGCTGGCACTGCTGGCCACGCCGACCGGAAGCGTACCGGAGGATCGCGCGCCGCGTTATTACGAACTGCGGGCGCGCGCGCATGCTTCGCAGAATTCCGTGCTCGACGCCATCGGCGATCGGGTCGCGCTCGATACATTGCTCGGCGAGGGATCCGACAAAGCCGCGAATGCCGCCGAGATCCGCGCGCTGGTCGCCGGCCTGCCGGAAGCCGACCTGCGCCTGCGGCTGCGCGAGGCCGATCGCAACGATCCTTTGTATCCGTGGCTGCTGGCCGGCGCGCGGGCAAAAGCCGAAGCCAGCGGCAGTGGCGGCAGTTACGCCTCGGACATCGCAACGTCGCGGCCGCTGGAGCAGTCGTTCACGCCTGCGGTGGTGCTGCACGACATCGAACGCGCAACCTACGGTCGCGTCGCGCTGTTGTTGCCGAGCAAGGGCCCGCTGGCAGCCGCGGCCGCCGCCGTGCGCGAAGGCATATTCGCGGCCTACTTTGCCGATCCCAATCCGCGTCCGGCGATCAAGGTCTACGACGTCGGCAGCACCGTCGAGGAAGCGATGGCCGCATACCAGCTGGCGCTCGACGACGGCGCCGAACGTGTGCTCGGCCCGATTTCACGCGAAGCCGTGACGCAACTGTTCCAGAGCGATGTCCAGCGCGTTCCGACGCTGACCCTGAACTATGCCGACGCGCCGGCGTTGCCACCGCCGGGCAGTCTGCAGTTCGCACTGTTGCCCGAGGAAGAAGCCGTTTCCGCCGCCGATCGTTTGATCCGACGCGGGCTCAGGCGTGCGCTGGTGCTGGTGCCCAGGGACGAGGTCGGTCAGCGTGCCGCCGCGGCCTTCGGCGAGCGCCTGCGCGCGCAGGGCGGCGTGGTCGCGGGTCAGGCCGAATATGATCCGTCGGCGGCCGACCAGACCAACGAGATCCGTCGCCTGACCGGCATCGAACAAAGCCAGGCGAGAGTCCAGTTCTTGCGTGGCCTGCTCGGCACCGAGCTCAGGATGGACCCGACGCCACGCGCCGATGTCGACGCGATCTTCCTGTTCGCGCGCAACGCCCAGGCGCGCATCCTGCTGCCGCAATTGAAGAGTCTCGAAGCGACGCGCTTTCCGATTCTCGCCACCAGCGCCATCTACGGCGGCAGCAACAGCGCCGCCGACGTCGATCTCGATGGCGTCGAGTTCTGCGAAGTGCCGTGGCTGCTTGGCGCCACCGATGAAGCATCGATTCCGACGCGCGCGCAACTGGTCGCGTTGAAAACCGCCTCGGGTCCGGCGGCGCGGTTGTTCGCGTTCGGCATCGACGCTTATCGCCTGTTGCCGCATCTGGAGTGGCTGGAACGCAATCCCGGCCGCCCGGTGATTGGCGCCACCGGCGCGCTCAGCGCCGATCCCAATGGTCGCATCCGTCGCGAGCCGGGCTGGGCGCGTTATACCGGCGCCAGTCCGCGACCGGTGGATTGAAATGCTCGCGCGGCTCTGGGCCAGGGTGGTTGGCTCGCGGCGGACGCCGGGACACGGGGCACGGGGCACGGGGCACGCGACAGCGGTCGTCGGCGAACACGAAACGGCTCGCCGCATCGGCGATCGCGCCGAATCTGCCGCCCTCGAGCAACTACGCGCTGCCGGTCTGACGCTGATCGCACGCAATTACCAGGCGCGCGGCGGTGAACTCGACCTGGTCATGCGCGATGGCAACACGCTGGTGTTCGTCGAAGTGCGCTTTCGCACCGATGGCGGCCATGGTGATGGCCTCGACAGCGTGTCGCCCGGCAAACAACGCCGACTGATCGCCGCGGCGCGCCAGTACCTTGCCGATCACCCGAAGTACGCGCGCTGGACCACCCGCTTCGACGCCATCGCACTCGGCGCAGGCGGTACACGCTGGGTCAAGAACGTGATCGTCATCGACGAGGCTGGCTGGTGAGCCGGCTGCCGGCCGCGCTGCACGACGCGCTGCCGATCGACGCGCTGTTGACCGATGCCGCCAGTTGCGCGGTTTACGGATACGACAACTCCAGGCGCCAGGGCCCGGTGCTGGCGGTCGCATTGCCGGCCGACGAGGGCCAGGTGCAGGCGCTGGTGCGTGCCTGCGCAGCCAGCCGTACACCGATCGTCGCACGCGGCCGTGGCACCGCCACAACCGGCGCGACCGTGCCACTCGCACCCAGCGTGGTGGTCTGCTTCGAACGCATGCAGCGCATCACCCGCATCGAAACCGGCAACCGTTTTGCCGTGGTCGAACCGGGCGTGATCAACGGCGACCTGCAGATTGCACTGCAGCCATCCGGATTCTTCTGGCCGCCCGACCCCACCAGCGCACCCTATTCCAGTATCGGCGGCAATCTCGCCTGCAATGCCGGCGGTCCGCGCACCGTCAAGTACGGCGCCTGCCGCGAAAACGTGCTCGGTCTGCGTTTCGTGTCGGGTACCGGCGAAATCGTCGCCTGTGGCAGTTTCACCACGAAGGGCGCGGTCGGTTACGACTTGTCGCGACTGCTGATCGGCTCCGAAGGCACCCTCGGCCTGATCACATCGGCGACCTTGAAGCTCACGCCGCTGCCGCAGGCGCGCGCGGTACTGCGTGCCCTGTACGAATCCATCGATGCGGCCGCAGAAGCGGTTGCGCGGCTGATGGCGCAGCCGGCGACGCCCTCGGCACTCGAATTCATGGACGCGCGCGCGATCGAACTGGTGCGCACACGCGCCGGACTCGACCTGCCGGCCGCTGCGCGGGCGCTGCTGCTGATCGAGGCCGATGGCTCCGCCCGGACGCTGACAGAAAGCGTGGACGCCATCGCTGCCGCCGCGAATGGCAGCGGGTGCCTGGATGTGCGCCAGGCAAGCAGCACGGCCGACAGCGCTGAGCTTTGGGCTGCGCGCAAGGCGCTCTCGCCAATCCTGCGCTCGCTGGCGCCGCGGAAGATCAACGAAGATGTGGTCGTCCCGGTCACGCGACTGCCCGAACTGGTACGCGGTCTGCAGGTCCTGAGCGCGGCGCACGACACGTTGATCGTCACTTTCGGTCACGCCGGCAACGGCAACCTGCACGTCAACCTGCTCTACGATCCGTCCCACGGCGAGGCCGAATCGCGCGCCCGCGATTGCCTCGACGAGGTCTTCGACCTGGTCATCGCGCTCGACGGTACACTGTCCGGCGAACACGGCGTCGGCATCGACAAACGCGACTTCCTGCCACGCGCCATTCCCGCCGCGACATTGGCGCTGATGCGCGCGTTGAAGGCGCAGTTCGATCCGTTGGGCATCCTCAATCCGGGCAAGGTATTGCCGCAGCCTGCGGCATGACCCACGCCATCATTGCCGTGGCAGCGCGATTGCCGATGGCGCCGTCCGCGCGCTATCTTCAAGCGAATGAGCGCTCTCGTTCCCTGCACGACGCACCCTGCCCCGTCCGCTGGCAAAAGGTGGCCGAACTACCAGAGTCGATCGACTTTGGTCGCTCGTCATCCGCGTGCCCATCGGGTCATATTGGTCGACTAGGCGATGTTTACCAACAACCTCAAGATCGAGTTTGCTCTGGGTACGGACGTCGGCTTGCAACGCGAGCACAACGAGGATGTCTGTCTGGCGCGACCTGAGCTCGGTTTATGGCTGGTCGCCGACGGCATGGGCGGCCACCAGGCTGGCGAAGTCGCCAGTGCACTTGCCCGTGATACCGTGGTCAACAGCGTAGTCGCGGGCTTGAGCCTGGTCGACGCACTCGCTGCCGCGCACGAAGCAATCAAGGCGCAATCGAGCAGTTCGGCAAGCACCCTCGAAATGGGCACCACCATGGTGGCGCTGCAGATTCGCGAATCGAGCTTCGAGGTCGCCTGGGTGGGCGACAGTCGCGCTTATTTGCATACCGACACCCTGGTGGCGTTGACCCAAGACCATTCCCACGTCCAGGCGCTGGTCGAACAGGGCCTGATCACCGCTGCCCAGGCGCGCGTGCACCCGCACCGCAGCATGGTATTGCAGGCGCTCGGCGTGAATCCGGCCGGCGCCTTGCGCATCGATCGGATTACCGGCGACTTGCGTCCGGGCATGCAGATCCTGCTGTGCAGCGACGGATTGACCGATCGCGTCGAGGACGACGAGATTGCCCGCATCCTCGCACAACCCGGATCGTCGCCACAGGGCTGCGCGGACCAGCTGATTCGGGCCGCTCTCGACGCCGGCGGCCGCGACAACATCACGATCATCGTACTGCGTTGCAGCAACGCGCGAGGCTGATCGAAGCGCAGTACGCAAAACCCGGCCGCGTGGTGACCAGATATGGTGCGTTCGCACGCTCCAGTCCACTACCATTGGCCCAAGCCTCCCGCATCAGGTAGCGCCGGTGCCCCAACCTCCCAGCAACTTCGCGATCCTGCGGGAGCACGATCCCCAGCTCTTGCGACTGGGTCTGCTGGCTGAGCGCTATTTTCCTGAAGATCCGAACACGGCGCTGCTGAAACTGCGCCAGCTCACGGAGCTGCTGGCGCAACTGGTGGCGACGCGCGTCGGTATTTACCTCAGTTCGGAAGAGCCGCAATACGAGCTGATCCGGCGCCTGCAGGATCACGGCATCCTGTCGCGCGATATTGCGCAGTTGTTCACCGAGGTGCGTCGCGCCGGCAATGCGGCTAACCACGCACTGACTGGCGACCATCGAACGGCGCTGGCGGCTTTGAAGATCACCTGGCAACTGGGCGTCTGGTACCACCGCAGCTTCAAGGATGCGGCGTACAAGTCCGGGGCTTTCATTCCACCGCAGGCGCCCAGCGACAAGTCCGCCGAACTGCAGGCCGAGTTGGAACGCCTCGCCGCCGAACTGGCCGAATATCGGCAGGCCAATCAGCAGGCCGCCGCCAAGCTCCAGGCCACCGAGGCCAGCCTTAAGTCAGCGCAGGACGATCAGGGCTTCTGGGAGCAACTCGCTGCCGAAGCCGAAAACGCCAAGGCAGCGCTGGCAAAGCAGTTGGCCTCGCTGCAACTGCAGGCAATGGCCCAGCCGAAGTCGGCGATCAGCGCGATGGTCACGGCATCGAACACGGCGGCAGCGGAAGTGCGCCTCGATGAAGCGCAAACGCGCAAGCTGATCGACGGACAACTACGCCAGGCCGGTTGGTCCGCGGACTCGGCCGTGATTCGATACGGCGCCGGGACCCGGCCGGAGAAAGGCAAGAACCTCGCCATCGCCGAATGGCCGACGGCCAGCGGCCCCGCCGATTACGTGTTGTTCGTCGGACTGACTCCCATTGCCACTGTCGAGGCCAAGCGCAAGAACACCGACGTCTCTGGCGCGCTGCTGCAGGCCAAGCGCTACAGCCGGGACTTCAGTGCAAGTCCCGAAACCACGCTGCCGCCCGCATCGGGTGACCAACGGGCCTATCGCATCCCGTTTGCCTACTCGACCAATGGCCGCAGCTATCTGCGGCAACTGGCCACCCGCAGCGGCGTCTGGTTCTGCGATCTGCGCCTGCCGGAAAACCTGGCGCACGCGCTCGATGGCTGGCACACACCCGAAGGCCTGATGGCCCTGCTCAAGCGCGACGAGAACCGTGCCAATGCGCAGCTGAAGACTGAACCCTTCAACTACGGATTCAGCCTGCGCCCCTATCAGCAGGCGGCGATCAAGGCCGCAGAGCAAGCCATTGCCGACGGCCAGCGCGAGATGCTGCTGGCAATGGCCACCGGCACCGGCAAGACCAAGACCTGCATCGCACTGATCTACCGCTTGTTGAAGACCCAGCGCTTCCGCCGCGTGCTGTTCCTGGTCGACCGCTCCGCGCTCGGCGAGCAGGCCGCCAATGCCTTCAAGGACACGCGGATGGAGGGCTTGCAGACCTTCGCCGACACCTTTGGCATCAAGGAACTGGGCGAACAGACACCGGACACGGCGACCTCGCTGCACATTGCCACCGTGCAAGGCATGGTGCAACGCGTGATGTTCGCCAGCGAGGGCGTCACGCCACCTGCGGTCGATCAGTACGACTGCATCGTCGTCGACGAATGCCATCGCGGTTATCTGCTCGACCGCGAATTGTCGGACACCGAATTGGGTTTTCGCGGCTTCGACGACTACGTGTCCAAGTACCGCCGCGTGCTGGAGTACTTCGACGCCACCAAGATCGGCCTTACCGCCACGCCGGCACTGCATACCACGCAGATCTTCGGGCGTCCGATTTACGCCTACAGCTATCGCGAGGCGGTGATCGACGGCTATCTGGTCGATCACGAGCCACCGATCCAGATCAAGACCGAGCTGTCGAGCAATGGCATCGTCTGGAAGGTCGGCGAACAGGTGCCGATCTACCAGCCGGGCAGCAATCAGCTCGATCTTTACACCACGCCGGACGAGATCAAGCTCGATATCGAGGACTTCAACCGCAAGGTCATCACCGAGCCCTTCAATCGCGTGGTCTGCCAATACCTGGCGACCGAGATCGATCCGAATTCGCCGCAGAAGACGCTGATTTTCTGTGCCACCGACGCCCACGCCGATCAGGTCGTCGATCTGCTCAAGCAGGCCTTCCGCGAGCGCTACCTGGCGGTCGACGATGATGCGGTGGTCAAGATCACCGGTGCCGCCGACAAGCCATTGCAGCTGATCCGCAACTACAAGAACGAGAAGCTGCCGAACGTCGCCGTCACCGTCGATCTGCTGACCACCGGCGTCGACGTACCGAAGATCTGCAATCTGGTGTTCCTGCGCCGCGTCAACAGCCGCATCCTGTTCGATCAGATGCTCGGCCGTGCCACCCGGTTATGCGATGAGATCGGCAAGGACAGCTTCCGTATTTTCGACGCCGTGCGCATCTACGAAGCGCTGCAGCAGTTCACCGAAATGAAGCCGGTGGTGATCAACCCGGCGATCGGCTTCACGCAACTGGCCGAAGAACTGGCGCGCGTCAGCAGCGACGAAGAACGCGCACTGGTGCGCGATCAGTTCGTCGCCAAGCTGCAGCGCAAGAAGCGCCATCTGGACGAGGCCGCCGCGCGCGACTTCGAGACCCGCACCGGCATGACACCCGACGCCTTTATCGCCAAGTTGCGCAGTCTGGCGCCCGCGGAGATTGCCGGCTGGTTCACGCAGTTCGCAGGACTGGGCGAGATTCTCGATCGCAAGGGCAGTGGCAGCGCGGCACCGATTCTGGTGTCCGAACACCCCGATGCGCTACTCGGCGCCGAGCGTGGTTTCGGCAATGCCCAGCGCCCGGAGGACTACCTCAAGGCCTTCGCCGCCTTCATCAACAGCCACAGCAACGACATGCCGGCCCTGCTGACCGTGCTCACCCGCCCGCGCGAACTCACGCGCAAGCAGTTGCGCGAACTGGCACTGGCGCTGGATCTGGCCGGTTTCAAGGAAGTCGACCTGGCGCTGGCGTGGCGTCAGACCACCAACCAGGAAATCGCCGCCCGTATCGTCGGCTTCATCCGCCAAGCCGCCATTGGCGATCCGCTGATCCCCTACGACGAACGCGTCGACCACGCCCTGCAGAAACTGCTCAGCTCACGCGCCTGGAGCGGCCCCCAACGCGACTGGCTGAAAAAGATCGCCGCCCAGACCAAAGCCAACACCCTGGTCGACCGCGAAGCCCTCGACGACCCCGACCTGTTGTTCCGCACCCAGGGCGGCGGCTTCGAACGCATCAACCGCGTCTTCGACGGCCAACTGCTGCAAACCCTCGACGCCTTCAACGACGCCATCTGGGCCCAGCCCGCCGCATAGCCCGCTTGTGTTCGCTTTGGTGGGTTCGGACTCGTCCGAACGCTTCTGCCGTTGCTTTCGCCTTGGCTTCCGCTTTCGTAGAGCGGAGCTTGCTCCGCTGCCTCTGCCTCTGCCTCTGCCTCTGCTTCTGCTTCTGCTTCTGCCGAGCAAGCTCGGCACTACATAGCACGACCTGCGGTCGCCTGCCGAGCAAGCGCGGCACTACAAAGCACGACCTGCGGTCGCCTGCCGAGCAAGCGCGGCACAACAACACGCTGGAACACCGGTAGCGTACAGAGTGGCCACCCAAGCAAAAGTCGCGACACGGCGCGTGCTCCGCGTAAGTCAATTTGACGTACAATATCGGCATCGCACAAGAGTGCCACCGCCATGCCTGCAACCACCGAAGCGCTTCACCAGCGCAGCGAAACGCCTCACCCGCGCAGCGAAACGCCTCACCCGCGTAGCGAAACGCTTCACCCGCGTAGCGAATCTGCCCGAATCAACTTGCGAACCAGCCCAGAGGCCAAGGCACTTATCGAGCGCGCGGCGGCGTTGATGGGAACTACAGTATCTGGCTTCATGCTGCAGAATGCCTACGAGGCGGCGCGCCGGCTCGTCGCTGGTCACGAATCCCTGATCCTGGCCGACCGGGATCGAAACGCTTTCCTGGCCGCCATGGACAACCCCGGCGAGCCGAATCAGGCGCTCAAAGAGCTGATGCGTCGCGGCTGATGGCCCTGCAGATCTGCGCGCTGACCCGGCACCACGATCGGACGGACTTCGATTGTGGCGAGGATGCACTCAACACTTTTCTGCAAAAGCTGGCTCGGCAGCAGGCCGCGCGTGACTTCAGCCGCACCTACGTCGCCGTTGACGACGAACAACCGCGCATTCGCGGCTTTTATGCGATGAGTGCCGGCGCCATCGAGTTCGAAAACTGGCCAGAGGGGCTGAAGCTGCCCCGCTATCCCATTCCCGTTGCTCGCATCGGTCGCCTGGCGGTTGATTCGCGCGATCAAGGTTCCGGTGTCGGCCGTGCGCTGCTGCGTCATGCCTTGCAGACTTCGATGCTACTGGCCGACCAGATCGGGCTGCATGCGGTCGTCGTCGACGCCAAGCACCAGCGCGCCGCCGCCTTCTACGGTCGCTTCGGTTTCAACGCCTTGCGCGAGGACGGCTTGACGATGTACCTGCTCATGCCGCTACTACGCCGAGCGCTCATCGACGAGTAGAAACCCATCAAGACCGCTGTTCCCTTGCCCCCGAGACCCCATGACCACCACCGACATCGTCGCCAAGCTCTGGAACCTGTGCAACATCCTCAAGGACGATGGCGTCACCTACCACCAGTACGTGACCGAGTTGACCTATCTGCTGTTCCTGAAGATGGCGCGCGAAACAGGCGTTGAAACCGACATCCCGGCCGGCTACCGCTGGGTGGATCTGGAAGCCAAAGCTGCGCCGGAGCGACTGGCGCACTACAAGTACACGCTGATCCACCTCGGCACCGCCGGATCGCGGCTTGTGCAGGAAATCTTTGCCAACGCCAGCAGCTTCATCAAGAAGCCGACCACGCTGTCCACGCTGGTCAGCGAAATCGACAAGCTCGATTGGTACAGCGCGCGCCGCGAAGGTCTGGGCGATCTCTACGAGGGACTGCTGGAAAAGAACGCCAACGAGAAGAAATCCGGCGCCGGCCAGTACTTCACGCCGCGCGCGCTGATCGACAGCATGGTCGCGGTGATGCAGCCCACGCTCGATGACGTGATCCAGGACCCGGCCGCCGGCACCGGCGGCTTCCTGATCGCCGCGCATCATTATCTGAAGAAGCACAACGACTTCGACGCGCTCACCGAGGCGCAGCAACGCAAGCTGCGCCGCGTGACCTTCTACGGCATGGAGCATGTGCAGGACACGCACCGGCTGGCGCTGATGAATCTGATGCTGCACGACATCGACGGCGGCATCCGCTACGGCGACACGCTGAGCCCGGAAGGCGCCGCGCTGCCCGAGGCCTCCCTGATCCTGACCAATCCGCCCTTCGGCACCAAGAAAGGCGGCGGCCTGCCCACCCGCGACGACTTCACCTTCCCGACCAGCAACAAGCAGTTCTGCTTCCTGCAGCACATCTACCGCGCGCTCAAACCTGGCGGCCGCGCCGCCGTGGTGCTGCCCGACAACGTGCTGTTCGAAGGCAATGTCGGCAAACAGATCCGCGCCGACCTGATGGACAAGTGCAATCTGCACACCATCCTGCGCCTGCCCACCGGCATCTTCTACGCCCAGGGCGTGAAGACCAACGTGCTGTTCTTCACCCGCGGCCACAGCGACAAAGGCAACACTCAAGCCGTCTGGATCTACGATCTGCGCGCCAACATGCCGCAATACGGTAAGCGCACCGTGCTCACCCGCGAACACTTCGCCGACTTCGAAGCCGCCTTCGGCAGCAATCCCTTTGGTGACGCCTCAGCCCTGGCCCAGCGCCAGGACACCGGCGAACTCGGCCGCTTCCGCCAGTACACCCGCGCCGCTATAGCCGAACGCGGCGACAGCCTCGACATCAGCTGGCTCAAGGACGATAGCCCCGGCGCCAATGACGAACTCCCCGAACCCGCCCTGCTGGCGCGCGAAGCGATGGCGGAGCTGGAAGGCGCGTTTGCGGAACTGCGCGGGATATTGGAAGGGTTGGGTGAGGATGTGGATCTGGATGAGGTGGGGGTGTGAGTTACGACTCTGAGAATTTCCCAGATCTGCCACAGGGATGGCGAAAAATCGCAGTTGGCGACGCCGCAGCCCCCGTGACAGTCCGCGACAAAATTCCGACGAAAGCATATGTGAAAGCAGGCGCTCTTGCCGTCGTTGACCAAGGCCAAGCGCTGATTGGTGGCTACACGAATGATCAAAGCATAGCCGTAGCTACCTCACTGCCAGTGGTTGTTTTCGGTGACCATACCAGGGCATTGAAATTCATCGACTTTCCTTTCGCCGCCGGCGCGGACGGAATAAAGATCCTTCGACCCAGTCCCGCATTTTTACCGCGATTGTTCTTTCATTTTCTGCGAGCGATCCGTCTGCCCGATCGAGGCTATGCAAGGCACTACCAGTTCTTGCGCGATTCGCAAATTCCACTACCACCGCTCCCCGAACAAACACGCATCGCCGACAAACTCGACACCCTGCTCGCGCGCGTCGACACCTGCCGCAACCACCTCGCCCGCGTCCCCGCCATCCTCAAACGCTTCCGCCAATCCGTCCTCACCGCCGCGACCAGCGGCGACCTTACCTCTGATTGGCGAAACGAACATCTACGTGACGCCAGCGATTGGAAGGTCGCCACGGCGGGCGACCTGATTGACCGAATTGAAGCGGGTCTCAACGTCCAGTGCATAGAACGCCCGCCTACATCCAGCGAGCGCGGCCTGGTCAAGATAAGCGCGGTCACATGGGGGCGATACAACGACGATGAAAGCAAAACACTTCCAACGCAAATGGTTGTACCTGACTCAGCACGCATTAAGTTGGGAGATTTCCTGATCTCGCGCGCAAATACGCTGGAACTCGTCGGCGCATGTGTGATCGTCGACCGAGTGATTCGCCCGGTCTACCTCTCGGACAAGGTTCTGCGCCTTGTCATGCAAGAGCCACTGAAGCCGTGGATGCTAATCGTGCTGCGGTCCGCGCAAGGTCGCGAACAGATAGAGAGCTTGGCCAGCGGAAACCAACTGTCGATGCGAAATCTGTCGCAGGCCAATCTACGGTTGATCAACGTCCCAATGCCACCTGCCGACGAACAAGCCGAAATCGTCCGCCGAGTCGATTCCCTGTTCGCCCTCGCCGATCAGCTAGAAGCCCGCTACACCACCGCCCGCACCCACATCGACCGCCTGACCCCAGCCCTGCTCGCCAAGGCCTTCCGCGGCGAACTCGTCCCGCAAGATCCCGGTGATTCACTCTGATGTAAGGCTTGGTTCTCCCGTTGGCAAGGCGCACGCCTGGCACTTTCTTGTCGCATAGTCACCCTGCCTGATCATCGACACCGAAGGGGAAACTTCATGAGTCTCTGCGCTGGCTGTTCGCACCTTCCGCGGCCGCCTTGGTTCCATGCGTAGTCAACAAGAATTAAGGAACGAAGGGTTCAGGTTCATGGAAATCGCCGAGAAATGCTTCGCATAAGGATTGTTGGATTTCGAAGAGTTCGGAATTCTCTGTGCGCGAGAGGTTCTCGGGCGTTCGTTCGAGATCGCAATTGGTGGCCACGTGGGAACGCTGGAATTTCCTGCGCTTCAGCCTGGCTGGCCGAAAACGAAGGATCCCCTGCGGGAATTCTTGCTGGCTCCACCGGCTGCGCGCACTTGGCGCAGGGGTCCGGAACTGATGTTTTGGGGGCATCCATACTGCTCGCCCGCCGGACATTCTGGCGTGACCTGCGCGCTCATGTCGTTTGAACTTGATAAAGCTCAGCTTGCTGCGTCAACAGCGCATATTCGCGACGACGCAGAGCGATGGCGGACCAGCTTTGAGGATTACATGTCTATTCTGACGACTCAGCCGAGGCGTGAAACTGGACGCGATTTGAGTAGGCTCGATGTTTTTTGGTGGGAGGGCACGAAGCAAGCCCGACCCACAAGTAAACCAGTGGTTCTTCGCGGCCATTCATCAGGTCGCGACCTATCAGTCGACGACGTCGAGAGCATTTGCAGGTGGTGTTCTTCGAAGATTCCACCTGCCATTGAATGGCGACTGATTCTGGACGCCCGGCGGGCATTGGTTGGCAATGACTATCGAAAGGTGATCATTGAGTCGGCGTCGTCGGTCGAGATAACGCTTACTGACGCCATTCAGCGCAAATTCGATTCAATGGGTATCACCTTCGGAAGGGGGCTGTTTGAAAATTTCCGAACGCTCAACGGTAGAATCGAGCTGGCCAAGCTCGTAGGTCTTCCAATATCGGAAAGCGATCTCAAGGATTGTCTTGTGAAACCGAGAAATCAGGTCGCTCATCGTGGGGCCTTCCCGGATGAGGCGACGGCAGTCAAGTCACTCGAAATTTCCGAACGAATCGCCCATGCACTCGGTCGAGGTTACGCGGAAGGTTGACGACGGAGGCCAGCTGGTCACCGTCCCAGCCCGAGGCGAGCGCAACATCGTCTACCGGAAGCCGACGGCCAGGATTCGCAGGGAATCGATTTGTTTTCCGAGGACTTGGATAACAACCTGTCGAAAGACAGAAGTTTCAATATAATTCAATAACTTGTGCGGCAGTTTGTTATCTGGGACAACCTCGCGCGGCGGTTTTGCTTGCAAGGTACGAAGTGGTTCGGCTCACTCAATGACACTACGGCTCCTGCTCCTTGAGGACTGTCATTCCAGGCAGCATGTCCGACCCGAAGACAGACATCGGGTGGAACCCCTGTCGCGCAAGGCCAAATCGGAGCACCAATGTCGATGACAGGGATTCCACCATCGGCGAGCAACTTGCATCGGATTGAACCCGCGTCACTATCGCTGCAAGATCCTCAAACACAGATACTTCTGAAGGGAACGCTCATGAACGAGAAACCAAAACCAGAATCTGAAACTATCACCGGTGTGCTCGACGGGTATCGTTGGACGGCTACACTCAATCGTTTCAGTGGCAAGCAATACGTTGTTGATGACGTCTTCGTTTCATTGCCTGATGGCGTCAGGCTCGGTCCTCGCTCGATCTACCAGGGGAGCTTTGATTCCAGAGAGGAAGCAATGGCAGGCGTGCATAAATTGGTCCGTGAATTGACGACAAAGCCAAACTGATTCGAGTTTTCAAATGGGTCGTACGAAGTCGACGGCGGCGCAAGTTGCCGGTGACACCGCGAGCCACTGGTCGCTACGGGCGTTGCGTCCTTGGCGCGCGGGCGCCGTCTTGCTCACGTCATGCGGCCCAGTTCTCGATTTCGAGGTTGGGAACGTGGTTGAAATGCCGGACGTTGTTGGTGACCAGAATGGCGCCCAGGCTGAGCGCGTGGGCCGCGATCAGTGTGTCCATGCTGCCGATCGGCCGTCCCAAGGATTCCAGCGTCGAGCGCAACACGGCATAGGCATCCGCCGCAGCGCGGTTCCAGTCCAGTACGGCGCCGACGGTGCCGAAAAACAGCGCCGCAGCTCGCTCGTTGTTGACGGAGGGATTTCGATGCAGGCCGAACATGATCTCGGCGTAGGTCACCACCGAAATCACTTGCTGACTCAGCGGCACCGCGTCCATGCGCGCCAGCACTGCGACCGGCCGCTTGCGGATCAAATAGGAACTGATGTCCGTGTCGAGCAGATACAGTGCCATCAGAAGAGCGCCCGATCCTGCGGCGGTGGATCAATGCGCTCGGCGAGGAAGTCATCACTCACCGGCGGCGCCTTTGCGAAAAAGTCGGCCCAAGACTTCGGCCGGCCGGTCGCCGGCTGGACCTCGGCCGCAACTCCTTGCGCGATGCGCTGGCGAATCTCGTCGGCGCTCACACGCGCGCGGTGCTCGCGAATCAACTGGCGAACGTAATCCGAGGTGCTGCTGTATCCGCCGCGCTTGACCTGCTCATCGACAAAATCCTTCAGCGGCTCGGGAAGCGACACGTTCATCGTGGTGGTCATGGAGACCCCCCCTATTGGCAATCTTTGCCAAGATTAATCGCGGCGGATCGACAGGGCAAGTAGCCGGCGCTGAAAACCTGCACCGGTAGCGGCGGCCGTGCTTTCACCGAAGGAGCACACTGACTGAGCAACCGGCGTGATCGAAGTCCGTCGCGGAATGTACCTCCAAAGTTGCCCCATCTGCGATCGGATGCCATCGCACCCCCGATAACGCAAAAACCCCGCCGAAGCGGGGTTTCTGGTGTTGCGCCGGACGTCTTGGACCCGTCCGGATGTTCAATTGGTGCCGAGGAAAGGACTCGAACCTTCACGAGTTGCCCCGCTAGTACCTGAAACTAGTGCGTCTACCAATTCCGCCACCTCGGCATTTCACGACGCGATAGGCTCGAACCGTGAGCCGCGCAGATTAGACAGGGACCGGATTTCTGTCAATGGGGTCGAGCGATCATCGGTCAGTGGCCGCGCAGCGCGGGTTCATGGTCGCGCGGATGCGGCGGGCGTGGTGCTGGATCGTGCCTGAAGCATGTTCGCGCCGGCGGCCGCGGCCTTTGTGCGCACGCGAAAGAGCGCCGGGCATCTCGCGTATCAGCACTCGGCCACGGCGGACCCTGGTCGACGCGAATACCCGGACGGTCGCGACGTGCACGTCGCTCGTACAACAGCTCCGTGGCTGACGGTCGCGACGTGCACGTCGCTCGTACAACAGCTCCGTGGCTGACGGTCGCGACGTGCACGTCGCTCCTACGGCGGAGTAGCTCACGGTCGCGACGTGCGCCCAGGTGAGGAATGCGGGCTAGTCCTCGGCCAGCACGATGATCATGTCGCTGACGCCGAAGCGGATCTTCTCGGTCTTCTTCGGATTCAGCTTGACCCCAAAGCCGCGGCTGGCGTCGTCCTTGAAAGCCATCTGGCGGTAGCCGATGGCGGTCTCGCCGCGGCGACCGGCGGCTTCGGTGAGGGTGTAGAAATCGACCATGCGGTCGGTCTTGATGTAGTCCTGGATCGGGCGGATGTAGATCTCCGAGCCGTCGGCGCTGAACAGCACGCTCAGGACCTGGTCGAGCGCCTTGTTTTCGGCGAGCTGCGAGATCATCAGGCTGATCAGTTGATCGCTGACGATGAAATCGTCGGCGCGCGCGACCTGGGCCAGCGTGCGGTTGCGCAGGTCCATCATCTCGCTGACGATGCTCAGATCGATTTGTTGTTGTTCGGCGATGTTGCGCAGGTGCAGCAGCGTGATCAGCGTCTGCGCATCAGCCTGCTGCACCGGCAGGTCGCTGTAACTGAGCAGGATGATGTGGTCGTAGCTCGCCACCTTCAGAGCATCGAGCATCGCGCGGCTGCCGATGTCGCCCTCGGCGTAGCGCAGGCGCTGGTGGGTCATCGACTTCGACAACTGCAGCAACTTCTCGCGCACACCGTCGCTTTTGCACATGACGACAACTTCGGAGCCCTCTGCGACGTAGTTGTCGAGTTCGCGCAGGATCGATTCGCCCTTCGGGTTCCAGCCGAGCACCAGCGTGCGTTCGGGTTTCGCCGCGCGCGTCGGCGGTTCGAGCACTGCGCTGGCGTCGGCACGCGCCAGATCGTCGCCCGACAGCACAAGCGTATCGTCATCCTCGCTGATGGCGATGACCTTGTCGCCCGCTTCGAAGCGGGTGTCCATCGGCGGGTTGATCAGGGTTTCGCCGCTGGCGCGCATCAGGCCGATGACCGCGGAATCGGAGTACGCATCGATCATCGCGCGATAAGTCTGGCCGGCCAGCTTCGGTTCCGGTTTGACGTAGATTTCGGCGCCGTCGAAGTCGAGCAGTTCGGTGTAGACCACGCTGAGGCCGGACTGGCGGCAGGTCTGCGCCGTGACTCGGGCGATCAGCTCGTCGCCGCGCACGTAAATCGCTTCCTTGCCGCCGACCAGTTCGGCTGCCTCGATATTACGGTGGTCGCGAATCTCGGCAACGATATGAAAGGGATCGCTGCGGCGATCCGGATTGTTGGTCAGCGCCAATACCGACTTGATCACGTGGATGTCGGGATTCTCGTCGTCCGGCGCCAGAATGATGATCGCGCGCGCCGCGTTGGGCGACACCACCGCGAGATCGTCCAGATCGAGCGGATCGCCACTGCGGCAGATCACTTTCAGGTTGCCGGTATTGGGGAATTTGGCGCGAATGTCGTCGTCCATCTCGACCTTGTCGCGATTGGCGAGAATGACGATGCGCGGATTCTTCTGGTTGGCGTTTGCGGCCTTCAGCTCGCCGATGATCGAGTAGATCTTGCTCGACCAGCCGACGATCAGCGTGAAGTCCTGTTCGATCACACGCGAGCGACCCTTGCGCAACTCGGTCAGGCGCGAGTCGAGGCCGGCGGTGATGGTGCCGATCAGGCTGCTGACGATGAAAATGCCGCCGATGGTCACCACGAGCATCAGGATGCGCAACGCCCAGCCACTGTCGCCAGCGAGGTTGCCGGCATCCATCGCGTGCATCAGGCTCTGCCAGGCGCCTTCCACGAATCCGAGCTTCGAGCTTGGATCGGCCGGGTCGCTGCCAATGCCGGTGATCGCCAGCACGACCGCGGCGATCAGCACGATGGCGAGCGAGACCAGCGCCAGCCAGCCGATGATGGCGACGGTGCCACGGGCGAGGGTGTTCTCGAAGCGGTAGCGCAGGCGGTCACGCCAGCTTGCGGGGCGATGCGGCATCGGGCGCTACCTCGTGAATATTGCGTTATTGCTGCACTCTAGCATTGTGGGTTGGGGGCGGCGGGTGCTGTGGTTGTCGGCCTTTGTGGGTCCAGACTTGTCTGGACGCTTCTGGTCGGCCACAGGGGAGGAATCCAGACAAATCTGGACCTGCAAGAGCAAAGGCGAGAAGCGTCCAGACAAGTCTGGACCTACGAAAGCAGATGCAGGGAGCGTCCAGACAAGTCTGGACCTACGAGAGCAAAGGCCGGGAGCGTCCAGACGAGTCTGGACCTACGAGAGCAAAGGCAGGAAGCGACCAGACAAGTCTGGACCTACAGGAGCCAAGGCAGGGAGCGTCCAGACAAGTCTGGACCTACATGAGCAAAGGCAAGGAGCATCCAGACGAGTTCGGACCCACGGCCCCCTGCCCTTTCGTACGCTGTTGGACTACCCGCCTGATCGACGATGCTTCAGGTCTGGAATCCTGGCTATCGATGACATATGGACCTGCTGATTGTCCTGGCGGCGCTGATCTTCCTGATGCTGGTGGCCTATCGCGGCTACAGCGTGATCCTGTTCGCGCCGGTGGCTGCGCTGGGCGCGGTGCTGCTGACTGACCCGGAACTGGTGGCGCCGATGTTCACCGGCCTGTTCATGGACAAGATGGTCGGCTTTCTCAAGTTGTACTTCCCGGTGTTCCTGCTCGGCGCGGTTTTCGGCAAGCTGATCGAGATTTCCGGTTTCAGCAAGTCGATCGTCGCGGCCACCATACGTGTCGTCGGCGCACAACGGGCGATGCTGTCGATCGTGCTGGTTTGCTCCATCCTGACCTACGGTGGCGTTTCGTTGTTCGTCGTGGTGTTCGCGGTCTACCCGTTTGCTGCGGAACTGTTCCGTCAGAGCAATATCCCCAAGCGATTGATTCCGGGCACCATTGCGCTCGGCGCATTCACCTTCACCATGGATGCGCTGCCGGGTACGCCGCAGATCCAGAACATCATCCCGACCTCGTTCTTCGGCACCGACACCTGGGCCGCGCCGATCCTGGGTGTAGTCGGCGCGATCTTCA
Source organism: uncultured Rhodanobacteraceae bacterium (assembly GCA_937928755.1). Lineage (GTDB taxonomy): Bacteria > Pseudomonadota > Gammaproteobacteria > Xanthomonadales > SZUA-5 > JADKFD01. Next base: position 2,454 of record CALEZI010000025.1, on the reverse strand, counting down.
TTCTGATCTGCGGCATGAGTTACCTCGAATGGCGGCGCCGCGTAGCCGCGACTGCCGGCGAGGGCTACGGCGACAACCTGCTCAACGAACCGGCGCCGTTCAGCGGCGGCCAGTTGGCCAACCCGTTGATCGCCATCCTGCCGCTGGTGCTGGTCGGGGTCAGCAACAAGCTGTTCACGATCTGGATTCCCGAGGTCTACGGCAGCAGTCACGAGTTCATGCCGACGGTGATGGGCAACGCTGCCCCGGTGGTGCAGGAAGTCTCCAAAGTGGCCGCCATCTGGGCGGTACAGGGCGCACTTCTGGTCGGCATTGCCTGCGTGCTCGCATTCGCGTGGACGCCGGTGATCAAGAGCTTCGCCGAGGGCAGCAAACAGGCCATCGGTGGCGCCATGCTGGCGGCGATGAACACGGCGTCGGAGTACGGCTTTGGCGCGGTGATCGCCGCCCTGCCAGGCTTCCTGATCGTCGCCAAGGCGCTCAGCGCGATTCCCGACCCATTGGTCAACGAAGCGATCACCGTCACCTCGCTGGCCGGCATCACCGGATCCGCATCGGGCGGCATGAGCATCGCGCTGGCGGCAATGAGCGAGACCTTCATCGCCAACGCGAATGCGGTCGGCATCCCGATGGAAGTGCTGCACCGCGTCGCCTCGATGGCGTCGGGCGGCATGGACACGCTGCCTCACAATGGCGCGGTGATCACGCTGCTGGCAGTGACCGGATTGACCCACCGGCAGTCCTACAAGAACATTTTTGCGATCACCATCATCAAGACGCTGGCGGTGTTCGTGATCATCGCGACGTATTACCTGACGGGGTGGGTGTAGCTCGGGGATCGGGAAAGGCCCGCAGAGTTCCAGCTCTTGTGGGTCCAGAATTGTCTGGACGCTTTCCCGCGACCAGAAGCAACAGCGTCCAGACAAGTCTGGACCCACCAAAGCAAAGGCGGCTCCCGCCGGGCAACAGCGTCCAGACACGTCTGGAACCACCGAAGCAGAGGTGGCCCCTCCCGAGCAACGGCGTCCAGACAAGTCTGGACCCACCGAAGCGGAAGCGGCGGCGCAGGCGCGCCGCCCTCCAACGACCAACAACCGACGACCAACAACCGGCCACCGGCCACCGGCAACCGGCAACCGGCAACCGGCAACCGCCTCAATAAACCGAGAACTCGCGCTGGTCGAGCAAATGGCCGTTGGCGTAGACGTCGACGCGATACAGGCCGGCGGTCCAGTCGCGATCGGCGTACAACCAGACACGACGGTTGTTTCCGGGGCTATCGTACTTGCCGTTGAGCACGGTGCTTTCTTCGCTGCCGCGCACGGCAATCCACTGCGCGCGGAAGTTCGCCGGGACCGGGATATCCATGTCCATCACCAGGTACACGCGCTGGCGACCGGTGTCGAACAGCGAGCGCTTGCTGCCGGGCTTGCCGGCGCCGTCGTCGGCGTACAGCGCCATCTCCTCGATCAGCGGCAGGTCGCCGCCGTAACTGCCGCCACCGTCGCCGCCGCCATCGCCGGCGTCCATCGCCGGAGGCGCGGACGGCCGCGTGCTCGAGGTCACGTTCGACACCGATGCGCCACCCAGGCTGGCAATCGAGAAATTGTCGAAAGCCGCATTGGTGGCCGCGACTACCGGCGACACCGACAACAGTCCGGCGCCGCCGGCGGCGCCGATTTCGCTGTCGCTGGCTTCGTCGAGCAAGTTGCCGTTGGCATAGAAGCTCAACTGGGCGCCGCTGCATACGGCCTTGAGGCGCGCGCCGTCGTAGGGATCGAAATCGATCGCGCCCTGGGCCAGCACATCGGCATCGCTGCCGCGCACGCGCACGATCTCGTAGCCACCGCTCGCAATGATGTTGAAGGCATAAAAACTGCCATCCCGACCCACGCGACAGGCGATGCCGGCGCGCGACTGCGCCTGCGAGGCGGCCATGCGCACATCGCTCTCGACCACCATGTTCGGCGACGGGCTGCTCGCCGGTGCGGGCGCCAGCGCGTAGGCCATGTTCTTCAGCGGATTGATCAGGTACTCGCTGCCGACCACGGTGTAGACGGCGGTGAGGTCGCCGCTGACGTCGGAGTCCGGCCAGCCGGCAGCACTGTCGAAATCGTGGCTGTAGACGACCTGCTGCGCGGATGCGGCCGAGGCGAATGCAAGAGCGACTGAGGAAGCGATCAGGGTCAGGTGGCGCGACATGGCGAATCTCCTTGGGCAATTTGCGGACGCGGTCATCGACGTCCTTCGCCTAGCTCATGCGCAATGTCGGGCTGAGTTCTCCGCGCGTCTGGGAAAAATTTCGCAGGGGACACGTGATTGCCCCGATGCAAGCCGGGGCGAGCGGATGCCGTCGAGCGGGCGCAAGTTTCGGTCGCCCCCGTCGGTGCGCCTATTCGCGCAAAGAACATCTGGAAGTAGGTCACGTTGCCTGCGCAGCAGGCTACGTGACGC
>CALEZI010000024.1 GCA_937928755.1 uncultured Rhodanobacteraceae bacterium | reverse complement strand
TCTGGACGCTTTTCCAGCATTGAAGCGGGGGAGCGTCCAGACAAGTCTGGACCCACCAAGCGCTTGCACCGTGCGGGCAGCGCTGGCTGCACTCCGCGTGCTGCACTGCACAAAATGTTTTGCACAGGCGCCGGCAGCTCGCAAGAATTGTTTCAGTATTGTCAAGTGGCGCAACAAGAAATATGCCAAGATGTTGTTTTGATTCATGTTTATGAAACTGGCGAGGGACTCGCCAAAGTGACGGGAAGGCCGTAGCGACGCGCCTTTCACGGCCTCCGTTGAGTGTCATCCACAAGCTTATCCACAGCTGATGTGGATAATCGTCGGGAATGACGCAGCAGCAATGACTTAGCGACACTTGGTGAGTTTCGGTCGAGCTAGTTGCGCTAACTGACGATCGACTATTTTCAGTAAAATCCGATCGATTCGGGCTTGACTTCTGGCGCGGACCGGAAACGTCGCGCGGCGCTTGTGCACAGCCTGCTACGCGTCGCGCAAGTCGCTGGTCGACTTCGCTCTCCGCTGAGTGCCGAGTTGCAAGGCCTTGTATATTCAGACTTTCGTCTCGCTGAACAAAGGTTGTCCGTGGCGCTTGACAAGGCGCTGTGGCGCGCTCGCGGTGGTTGCTGTTGCAGTTCATCCACAAGTTTGTCCACAGGGGCTGTGGACAACCGCACAAACGCGAGGGCCGACGCTGGTTTGGCGGTCGTTCCTCAACGAAATTCGACGCGCCGCGCCGTCCCGTCGCGGCCCTCGGTCTGCGCGATCGCCGGAGTGCTTCAGCGACCCGCAAGCGCCGAACGCAACGACTCCACCGTCGGTTCGTTGGGGTCCAGGCCCTGAGCGGCTTCGAAGTCGGCCTTGGCCTGCTCGAGCGCGCCGCGCTGCAGCGAGCGCAAGCCATTTTCGGCATAGGACCTGGCAATGCGGCGCTTGATCGCGGCGGCGTCGGACAGTCGCGGATCGACCGTTTCCAGCGCAGCCAGATCGCCGTGGGCACGCGTGGCACGGCCGGCGGCCAGGCTCTGATCGATGCGTTGGCGCAGTGCCTGGGCGATCGCCTGCATTCCGGCCCTGGCCTGCTCGCTGCGTGGGTCGATGGCCATGGCGCCACGGAACTTGTCGTAGGCGGAATCGCCGGCCGGCTCCAGCCACTGTTCGCTGGCCAGCGCCAGTTCGCCCTCGCGGATCAGTTTGTCGTGCGCGGCAACGCGCGCGGGATCCGGCGCCTTGCCCGCGGCAACGGCATCGTCGATGCGCTCTTTGGCGCTCGCCAGGCCCGCCGTGCGCGGCGCCAGGCTCTGCACGCGCGCCAGCAAGCGCTTGGCACGATCCAGTTCGCGCGCTTCGAGCGCCGCATCGATCTGGGTCATCGCGGCGGCGGCGGCGCGCGCCAGTCCTTCGCGCGCCTTCTGGTTATCGGGCTCGATCGCCAGCACCGCGCGGTAGCGGTCGGCCGCGCAGGCATTCGCTGGCTCCACCAGGCGACCCTGCTGCGCCAGCCGCCCGGCTTCCGCCAGCAGTTCCGGCACCTTCGCGCGCTGGTCGACGGCGGCCTTGTGCTTGCTGATCTCCTGCGCCAACGTGGCCGCCGCCGTGGTCGCCGAAGCCACCACCGCGAGTTCGCGTTGCAGGCGCTCTGCAGCGGCGCTGTCGCCAGCAGCGAGATGCGAACGCGCCTGACCCATGAGTGCCGCCGCTACCCGGTCGACGCCGCGCTTCGCCTCCACATCGTCCGCATCCAGCGACAGCGCCGAAGCGAAACGCGCCAGCGCGCCGGAAGGCCCGTCGAGACGCCCCTCGGCCTCAGCACGCTGGGCTGCGGCCAGGTCGACCGACCCCGTCGAATCGGGTGGTGTGTCTTGTCCGGTCGCGGTCGGCGGCGGGCTGTCGGCGATCAGTGCGCGGAAGCGTTCGGCATCGCTGGTGAATCCGGGGACGCCGGTCAGTCGCCGGGCAATCGCCGCAATGCGGTCGCGATCGCGGGGTTCGGCGGCAGCCACCAGCGGGTGCAGGCGCTCGACGCTCTGGATCAGGCCGCGTCTGGCACGCGGATCGTCGTCGTCCAGCAGCAGGGCAGCGCTGTACAGCGAAAGCGCATCGCTGCCTTCGTCCCCGTCCAGACGACCCTCGGCCAGCGCCTGGTCGGCGAGATCCAGCCCGGGCTGCGCCGCGGGTGTCGACAAGGCCTGCAACCAGGTCGTGATGGCCGGGCGTTGCCACCAGCCGATCCCGGCGACCACCGCGATCGTCAGCAGCGTCACCCACAGCCGCTTGCTGCGCTCGGGCGGCGGCTGTGCGCGCCCGAAATGGGTATGCCGCGGTGGTGCGCGCATGCCGTCTTCGTCGACGCGATCGATATGCCCGAGTTGCGGCTCGGTACGCACCGCGCCTTGCGGGTCGTAACCCGAAGCGCGCTCGGCGCGCAGCGAAGTCTGCGGACGCCCCGGGCCCGACGGCGGCGCTGGCGTGGTGGCCTTCCCGGAGGCGATTTCGCGCTCCACTTCGGCCAGCGCCGCGTCGATCTCCGCGCCCGTCTGGTAGCGGTCGCCGGGTTCCTTGGCCAGCATGCGGTCCAGAATCGGCTGCAGCGCCCGATATTCGGGTGGCAACTGCGGCAGTGGTGCGGTCATGTGCATGATGCCGATCGCCAGCGAGTCGCTCGCCTCGAACGGCACCCGCCCGGTAATCAACTGGAAGAACACTACGCCGAGGCTGTAGAGGTCGGCGCGGCCGTCGATCGCGCGACCGCGCAACTGCTCCGGACTCATGTAGTGCGGCGTTCCCACGACCGACCCGGCCTTGGTCATCAACGTGCCCGAGTCGGCCGCGCGGGCGATGCCGAAATCGCCGAGCACGCAGGAGCCGTCCTCGCGCAGCAGGATGTTGTCCGGTTTGACGTCGCGATGAATGAAGCCCTTGGACTGCGCGTAATGCAGCGCCAGCGCGATCTCGCGCACGCATCGCAGGGCCGGTTTCAGCGCCAGCGGCGGCGAGCCACGCTTCATCACCGGGCCGCCCGGCAGGTACTCCATGGTGCAGTAATGGAAGCCGTTGTAGACGCCGACGTCGTAGATGCTGACCACGTGGCGGTGGCGCAGCTTGGCGGCAATGCGCGCCTCGCGCAGGAATCGCTCGCCGAAGGTGGGATCCGCCGACAGCTGCGGCGCCATGATCTTCAGTGCCACCTCGCGCTCGACCGACTCCTGCATCGCCAGGTAAACCGACGCCATGCCGCCGCGACCCAGCGGCTGCAGGACGCGATAGCCTGGAATTTCGGGAATATGCTCGGCGCTCATCTCCTAGATGATGGCATGACTGCGGGCGGGCGGCGCACAGGCCTGCCACCACGGGGGCAGTTGCTGAGCCGGCACGCGATTCTGCTGCGCGATCAGGTGAGTTTGCCGCCGACCCGGCAGCGCGACGCGAAGGCCGCTCCGTGGAGCCGCTGCGCGGCCCCGGTCTGCGATATTTCGCGCAGACCGGGGGCGGTCGACCTGACCGTCGTGCGCGATCACCATCGGCCTGCCTGCCCAGGTTTCCTACTCGAAGCCGTTGGCGAACAAGGCTTCACCCACGGTTACGGTCAGCACCGCGTCGCGCAGCGCGCCACAGTTGTCGCTGGCGCGCACGGTGATCGCATGGGTGCCGACCGGCGTCGCGCCGATCAGGCTGACGACGCCCGTCGGCGCCACCGAGACGTTCCCGGTGTAACTGCCGACGCTGTGAATGCTGAGTGTTGGCGTGCCGCCATTGTCCGCGGGTCCGCTGGCGGGTTGCACGCTGCGGCTGGCACCGGGCGCCACGACCACGGCCTCGTAGCTCAACGTCGGTGGCGTGTTGGCGGTGACCGTGACCAGGAATCCGTCGGTATCGGTCAACTCGCCATCGGACACCTGCACGTTCGTGGTGCCGCTGGTCGCGTTGCAGGCGACGCCCACCACACCACTCAGGACGGTGCCGTCGATACTGAAATGGTCGAGCGTGATGCCGCTGGCGGTACCGCCCGGCACCTGATTGACGATCAGGGCACTACCCGGCGATTCGGCATCGACCACCGTACCGAGGACTTCCGGCAGCGGCCCCGACGAGCCGGCGGCGCGGCTGACCGGCGTGTTCGGGATGTAGGTCGGCGGCGTGTTGGCGCTGATCAACACATTCGGGCTGAACTCCCCGGTCTCCTCGGTATTGGCGTCGATGATGCGCGAGGCGGTGGCGCTGACGCGGGTCGCGCCGAGTGCCACCGGGATCGGCAGGTCGGCGACGAAGCTGGCATCGCCGTTGGCATTGGTGCTGACCTGGACCACAGCGCCGACCTCACCCAGATCGCACGGGCCGCGATCGCCGGCGAGGCCTTGGGCGATGGCGCAGAAGCGCAGCTTGAAACTGCTGTTCGGATTGGAATTCAGGCTGCCCGTGACTTGCACGTTGTCGCCGCTGCGCGCCGCGACAGCCAGCAGCGGATGGTTCTGCCGGCCATTGGGGCCGACGTCGACATCCAGCGGATCATTGAACGACGCATCGATATCGATGGCGTGTGGGCAATCGATCAGCAGGTTGTCGGCGAACAGCGATTCGACGGAATTGTTGCTCACGGTGATCGGGCTGCCGCTGGTGCAGGTGATGTGGTTGCCGACCACGCGGTGGCGCGACCCGACATCCAGCAGCACGGCTGTACCCAGGAAACGGTTGGCATGCGCGTGCAGGCGCGGCACGCCGCATTCGATGCCGCGACCGGCGCGGAACGAATTGTGAAAGACCTCGATCTCGGCAGCCGACGGACCGAGGCAGAACACATGCGACGCCGCCGTTGTCGCGGCGGTGGTCCCGTTGGGCAGGATGCCGAACAGGTTGTTGCGCACCGTCGCGCCGCCAGTCAATACCAGGCCGAAGTCGACGGGCAGAAACAGATTGCGATCGGCCGCAAGCGGTCCGCCGATCAGCGGATTGGCGCCGCCGACGTTGACCAGCGTCGGCGCCGCCGTGCCCGCCAATACGCCCACCCAGTTGCCCGCAAACACGAAATTCGGCGCATTCACCAGCAGCAGCAACTGTGCGTTGTTGCCGCCGAGGTTCAGTCCGCGGATCGTGCTGCCGCCGGCGGCCGCATTGATCTGCCAGGAGCCGGCCGACAGATTCAACGCGATCGGCAACTGTGCATTGTGGCTGTCGTCGGTGGCCGTGTTGACACTGCTGCCGGGCTGGCTGTAACCGTCGACGAAGGTTGGTTGCGCGATGCCAGGCAGCGCGCTCGCTGGCTGCAGGAAGTGCGGACCGGGGCCGGGAATGTTGAAGCGAATCAGGTCGGCAAGCCCGCCGATGTTCGCTGTGGCATTGGCGGCGACGATGGCCTCGCGCAGCGAACAATCGGCATTGCAGGCGCCATCGTTGGTATCCGCCGTCTTGGTCACGGTGAACACGTTGGGGCCGACCGACACGATCGCGCGGTTGGCCGACAGCTCGCTGGTGGCGCGCGTGTTGGCGCCATCGAGCCGGGTGGCGCTGGCACTGATGCTGGTCAAGGTGCTGCTGTCGATGCCCGGGAAGCTGATCGTGTGATTGAAGGCCTGGAACAGCGGGCTCGCCAGTGTGAGATCGAGCGTCTCCGGCGCCAGGAACTCGCCCTCGCCATGGCCGCTCGGATCGTTGACGCGATTGCCGTAGAACACCAGTCGATAGCTGCCCGCGCTGGAATTGAAGCTGCCGCTCAGGCTGATCTGTCCGCTGATGGTGTCGCGGTTGGCCACCGAGATGACGGGAAAGTTCTGCAGTGCATTCGGGCCATTGTCGCCGTCGCCGACATCGTTGGCGGTGACGCCGTTGTTGCCGAGATCGATCGCCAGGGCCCCGGCACCGCTCGCCGCGCGCTGCGGGTCGGGGATGAACAACTCGTTGTCGAAGAAGCGGTTGAAGGCCAGTGTATTGCCTTCCGCCGGGTTGATTCCGCCGGAGGGCAAGCTGATGCCATGGTCGAGGTTGAAGGCGATCAGATTCGGCTCCGCCGCAGTGCCGACCTGATTGGCAAAACTGCCGGTTTCGCCGCCGGCGATGCGCACGCCGCCGAGCAGGTTGCCGCGCGCAACGGTGCCCGATGGTGCGCTGCCGATCCGGTTGCCGAGGATCAGGTTGTGATCGCTGTTGTCGGCCAGGTCGATGCCGAAACCGGAATTCGCGCCGATCGTGTTATTGCGCAATGTGTGTCCGTCGCCCGAGATCATCACACCGGTGGCGGAGTTGCCGCCGGCATTGCCGTTGGGCAGCAGGCCGATCAGGTTGTTCTCCACCGTCGCGACACCGCCGCTGACGAAGACACCGTTGCGGTTGCCGCTGATCACATTGCGATTGGCCAGATTGCCGGTGCCGATGGTCTTGCCGCCCGAGCCGGCGAGGCGCACGCCATCGCCCTGGTTGCCGCTGGCGGCGCCGCCGGGCTGCACGCCGACCCAACAGCCATTGAGATTCAAGCCGCCGTTCAGCACGTTCACCCCATGTCCGCCGTTGCTGCCGTTCTGGCGGAAGCCGTGGATGCTCAAGCCGCGCAGACTGACGACGCCGCTGGTGTTGACGGTGATTCCGCTGGTTCCGAGTGGCGCCGAACTGCCGTTGATGGCGATGCGCAGTTGCGCATTGCTGGTGCCGCTGGCGCTGTTGGCCACCGATCCGGGCTGAGTGTTGCCCTCGATGTTGAGATTGCCCTGGGTGATCGCCGGCAAAGCGCTGGCCGGGTTGAGCGTATGCACCCCGCCGCCGGGGATGTTGAAGAAGATTCGATCGCTGGTGCCGTTGCTGTTGCTCAGATTGATCGCCTGGCGCAGCGAACAGGCGACCACGCCATCGCAGGCGCTCGCCGTGCCCGCATCGCCAGAGTTGGTCACGATCAGATCGGCCGCCGACAACTGCGTGACCGTCATCAAGAGTGCGAGCCCGATTCCCCGTTGCATGTTCTGTTCCTCGTCGCTGGTTGGCGATGAGGAATCTGGGCAAGATCCGGTCGACGCGCTTGTCCGCAGCGTGCAGAGACTTGACCTGATGTTGCAAGCTGCTTGCGCAAGACCAATATGGCCAGCCTGTGCGCCCATCGAACCTGTCGGGAGCGACCTGGTGTCGCGAGCTCTGCGGGTGACCGCTCGCGACACGAGGGCAGTGCGGTCGACCGAGGCTGCCGCTACTCCAGGCTCTCCCCGATCGCCTTCAGCGCGGCGGCGTCGTCGCTGGAACTCAATGCGTGCAGCAGGGTGCGGCGGACGTCGGGATCGCGCTCGTCGCGGTAGAGCGCGATCAACACGGGAACGCTGCGCTCCACCGGAACGATGTTGAGCGCTCGCACGGCGTGAACGCGGACCTTGACCGGTGCCGATGAGCGCACCAGCGCGGCCAGCGCATCGGCATCTCCGGCGATGGCCAGAGCGTCGACGGCACTGCGCTGGGCGTCGCTGTCGGTCAGTTGCGGCAGCAATTCGGCGACCTTGGCCGACTGGCCCATTGCGCCAAGCACGCGGATCGCGTGGCTCTGAAGTTCCGCATCGCTTTCGCTGCGGGCCACGGCCAGGACCAGGTCGACGTGGCCACCGATCAGGCCGGCATCGATGACCGCGCGCTTCAGTGCGGCATCGTTTTCGCGATCGTAATAGGCGATCAGCCGCGGAATCACCGCGCTGTCGCCGGCCAGCGCCAGCGTCTGGATCGCCTCGCGCTTGAGCGCGATCGAGTGGCTGCCGGCGAGGATCGCCTCGATCGCGTCGACTGCCGCTTTCGGCGCGATTTGCACCAGGATGAACAGCGCGCGCTTCTTGATCCGATCGTTGTGATCGCCGGCAAGGACCTGGGTGAGGATCGGTACCGCCTTTTCCGGCGCGCTCACCATCATCGCGTCGAGCGCCATCAGGCGATCGCCCTCGCCGATGCCGGCGGCTTCTCCGCCCAGCAGTTCCTCGGCATCGTCGGCCCACGCGCTGTCGGGGAATTCGGCCAGAAGCTTCTGGCTGAGTCCGATGGCACCGGGACGATCGCCGGACTTGTCGAGCGCATAGGCCTGCCAGTAGAGCGCGGCATCGCGGCCAGCACTGCGCGAGCGCGCCAGCTCGGCTTCCAGCGACCGGAACTGCTGCACTGCGCCGAGCCAGTCGCGGCGATCGAGCGCCGCGTGACCGGCGCGGTACAGCGATTGTTGCGGTAACGAAGCCGTCGGCAGGTCGTCCTGCGGCGCGGCGCTCGAAGCCGCGCTTGCGGCGAGCAGCAGGCAGGCGATGAGGTGATGCGCGTACGGGGTCATCGGAAGGTGCTCACAGTCGCTGTGGGGTCGGTGACTGCAGCGCGGCGAGCGCCTGCAGTCGGTAGATCAGATCGCGCGAACGAATCTGCTCGCGCGCGACGCCGGCACCACCCAGGGCGTTGTCGCCATCGTCGTTGGCGAGTTCGCGCAGCACTGGTTCCAGCTCGGTGAGGAACTGCGCCAGTGCCGGCTTGCCGGCGCGTGTTGCCGCTGCGGCGTACAGGCGATTGCCTTCGACCAGGGTCGCCGCCAGTTGTTCCGAGCCCACCTCGCCGTTCTCGGCGACCCGCAGCAGGCGTTCGGTCTGGCTGAGGTGGCGCGCCAGGTGCGCTGCCAGCACGCGGTCGCCCGCGTTGGCGTCGAGCGTCAATCGGGTTTCCTCGAGCGTCGGCGTCGGTGCCAGCCAGTTGCGACCAATCACGATGCCCAGCCCGATGCTCGCCGCCAGCGCCAGACCCGGCAGCAGCCATTCGAACCAGACCGGTCGCGGTCGCCGCGCGGGCGCCAGTTGCGGCCGCAGTTGCCGCCAGATGCGATCGGCGGCATCCGGGCCAGGCTCGGTCGCGCTCAGCAGCGTTGTCGACGCGTCCAGCAGTCGGCGCAGTTCGACGTAACGCCGGGTGGTATTCGGGTCATCGGCTACCGCGGCCGCAATCCATGCCATACGTTCGGGACCGAGGTCTTCGCCGAAGTGAAACATCAGCAGTTCATCGTCGGAGGGCTGGTTCATGGCACGCTCGCTTCCAGGTGCGCCAGTTGCGCGCGCATCTTGCGCACGGCGCGGAATATCGCCTGCTTGCAGGCATTCACGTTGCTCGACAGCAGTTGCGCAATCTCGCCGAGGCTGCGTTGTTCGAGGTGACGCAAGACGAACACGCTGCGTTCCAGCGAGGTCAGTTGCTGCAGCGCGCTACTGACTCCGCGCACAATCTCGGCCTGGCTGATGCCGACGCTCGGATCGGCCTGGTGGTCGTGCGCATCAGCCAGGGCAGCATCGTCGGCGAAATCACCGCCGCCGCGACGTCGCCGCACGAACTCGATCGCCGTGTTCAGCGTTATCCGGTGCAACCAGGTCTGAAAAGCGGCGCGGCCGTCGAACTGGTCGAGCCGGCGATGCGCCTTGAGGAAGGCCTCCTGCGCCGCATCCTCGGCCAGCGCCGGATCGCCGAGCAGGCGCAGACATACCGCATAGACCGCCCGCAAGTGGCGTTCGAACAGGCACTGGAACGCGCGCACGTCGCCGCAGCGCGCGCGTTCGACCAAGGCGGAGTCCGAATCGGGAGACATGCGGAGTTGGACGCGGCGGGAGGCGAAAAGGTTACGCCGCCGGGTGAGGCAGGTGTTGGTGGTTGGTGTTGGTGTCGGAAAAGACGGAAAGCAGGGCCTGGCGCTTTGGTGTTCGACCAACACCAACATCAGCAACCAACACCAGCTCCTCCCCATGTACGAATGGACAACTGTGCGGCCAGGCAACGGGCGCCTAACCTCCACGCCATCGTTGACACACCGTTTCCCGAGGGGAGGATCGCACCATGTCGCTGCAGCCCAATCGTCTCGCATTTGCGCTCATGCTGGCGCTGGCCGCTCTGCCCGCCGCGCAGTTGCATGCGCAGGACACCGAGGCTACGTCCGAAGCAGACAAGTCCGAAGTTGCGCAACTCGGTACCATCACGGTTACTGCGCGCAAGCGCGAGGAAACCCTGCAGGAAGTGCCGATCGCGGTGACCGCCTTCAGCGCCCAGAAGCTCGACGATTTCAACGTCGAGGACCTGTCGGACCTCGATGCGCAGGTGCCCAATCTGACCGTGTACGCCGCGCGCGGCTCGTCGAGCACCATCACCGCCTACATCCGTGGCGTCGGCCAGGCCGATCCGCTGTGGGGCGTCGATCCCGGCGTCGGCATCTATCTGGATGATGTCTACATCGCCCGTCCGCAGGGTGCGCTGCTGGATATCTTCGACGTCGAGCGCATCGAAGTGCTGCGTGGTCCGCAGGGCTCGCTGTACGGCAAGAACACCATCGGTGGCGCGATCAAATACGTGTCGCGCGCGCTCGATCCGGACTTCGGCGGTACTGCCGGTCTGACGCTCGGCAGCGACAACCAACAGGACTTCAAGGTCGGACTCAATGTGCCGCTCGGCGAATCGGGCTGGGTGGCGCGCTTCGCCGGCGCCAATCTGACGCGCGACGGTTATGGCGAGAACATCCGCACCGGTCAGGACGTCAGCGACAAGGAGATTGTCGCCGGGCGGTTCACCTTCGGCTACGTCGGCAGCGATGTCTGGTCGCTGCAGTTCACCGCCGACAGCATCGACGACGCTTCGGCGGTGCGCGGCGCCAAGATGCTCGCGGTCAACCGTTTTGCGCCGACCGCGGCGCCGCTCGATGATCGCTACGACGTGCGCAACGGCATGCCGAACATCAACGACACCACGATGGAAGGTTATGGGCTGACCTTCAACTATCGCATCAACGACGACTGGAGCTTCAAATCGGTCACCGCGCATCGCGAGTCCGACACCGAGACCAATATCGATTTCGACACGCTGCCGAACATCATTGCCGACGTCAAGGCGTTCTACAGCGACGAGCAGTTCAGCCAGGAATTCCAGCTCAATTTCGACAACGGCGGCAATTTCACCGGCGTCGCCGGTTTGTACTGGTTCGACGCCGAAGCTGGCGGCACCGTGCTCAACAACTTCTTCAACCTGTCCTTCGGCAATACCAACGGCAAGGTCGATACCGATTCGCTGTCGTTCTACGGCGAGGGTACGTACCGCTTCAACGATCAGTGGGCGCTGACCTTCGGCGGTCGCTGGACCAGCGAGGAAAAGACCGTCGACATCTTCAACCAGGCCTTCAGCGATGCGACCTTCACGACGCCGATCGCGACCGTCTCGGACCTCAATGACTCGGTCGAGTTCGACAACTTCTCGCCGAAAGTCTCGCTCGACTACCAGGCCACGGAGGACACGCTGCTGTACGGCCTGATCTCGCGCGGATTCAAGAGCGGCGGCTTCAACATTCGCGCCAACATCTCGGCGGTGCCGGCTTCGGGCCGCCCGTTCGACGACGAAACGCTGACCACCTACGAACTAGGTGCCAAGATCGCCTTCCTCGACCAGCGCTGGTTCCTCAACGCCGCCTATTTCTACAGCGACTACGAGGATGTGCAGCTGTCGATCTTCACCACCATTCCGAACAGCAACCCGCCGGCCTTCTTCGGCGACTTCACCAATGCCGGTGCCGCCACTGTTCAAGGCATCGAACTGGAACTGTTCGGCCAGCTCAGCGATCGTTGGGTGCTGCAGGGCAACCTTGCCTGGCTGGATGCCGAATACGACGAGTACATCAGTGCCGGGGTGAACGTCGCCGACGCGCAGAAGTTCACCAATGCACCAGAGTTCTCCGGAGCGCTGTCGATCCAGTACATCCACCCGCTGGACAATGGCGGCGAGATCCGCAGCCGCGTCGGTTACAGCTACCAGGACAAGGTCTATCCGACTACCGACCTGTCGGAAGCGATCGCGCAGGACGGTTACGGCCTGTGGAACGCCAGCGTGATCTGGCAGATCGACGACAACTGGAAGGTTGCGCTGGAAGGCAACAACCTGGCCGACGAGGAGTACCGGACCACCGGCTACAACATCGCCGCGCTCGGCATCCTGACCGGCTTCTACGGCCCGCCGCGCACCGTGGCGCTGACTGCGCAGTATTCGTTCTGAGGCACCTCCGGCCGACCCCGCGGAATGCGGGGTCGGTTTTTTGGAGAGCGGTGAAACCTGAAACGTGAAACGTCAATCAGAGCGCGCTCCGGTTGACGTTTTACGTTTCACGTTTCACCGTTTCGCGCCGGCACGCAACGGGCGCGCCGATGTACCCTACCGCCATGGACACCCCCATGACCCGCATCCTGATCGCCGATGACCACCCGTTGTTCCGGGCGGCGCTGACGCAGGCGCTGCGCGAGCTGGTGCCGGGCGCCGGACTGGTCGAGGCGGCGACGCTGGATGCGGTGCACGCCTGGCTCGAGGTCAATCCCGACACCGATCTGGTGCTGCTCGACCTGCACATGCCGGGTAGCCACGGCCTTGCAGGCCTGGCGTCGATCCGCTGCCGCCACCCGAGTGTCGCGGTGGCGATGATCTCGGCCAACGATGACCCGTCGGTGATCGCGCGAGCACTCGACTTCGGGGCGCAAGCCTTCATTCCGAAAAGCGCCTCGCCGGAAGAAATCGGCGCCGCGCTGCAGGCGGTGTTCGCCTGCCAGACCTGGGTGCCGCGCACGTTGACCGGGCGCGCCACGGTCGAGTCGCAGGTCGACAAGGATCTGTCGCGCAGGCTCGCGTCGTTGTCGCCGCAACAGTTCCGGGTGCTCGAACTGGTCGCCCAGGGCAAACTGAACAAACAGATCGCCGACGCACTCGGTATCCAGGAGCGGACCGTCAAGGCGCACCTGCAGGCGATCTTCGAAAAACTCGGTGCGCGCAATCGCACCCAGGCCGGCGTTGCGCTGCGCCAACTCGAGCTGATCGATCCGGCGCGGCAGGTCGAGGTGGTGTGAGCAGGGGGCAGGGAGCCGGCATGGCAGAGATTTGGTGTCGCCAAGCTCTCGTGGGTCCAGACTTGTCTGGACGCTTCTCGCCCGGATCCGGGAACAGCGTCCAGACTAGTCCGGACCCAGCAGCGGGCTCGGCGCGTGCGCCAGCCGTGTCACACGCCCGGTACCGCGTGCCCCAGGCTCCGCTGCGGCGCCCGCCATGACCCCGGTCACCCTGCTGACCATCGGCGCATTGCTCTGGGTCGGGCTGCTGTTCGCTGCGGCGATCTTCGGCGAGCGCCGGCCGCAGGCGTTCGCGCGCCATTGGGCGATCGTCTATGCGCTGTCGCTGGCGGTCTACTGCACCTCGTGGACCTTTTACGGCACAGTCACCCAGGCGATGCGCCACGGCTGGTGGGTGCCGCCGACCTTCGTCGGGACCATCCTGCTGTACGTGTTCGGTTGGCCGCTGCTGGTGCGCCTGGTGGAGGAGGCGCGGGCACGCAACAGCACCTCGATCGCCGACCTGCTGGCCTCGCGCTTCGAAAAGAGCGCAGGCATCGCCGCAGTGGCGACCGGCATCGCGTTGGTCGGACTGATTCCTTACATTGCGCTGCAACTGAAGGCGGTGGCGCAGAGCTTCGATTTGTTGGCCGGCGAGCTGTTCGGCGGCGCGCCCGGCGGCTGGCGCGACACGGCAGCGCTTGCGGCATTGCTGATGGCGCTGTTCGCGATGCTGTTCGGAACCCGCCGTACCAGCGCCAGCGCGCACGGCATCGTGCTTGCGATGGCCTTCGAGTCGTTGATCAAGCTGATCGCGCTGCTCGCCGTAGGCGGCTATGCGGTATTTGTCCTGCACGGTGGATTCGCCGACCTGGTGCAGGCGGCGAAGCACCTGCCGCCGCCGACCCCGCCTGGCAGCAACTTCCTGACCCTGGTGCTGCTCGGTGCGCTGGCGATGTTCTCGCTGCCGCACCAGTTCCACCTGGCGGTGGTCGAATGCCGCGATGCCCGCGATGTGAACCACGCGCGCTGGCTGTTTCCGCTGTACCTGCTGCTGATCAGCGTTTTCCTGTTGCCGCTGGCCTGGGCGGGGCAGTTGCTGCTGGCGCAGTCCTCGATTTCGAGCGATCTCTACGTGCTCGGCCTGCCGTTGCGCTCGGGCGCAGAACCGCTGGCGATCCTCGCTTTCCTCGGAGGCATCAGTGCCGCCACCGGCATGGTGGTGATGGCAACACTCACGCTGGGCATCATGGTCGGCAACCACTGGCTGACGCCACTGCTGTTGCCGCGCGTCGGCGGCGACTTGCGCAACCGCGTGCTCTGGCATCGGCGCGCGGTCATTGTCGCGGTTCTGGCCACGGCCTACCTCTATTCGCGCCTGATCGGGGCCAGCGAGGCGCTGGCGGATGTCGGTGCGATCGCCTTCGCCGCGCTGGCGCAACTGGCGCCGGCGGTGCTGGCTGCGCTGTACTGGCCCGGCGCCAGTCGCCGTGGCGTGCTCGCCGGGTTGGCACTGGGCTCATCGACCTGGGCGTACACGCTGCTGGTGCCGGCGCTCGCGCTCGGCGTCGGCCATGCGGATTGGCTGGCTGCAGGGCCGTTCGGGTTGGGTTTCCTCGCCCCGCACGCCTTGTTCGGCACCGGTGGCCTCGACGCGCTGACGCACGGCGTGGTCTGGAGCCTGAGCGCCAACATCGCGGCATTGCTGTGGGTGTCGCGCAACGACGACAGCGGCGCGCGCAGGTCCGGAGCGGTGCGTGCGCTGACGCGTGCCGAGCTGCGCGAGGTGGCCGCAGGACTGCTCGACGATCAACGGGTAACCGCACTGATCGGTGCGGCGGGCATCGATGACGATCAGCGGAGCGCCGACGATGGGGCGCTGAAGGCAGTCGAGCACGAGCTGTCGGCACTGGTCGGTGCGGCATCCGCGAGGTTGCTGCTCGACGCCGCGCGGCGGGGTGCGCGCGGCGAACTGCAGGCGATGACCCAGGTGGTCGGCGAAGCGCGCGAAGCGGTGTCGTTCAGCCACGCCATCCTGGACACCGCGCTGGCCAATCTCAGCCAGGGCATCGCAGTAATCGACGGATCGATGCGATTGGTCGCCTGGAACCAGCGCTACCATTCCCTGCTGGGCTATCCGCCCGGACTGCTGCAGGTCGGACGTCCGGTTGCCGACTTGTTCCGCTTCAATGCCGAGCGCGGCCTGCTGGGCAGCGGTGAAACATCCGATCTGGTGCAGCGCCGCATCGACTACCTGCGCCAGGGTTCGGCTTATGTATTCGAGCGCAATTGGCCCGACGGCACGGTCATCGAGATTCGCGGAAATCCGATCGCTGGCGGCGGCTTCGTCACCACCTACACCGACATCACTGCCTTCCGTCGCGCCGAAAGCGACCTCAAGACCGCCAATGAAACGCTCGAGGCGCGGGTCGAATCGCGCACTCGAGAACTGCTCGCGGCGACCGAGGAAGCCGAGCGCGCCAACCAGTCGAAGACGCGCTTTCTCGCCGCGATCAGTCACGACCTGCTGCAGCCGCTGAATGCCGCCAATCTGTTTACCCATGCGCTGGCGCAGCAACTCAAGCACCCGCAGTACCGACCTGCGGTACAGAACATTGCCAGTGCGCTGAACAGCACCGAGTCGTTGTTGTCCGGCCTGCTCGACCTGTCGCGCCTGGATGCCGGCGGCCTGACGCCGCGCGTGCGGGCCTTCCCGGCGAGCGAACTGCTGCACACGCTGACCACCGAGTTTGGCGTCATGGCGCGCGAACGCGGCCTGCGGCTTCACGCCGTCCCTTCACGGCTGTGGTTGCTGAGCGATCCGCAACTGCTGCGCCGGGTGCTGCAGAACTTCGTGGCCAACGCGCTGCGCTATACGCAGGATGGGCATGTGCTGATCGGCCTGCGCCGACGCCTGGGTTGCGTCGATTTTTTGGTTGGCGACAGTGGATGCGGCATCGCCGAAATCGATCGCGAGCGCATCTTCGAGGAGTTCCAGCGCTTGCCATCGGCGCGCGAGGCGGCGCCTGAGGGTCTGGGGCTGGGACTGGCGATTGCCGCCCGCATCACCCGTCTGCTCGGCCACCCGATTTCACTGCGCTCGATACCCGGGCGCGGCACGCTGATTGGCGTGCGTGTGCCGACCGTATCGCCCGCGCCATTGCCGTCGACCAGCACAACCGCAGCCCCGCGCCCGTTCGCCAGCGGCTATTGCGTCCTGGCGGTCGACAATGAGGCTGCCGGACTGCATGCGCTGGCGACCCTGTTGACCGGTTGGGGCATCGAGGTGCTGCCCGCCAGCAGCGGCAGTGCTGCCGAAGCGCTGTTGGCGACGCGAAAGACCGACGCCTGGATCCTCGACAACCATCTGGACGGCGGAGACACCGGCATCGAACTGCGCGAGCGCCTGCGCGCGCGCTTCGGCGATCATCCCGCGATCCTGGTCAGTGCCGACCATGGACCGGAACTGCGTGCGCTTGCAGCCGAGCGCGAGATCCAGTTGTTGCACAAACCGATCAAGCCACTGGCGCTCAGATCGTTGCTGGCGCGGTTGTGGGGGTGAGGTGAGATGGAGCAAAGGCGGGACTGGGAATTGGGGGCTGGGGCGCACCTGCGAGTTTCCCGGTGAGTATGCGGATGTCGCATGGCTCGGCTTGCCAATCGTCATTCGATCGCCGCGGTATCCGGCAATCACGCCCCAGCCCCCAGCCCCCAGT
>CALEZI010000023.1 GCA_937928755.1 uncultured Rhodanobacteraceae bacterium | reverse complement strand
GTGCAGTCTCACGCGTACTCGCCCCAGCCCCCAGCCCCCAGCCCCGCCTTTTCTTTTCGCCCCGAGGCCCCCGATGAGGGCCCTGGTCACTGGCGGCGCCGGCTTCCTTGGCAGCGGGATCTGCCGCGCGCTGCGCGAGCAGGGGCATGCAGTGGTGGCGCTGCAGCGATCGGCGGCACCGGCGCTCGCCAGGCTGGGCGTCGAGGTGCGCCAGGGCGATCTTGGCGACGAGCGGGCGGTGCTCGACGCGGCGGCCCACTGCGACGCGATCTTCCACGTCGCCGCCAAGGCCGGTCACTGGGGCGCCTGGGACGATTACTTCCGCGCCAACGTGCTCGGCACGCGCCATGTGCTGGCGGCGTGCCAGAAGCACGGCATCACGCGCCTGGTGCACACCTCGACTCCCAGCGTCGTGCATCGCGGCGGCGATCTCGAGGGCGTCGACGAGCGCATGCCTTACGCCAGGCGCTTCCTCGCTCATTATCCGGCGACCAAGGCGATCGCCGAGCGTGAGGTGATCGCCGCCAATGGCCCGGCGCTGGCAACCGTGGCGCTCAGACCGCATCTGATCTGGGGCCCGGGGGACAACCACTTGCTGCCGCGGATCGTCGAGCGCGCCCGCGCCGGGCGGTTGCGCTTCATCGGCAAGCCCGGCAAGCGCATCGACACCACCTACATCGACAATGCGGTCGCCGCGCACCTGCTAGCGGCGGCAAGCCTGGAGCCCGGCGCGCCGCAGGCCGGCCGGGCCTACTTCATCTCCAACGGCGAACCGCTGGCCACCGAGGACATGATCAACCGCCTGCTCGATTGCGCCGGCCTGCCGCCGGTGCACGCGCGCATTCCGTTCGGGGTGGCCTACGCCGTCGGCGGCCTGCTCGAACTGGTCTACGGCGTGCTCAAGCTCAAGGGCGAACCCGTGATGACGCGCTTCGTTGCCGATCATCTCGCGACCGCGCATTGGTACGACATCAGCGCCGCGCAGCGCGACTTCGGCTATCGACCACAAGTGCCGCTGGAGCAGGGCTTTGCGGCGCTGCGCAAAGCGCTATGGCACTCCGGCGCCGCAACGCGCAACTGATCTCGGCGCAAGCGTGTCCCGCGAGCTGTCGCTGTCGAAGCTCGCGGCACGGGTTCGCCCCTGCAGACTTGCGTCAGAGGATGGGCACGCGTCGGCCTTCTGCGGTACCGCACAATTCAACGCGCAGGCTGTCGTCCGGGTTCAATAGTCGGGCGACGATTTCGTCGTTGTACACGTTGCCGTCGGCGCTCAGGCGCAGCACTCGGTGCACATCGCTGACTCCATCGAAGCTGCCGTCGGGCAGGTAGCGCAGGAACTGCATGCGCGCCTCATAGCGCTGGGTGGCGCGGTTGAAGCGCCAGACGCCAAAACCCGGGCCGCGAGTGCCTGGCGGTGGCGATCCGGTCTCGGTCAATGTGCCACCGAGATGGAACTGGTTCATCCCGCGCAATTGCTGGCGCGGACCGCCGGCGCATGGGCCGATTTCGATACGCGATGAGTACAGCCCGACGATGCGATTGGTTTCGGCTTGAAGGCGTTCCTCCAGAATCGCTTGCGCCGCAGGATTCTGTGCGGAGACGGTGGCGGAAAGACAGAGCGCGGCGGTCAGCACGGTGTTCAGCACGGCATTCACTGGAATCTCCCGGATCGGTCGCGGCAGTGCGACCTGATCAGGTATTCAGCAGATCGCGCCGTGAATTACAGGGCCGCGGCTGCGTGGCGCAACCCGCAATCGGCTCCGCACAGGTTGCCATTCGCGGACCGGGGGTTTGGCGCATCTGGTGTCGCGCGCTGATGGGCGACAACGTGGCGCGCGGATCGGCGTAGCTGGAACCAGATGCCTGCCGCTGGTGGGTCCAGACTTGTCTGGACGCTCGTCACCAATGCCATCAATAGCGTCCAGACAAGTCTGGACCCACAAGAGCAATAGTCTGCTGCGTTGTGCGAAGTTGTTTCGATGTCGGCCCGCGCCCTCGCTC
Organism: uncultured Rhodanobacteraceae bacterium; assembly: GCA_937928755.1. Lineage (GTDB taxonomy): Bacteria > Pseudomonadota > Gammaproteobacteria > Xanthomonadales > SZUA-5 > JADKFD01. Next base: position 16,166 of record CALEZI010000023.1, on the reverse strand, counting down.
TCACGCCTGCGCAGGCGCTCATCCCAGTTGCCAGGCGACGATCCAGAACTGCGCCCAGCGGTAGACGAAGTGGCTGATGCCCAGGCCAACGAGCAGGAGCAGTGGCGCGACGAGCGTGCGCAGGACGCCGAGGCCATAGGCGCGGCGCACCGCCAGCGTCCAGTGACCGAGCAGCAGGATGGCCAGCCCGATGCGGACCCCGATCGCGATCGCGTCGGTGCGCCCGACTGCATACACCAGGAGCCAGGCCACGGGGACCGCCAGCACGGCCAGGAGCATTAGGTAGGCCATCAGGTGCAGACCGACCACGATGTGATCGGCGAAGTAGCCGCGGCGGCCGGCAAGCGCCGCCAGGAACAGCGCGAGCACCGGGACGTGGGCAATGACGAAACTTTGCGAAACGTCCCCCGACAGCTCCGTGTAGCGCGTCGAAAGCTCTGCCAGGCGACTGCCCGGCCTCGGATCCTCGGTGCAGTCCATGGCCTCCGGCGCGATGCGCGCGTCGACCCAGGCCGTGGCGCTGGCCGCCCACGGCTGCAGGCAGGCCTGGTCCGCCAGCGACAGGTTGAAGTCGGTCATCGGCGCGCGCAGGAAATAGACCAGGTTGACCAACAGGAACAGCGTGAGCGGCATCAGATACCGCTGTTGGCGTCCGGCGATCCACGCGGCCGAGACCTGTCCCGGACGCAGCAGCAGATCGCGAAAACTGGCCAGCGCACGGCCGTCGAGCGAAGTGAGTTCATGCCAGAAGGTGCCGAGCAACGCCCGCAGCGAGCGGTCTCCCGGCTCTATCCGCTTCTGTCCGCAGGCGTGGCAGTAGCGTCCGGCGAGTGGGGTGTTGCACAGGGCGCAATGCGCCGCGCTGGCACGTTGAATCGGCGGGGTGACGTCGGACATCCGCGCTCCGGATTCGCACTCGTCGCGGATTATGCTGTGCTCTCCGCCGCCAGTGCACGGCTGACCAGCGAACCCGCTCGCGCCGATCTGCTTGAGCCCAGCTTTGGCCTGTCCGGCAAGGCCACTTCAACTTCGATCTGCGGCCAGGCGATGATCGCCGGATCGCCGCCGGGGCACGGCGGGAAACGACGATTCGCGCTGGCGTGCTACCACGACCTGCATGCGACGCGACTCGAGTCACCTGAAGCCGCCGCGCAGACGCCGCAGTCGTGGATCCACGCATTGATCCCGAGGGCGAATGGCCCGCGTCCGTGACTACCTCAGGCTGGCATTGAGCTTGTCCAGCGCAGTCGGTCCCGGGCACAGTTCGGCGGTACCGAGTTTGTTCAGCGGCGTTCCCACGCTGCCGAGGTGCTGGTGGAAGTCGACTGCGTCGGGGTCGACGTAGAGCAGGCCGGTGACCACTTCGCCCTTGGCGTGGTGGCGGGCGATGAAGTTCATCGCGCCGATGCGATCGCGCGGATCGTAGTCGGGATCGGTTTTGCGCAGGCGCAGGATCGAGCCATCGTGCTGGGCGACTTCGATCAGGCTGCCGTCGGCGGGTTGTTCGACTTCGATCGGCGCCTTGCCCTCGATGACGTCGAGAAAGTTGACCGAGTCGTTGTGCTCGCGCACGTAGTCGTAACTCTTGGTGCTGCCGGCGTGGTTATTGAAGGCCACGCACGGGCTGATCACGTCGATGAAAGCGGCGCCGCGGTGGCGGATGGCGCCCATGATCAGCGGCACCAGTTGCGCCTTGTCGCCGGAAAAACTGCGCCCGACGTAACTGGCGCCGAGTTGCAGCGCGAGGCTCACCAGGTCGATCGGGCTGTCGGTGTTGACCACGCCCTTCTTGCTCTTCGATCCGGCATCGGCGGTGGCCGAGAACTGGCCCTTGGTCAGGCCGTAGACGCCGTTGTTCTCGACGATGTAGACCATGTTGACGCCGCGGCGCATCGAGTGCACGAACTGGCCGATGCCGATCGACGCCGAGTCGCCGTCGCCGGAGACGCCCAGGTACAACAACTCGCTGTTGGCGAGGTAGGCGCCGGTCAGCACCGAAGGCATGCGCCCGTGCACGGTGTTGAAGCCGTGCGACTGGCCGAGGAAATAGTCCGGCGTCTTCGACGAGCAGCCGATGCCGGACATCTTGGCCACGCGGTGCGGCTCGATGTCCAGTTCCCAGCAGGCCTGGATGATCGCCGCCGATATCGAATCGTGCCCGCAACCCGCGCACAGCGTGCTGATGCGGCCCTCGTAGTCGCGGCGGGTGAAGCCGACCTTGTTCGGCTTCAGGCTCGGATGATGCAGCTTGGGTTTGGCGAGGTAGGTCATCGTTGTGCCTCAGGGCGCGCCGTGGCAGTTAGGCGGAAGAGCGGGGCAGGGGGCAGGGGGAATGGCCATCGCGCCCGGCATTGGCCGTGTCGTGTGCCGAACGTGCACGAACTGCGATAAAGCTCGGCATGGCGACGTCGTGGGTCCCCTGCCCCCTTTCCCCGCTTTTCTCACGCCGCTCTCCCTTCCTGGTGGACCAGAAGCTCGACGCGATCCCGAATGGCGCGGCTGATGAAGCGCGCGGTGATCGGCGTGCCGTCGTAGTGCAGGACCGGATGGATGCGCGCGGGGTCGAGCGCGAACTCGTTGACCAGCAGCGTGCGCAATTGCGCGTCGCGGTTCTGTTCGACGAGGAACACGACGGCGTGGCCGAGCACGAAGTCGCGCACCGATTCCGGGAATGGAAACGCGCGGATGCGCATCAGGTCAACCGCCATGCCCTCGCTGGCCAGCAGTTCGGCGCACTCGTGCATGGCCGGGCTGGTCGAGCCGTAATAGAGTACGCCGATGCGCGTCGGGCGCGCCGCCATGCGCACCACCGGCTGCGGCACCAGTCCGCGCGCGGTGTGAAATTTGCGCACCAGGCGATGCACGTTTTCCAGATAGTCCGGTCCGCGTTCGGAATAGCCGGCATCGACGTTCTTGGTCGTGCCGCGAGTAAAAAAGGCGCCACGGCTGGGGTGCGTGCCGGGATAGGTGCGGAACGGGATGCCGTCGCCATCCACATCGCGATAGCGGCCGAACGGGCGCCCCGATTCGAGCTCCTCGCAGCTCAGAACCTTGCCGCGGTCGTACTGGCGACTTTCGTCCCAGGCAAAGGGCTTGCACAGGCGCTGGTTCATGCCGATGTCGAGATCGAGCATCACGAATACCGGCGTCTGCAGGCGGTCGGCGAGATCGAGCGCCGCCGCGGACTGTTCGAATGCCTCGAACGGATCCTCCGGGAACAGCAGGATGTGTTTGGTGTCGCCGTGCGAGGCATAGGCGCAGGCAAGCACGTCGGCTTGCTGGGTGCGCGTCGGCATGCCGGTCGACGGCCCGCCGCGCTGCACGTTGACGATGGTCGCCGGGATCTCGGCGAAGTGCGCCAGGCCGATAAACTCGGTCATCAGCGACACGCCGGGGCCACTGGTCGCGGTGAATGCGCGCGCGCCGTTCCAGCCGGCGCCGACGACCATGCCGATCGAGGCGATCTCGTCCTCGGCCTGCACGATGGCGTACTTCTTCTCGCCCTCGGGCGTGGTGCGGAACTTGCGCGCGTATTTCTCGAAGGCCTCGGCGACCGAGGTCGACGGCGTGATCGGATACCAGGCGCACACCGTGGCGCCGCCGTACACGCAGCCCAAACCCGCCGCCGTGTTGCCGTCGACGAAGATGCGGTCGCCGACATTGTCGGCGCGGCGCACCTTGAGGCCGATCGGCTTGAGGTTGTCCGCCGCCCAGTCGCGCCCGAGGCGGAAGGCATCGATGTTCGGCTGCGCCAGTTGCGGCTTGCCCTGGTACTGCTCGCCGAGCAGTTTCTCGACGACGTCGGGCTCGATGCCGAGCAGGGACGACAGTCCGCCGAGGTAAAGCACGTTCTTCAGCAATTGGCGTTGGCGCGGATCGTCGTAGTGCTTGACGCACAACATGGTCAGCGGCATGCCGATGACTTCGATGTCCTCGCGGAAGGCCGCCAGCGGCAATGGCTTGGTCGAGTCGTAATACAGATAACCGCCGGATTCGATCTCGGCCACATCGGTGGCCCAGGTCTGCGGATTCATCGCCACCATCAGATCGACACCACCGCGCCGCCCCAGATACCCGGCCTCGCTGACACGCACCTCGTACCAGGTCGGCAGTCCCTGGATGTTCGACGGAAAGATGTTGCGCGGGCTCACCGGCACACCCATGCGCAGGATCGCCTTGGCGAACAACTCATTCGCCGACGCCGATCCCGAGCCGTTGACGTTGGCGAATTTGATGACGAAGTCGTTGGTGGCGGTCAGGGGCATGCGCTTGTCTGCAGCTGGTCATTGGAGAGCGTTTGGTCCGCAAAGGACGCAAAGGACGCAAAGGAAAGCAAAGATGGAATGGTGGGCACGAGGCAGTCCCGAAAACGCACGGGCGCCAACTTTGGTTTTGGCTCTCCTTTGCGTTCTTTGCGTCCTTTGCGGACAAAAACAACAGCCCCGTTCACGCCGCCACCTTCACCGTCAGCCCCGCGCCCGACCGACACCCCGGCCCCGCATGGGTCATCTCCAGCAGGAACTTCTGCATGTCCCAGGCGCCGGTGGGGCAGCGTTCGGCGCACAGGCCGCAGTGCAGGCACAGGTCCTCGTCCTTGACCATCGCGCGGCCGGTCTTCAGGCCGTCGGCGACGTACAGGTCCTGGGTCAGGTTGAGTGCCGGTGCGGTCAGGCGCTGGCGCAGGTCGGATTCCTCGCCGTTGGCCACGAAGCTGATGCAGTCCATCGGGCAGATGTCGACGCAGGCATCGCATTCGATGCACTTGTTCAGCGTGAACACGGTCTGCACGTCGCAGTTGAGGCAGCGAGCGGCTTCCTTGATCGCCAGGTTCTGGTCGAAGCCGAGTTCGACCTCGACCTTGATGTTGTTCAGGGTCAGCGAAGGCGGCGCCCAGGGCACCTTGTTGCGCGCGGCGTCGGTGATGTCGTTGCCGTAGCTCCACTCGTGGATGCCCATCTTCTGCGAGATCATCACGGTGGCCGGCAGCGGCCGATCCTGGATGTCCTCGCCATGCAGCATCTTGTCGATGCTGACCGCGGCTTCATGGCCGTGGGCGACGGCCCAGATGATGTTCTTCGGGCCAAATGCGGCGTCGCCGCCGAAATACACGTTCTTGACCGTCGACTGATGGGTTTTCGGGTCGAGCTTCGGCAGGCCCCAGCGATCGAACTCGATGCCGCATTCGCGTTCGATCCACGGAAACGCGTTCTCCTGTCCGACCGCGATCAGCACCTCGTCGCAATCGATCTCGACATCCGGTTCGCCGGTCGGCAGCAGTTGGCGGCGACCGTTGGCATCGATCTCCGGGCGCACTTTCTGGAACTGCATCGCGCACAACTGGCCTTCGATGTGGATGAAGGCGACCGGTACCAGGTAATTGCGGATCGGGATGCCTTCGTGCTGCGCATCCTCCTTTTCCCACGGGCTGGCTTTCATTTCGTCGAAGCCCGAACGCACCACCACGGTGACCGATTCGCCGCCCATGCGACGCGCCGAACGACAGCAGTCCATCGCGGTGTTGCCGCCGCCGAGCACGATCACGCGGCGCCCGACCGAGTGGATGTGGCCAAACGACACCGACGCCAGCCAGTCGATGCCGATATGGATATGCTTGGCGGCCTCGTGGCGGCCCGGTATGTCGAGATCGCGGCCGCGCGGCGCGCCGCAGCCGACGAAGATGGCGTCGTAGCCTTGCGTCAGCAGTTCGCGCATCGAATCGATGCGCTGGCCGGAACGGAAGTCGACGCCGAGATTCATGATGTGACCGACTTCTTCGTCGATCACCGATTCGGGCAGTCGGAAGCGCGGAATCTGCGTGCGAATGAAGCCACCGGCCTTGGCCTCGCCATCGAACACGACCACGTCGTAACCGAGGGCCGCGAGGTCGCGGGCGACCGTCAAAGAGGCCGGGCCGGCGCCGACGCAGGCGATGCGCTTGCCGTTCTTCGATTTCGGTGGCGGCGGCATCAGCGCACTGACATCGCCCTTGTTGTCGGCGGCGACGCGCTTCAGGCGGCAGATCGCCACCGGCTCCGGCGGATGCCCCGCGGTTTCCTCGACGCGACCGCGACGACATGCCGGTTCGCACGGACGGTCGCAGGTGCGCCCGAGCACGCCCGGAAAGACGTTGGATTTCCAGTTGACCATGTAGGCGTCGGCGTGGCGGCCGGCGGCGATCAGGCGGATGTACTCGGGCACCGGCGTATGCGCCGGACAGGCCCATTGGCAATCGACCACCTTGTGAAAGTAGTCCGGTTGACGGATATCCGTCGACTGCATTGCGACCTCCCTCCCGGCTGCGCGCGGGGGGAGTCTACTCTCTCCGTCGGGCCCGGTAGAGGTGTTGGTTGTTGGTGTTGGTGTTGGATACAGCAGACCAGTGCACGACTGAACAAGTCGTCAATGCGAGCGGCCCGCGTCGTGTCGAAGCTGCACACAGACCCTGAACCTCTTCATTGCGAGCCACTCTTTTTCGGCCCGATAATGCACACCGGCCATGAACCGTAGGTTGGGCAAAGCGCAGCATGCCCAACGCCGCGATTGTTGGGCACGGCTGCGCCTTTGCCCAACCTACGCCGGTCGGTTCATGGAGAGGAACGTAGCGACGAAGCAAACGCTTCATCCGCGGAGCGCATCCAGCGACCTTTCTTTGCCCTGACTCCGCGGTCGGAAAACCAGGCAGGGTCACTGGATGCGCTCCGCGGATGAAGCGTTTGCTTCGCTGCGCTCGCAATGACGGGTCTCGCGCGGGATCGGAGGCTTCCGTGCTCTGTCCGACACCAACACCGACAACCCACACCGCTTCAGTAATACGTCATCGACGCCGAATTCAGCAGTCCGACAGCGATCGACGTGGAAGCGACGAAGTTCGCCGCCGCCTGCTCGCCGCGCGCGATGCGGTCGGGCAGACCGCTCAGGACCAGGCGCAGCACCACGAAGGTGACCACCTGCACGGCAAGCGCCACCAGCCCCCACAGCGCGCAGTCGAGCAGGCCGATGGCGTTGGTGATCGCACTGTGCAGCGGCAGCGCGAAACCGAGCAGAGAACCCCCGAGCGCCGTTGCGGCGGCATTGTTGTTAAGTCGGATCAGCGTGAACTCACGCTGCGGCGTCAGCCGTGTGTAGACCAGCAGGTAGAGCAGGGTCAGGCCCAACGCCACGCCGAAATAGGCGAGAAAGGCGGGCAGGCCCTGGAGCGAGGTTTCGGTCGATTCCCACATGGGGCCTCCTGGGCAGCGAGCAAATTGGCAGCATAGCGACTGTGCGCGCAGAGGACGCGAGCCCTGGCAGGGTGGCGCGCTTGCGGCGTCGTTCGGGTTGCGCTGTACCGGCGCGAACAGCGGGCCCTCCGGCAGCGACGGCCTTGCCCGTCGTGAGCCCGGCCGGAAGCAACGCCTTGGTGTAGATTTCAGTGGATGGAAGCCGCCGGAAAATCCTGAAAGTGCAGTCCGCCCGACCGTTCGATGGCGCGCGCGCGCAGCAGCCGCATCGGGCAGGTATTCACGTGGCGGTCGCGGGGGTGCTCGCTGCCGCAATGCCCAGCGACGATCGCGATGCCGCCGAATCCAGGGCGCCGCTGCAGGCCGTGCGCTGATGCTGCGTCAAGGACTGCGGTTCCTGCTGGTGGGCGGATTCAATACCGGGTTCACCTACGGCATTTACTGTCTGCTGGTGATCTGGTGGCACCCGCAACTGGCCTGGCTGACGGTCGTCGCGATCGGCCTCGCGCTGGGCTTCTACTCGCACACGCGACTGGTGTTCAACGGCCGCCTTGGACATCGCAAGGCAGTCGCCTACACCCTCATGCACTTGATGTTGTATGCACTCAGCAGCGCGGTGATCTTTCTCGCCATGCACTTCGCCCTTGTCGGGCCGCGGGTCGCTGCGGCGGTGGCCATCGTGATCAATTTGCCGATCAACTTCGTTTTGTCGCGCCGCATCCTCAGCGACCCGGCGTCGGCGGCGCAGGCGACGCGCGCATGAGCCTCATCCCGCGCCAGGCACTCTTGCCGCCCAGCTGATTCGAGCAACCATGCACGCTGACCTTGGAATCCCTTATCTGCGCGAAGTGATGCTGTTCCTGGTCGCTGCCGGGATCGTCGTGCCGTTGTTGCATCGGCTGCGCGTCAGCCCGGTGCTGGGTTACCTGCTGGTCGGCTTCCTGATCGGCCCGCACGGCCTCGGCTTGCTGGCGGCAGACTGGCCGGCGCTGGAGATGCTGACCATCACCGATCTCGACGGCGTGCGCCACCTCGCCGAACTGGGCGTCGTGTTCCTGCTGTTCGTGATCGGCCTGGAGCTGTCGTTCGAGCGGCTGTGGGCGATGCGGCGACTGGTCTTCGGTCTGGGCAGCCTGCAGGTGCTGGTCAGCGCGGTGGCGATCGCTGGCGTCGCCGCCGGCTTCGGCGCCGATGCTGCTGCAGCGACGCTGATCGGCGCTTCATTCGCGCTGTCGTCGACGGCGATCGTCATGCAACTGCTGGCCGAGCGCCGACAACTGGGTACGCCGCTCGGGCGCACCGGCTTCTCCATCCTGCTGCTGCAGGATCTGGCCGTGGTGCCGATATTGTTCCTGGTTGGCGTGCTCGGCGCGGGTGCTGGAGCCAGCGTTGGTACCTCGCTGGCGCTGGCGCTGGGCAAGGCACTGCTGGCGATGGTGGCGATCTACCTGGTCGGGCGCCTGGCGTTGCGACCGCTGATGCGAACGGTTGCGCGCACGCGCAGTCCGGAAATGTTCATGGCGGCGATTCTGCTGGTGGCACTCGGCAGCGCTGCGTTGACCGGGGCCGCCGGCCTGTCGATGGCGCTCGGGGCGTTCATGGCCGGTCTGCTGTTGGCCGAGACCGAATTCCGTCACGAGATCGAAGTCGACATCGAGCCGTTCAAGGGCCTGCTGCTCGGCGTCTTTTTCATCTCGGTGGGCATGGCCATCGACGTCGGCGTGATCGTTGCCCATGCGCTGCCACTGCTGGCGGCGGTGGTCGGCCTGATGCTCGGCAAGGCGCTGTTGATTGCCGCCCTGTGCCGGGCATTCGGGATGTCGCGCGCGCTGTCGCTCGAAACCGGCTTGCTGCTCGGCCAGGCGGGCGAGTTCGCTTTTGTCGTCGTCGTGCTGGCGCAACAACTGTCGCTGCTGGATCCGGCTGTCGCCCAGTTCATGCTGACCGTCGCTGGTCTCAGCATGGTCCTGACGCCCATGGTGGCTTCCCTGGCGCGAGGCTGGGCGGTGCGCCTGGAGCGACGCGCTGCCAGCGGCGATGAGATCAATAACCTCGAGCTGGCGGAAGTTGATGGGCACGTGGTGATCGCCGGCTTCGGTCGCGTTGGCCACGCGCTGGCACGCGTACTCGATGTCGAGCATCTGGACTACGTGGCACTCGATCTGGACGCCGACCACGTTGCGCAGCAGCGCGCCAAGGGGCGCCCGGTCTTCTACGGCGATGCCTCGCGTCTGGACATGCTCAAGCGCACGCGGATCGACCAGGCGCGGGCGCTGGTCGTGACCATGGACAACGTCAATGCGGCCGACCACATCGTGCGCGCCGTGCGCGATTTTGCGCCGGACCTGCCGATCTACGCGCGCGCCCGGGATGGCACGCACGCCCGGCGATTGCTCGAGCATGGTGCCAGCCAGGTGGTTCCCGAAACCGTGGAGGCCAGCCTGCAACTCGCCGCGCGCGTGCTCGCCGGGACCGGCATGTCCGAAGAGGCTGTCGAGCAGCGTATCCAGGACGAGCGCGACGCCGAAATAAGGCGTCTGCGCGGCTGACGTTGGTCCGGCTACAGTGCCGTCATCGCCAGACCGTAGGCGCCGAGCACCCACGCCGCCGCCAGTGCCAGCGCGGTGATGCCGAAGCCCCATTCGCGCTTCGCCGCCGCCTGCTGGTAACCGATGGCGTAGGCGATGCGCCCGATCACCCAGACCAGGCCGACGGCGGCAGTCAACGGGTCGCCGAAGTACGCTGCGCAAACCAACAGCGCCGGCAGGAACATGCCCAGTTGTTCGAGCGTATTCATGTGCACGCGAATGGCGCGTTCGAGCGATGGATCGCCGCTCATCGCCGGAGCCTTGATGCCGCTGCGGCCGCGCCACTGCGCGACACGGAACATCATCCAGAACTGGACGGCGGTGATCAGCAGCAGGATCGACAAGGTCAACGGGTAGGCGGACATGGCAGGGCGTCGGTGAACCAGGTGCACGCAGTCTGGATGGGTGACGCTGGCGTGGCAATCGTGGTCGCCGGCACCAGGCCGTTGCACAGCAGCCTGGTGACGCGAGCCAACCGGCAAGTACTCGCGGGTGGAGCCCGCTCCAGACCGGTCGCCAGGCCGCGGGGGCAGGCTCCGCCTGCGATCGACGACGCGTAGTGCCTCGCTGGTGCCACGCACGACCGCAGCTCAGACGTCTATCGTCGCCCACACCGGCGCGACACACGCGTTCGCCCCCTTTCGAACAAGGTCCCCAGCCCGTGCGCCAACCCCTCGATTGGAACCTCGGCGATGCGACGCCGCTCGATACCTTGCGCCGGCAGGGATTCGTGCGCCTCAGCCCGGCGTGCACCGGCGCGCTTGCCGGCATCGAGCCGGCGGCATGGCCGTCGCTGGCTCGCCATTGGGACGACCTGCCCGCCGATCCGCATCTGCGCGACGGCGGCAGTTACCGCTTCCGCCGGCATGCGTCGCTTGTCCTCAGCGAGGACGGCAACGCGATCGCCGAGCGCGTGCAGCGCGCGCACTGGCAACCGCTCGATTACAACGCGTTGCACGGCGGCTTCGAGCGCTGGTTCGCGCCGGTGCGCGACGCGACGCTTGAAGAGCCATGCCTGCAGGCAGTGTTGCTTGCGCTGGGAAGGCTCGCAGCAGAAGCTGCAGCCCGCCCGCTCCGCTACCTCGAAATGCACCAGTTCCGCATCGACACTGCCGCCGGCATCGGTCGCCCGACGCCGGAGGGCGCGCATCGCGATGGCGTCGATTTCGTCGCCGTGGTTCTGATCGAGCGCATCGACGTGCGCGGCGGCGAGAGCCGCGTGTTCGAGGCGCACGGGCCCGCCGGCATTCGCTTCACGATGACTGAGCCGGGCACGGCGGTCCTGCTCGACGACCATCGCGTGATCCACGAAACCACACCGCTGCAGCCCGATGGCGTCAGTGGGCACCGCGACACGCTGGTTCTGACCTGGCGCGGCGACGGCTTCCTCGATCCGTAGCCCGCCGGTGCATGCGCCGGGGGCTTGCGCTCGCCGCGGCCTGAGCGGGCATGCGATGCGCCGGAATGCTCGCCGTGTACGCCGACCGGTGTCGCTTCGACGCGCGGAAGCGATAGTCTGCCGTCATGACTGATCGAATCGGCGCGCGAAGCGTCCCGCGAATCCCGTTCTGGGCCTTTCAGGTTGCCGGCTGGCTCGGCTTCCTGGCCGTGCATTTCCTGTCCGGCATGGCCCACGGCAAGCATATTTCCTACCTGTCGGTATCGATCAGCAGCGCCATCGGCGGTGCCGTGGTGACCTGGCCGCTGCACCTGTTGTACAAGCGCATCTGGCATCTGCCGCCGGCGCAGTTGGCCCTGTATGCGCTGCCTGCGTTCGTCGCGATCGTGGCATCGATGAGCGTGATCTACGCAGTGTCGATCCAGAACTACTGCCCGGAGGAATGCAAGCCGGCCAGTTTCCTCGGCTACATGGCCTACTCGGGATTCACGGCCTACGTCATCCTGAGCTGGAGCGCGTTGTGGTTCGGCATCCGCAATGGCCGCGAACTGGCGGCGGCACGCGAGCGCGCGCTGACGGCTCAGGCGCAGGCCAACCTGGCGCAGTTGAAGATGCTGCGTTACCAGCTCAATCCGCATTTCCTGTTCAACACCCTGAACGCGATCGCGACCCTGGTGCTGGAGGGTGCCAACGCCACCGCCGAGAAGATGCTCGGCGCGCTGAGTCGCTTTCTGCGCTTCACGCTGGACCAGGATCCGCAAGCGAAGGTGCCGCTCAAGCGCGAAATGGAGGTGCTGGACCTGTACTTGAGCATCGAGAAGATGCGCTTCGACGAGCGCCTGATCCTGGATATCCGGATCGATCCAGCTGCGGAAGCCGCACTGGTGCCGAGTCTGATCCTGCAGCCACTGATCGAGAATGCGATCAAGTTTGCGGTTGCCAAGAGCGAGGACGGTTGCCGCATTGGCATCCGCGGGCACGCCAACGGCGAGTGGCTGGATCTGGAGCTCACCGACAATGGCCCGGGTTCCCCGAGTTTTGCCCCCGGCGCACCCGAATCGGGCGGTGTGGGCCTGCGCAATACCCGTGAACGCCTGACCACGTTGTACGGCGAGCGCCAACGCTTCTGCGTCGAGAATCGTCCGGAGGGAGGCGTGCGGGTGCGGATCACGTTGCCGTTTGAAGTGGGGGCGTCGTAAGAGCGACGTGTACGTCGCGACCGTCAACGACGACGCCCTCCCGTTCGCGACGTACACGTCGCTCCTGCCAGAGCCCGAACACCCATGACCCCGTCCGCTCGCCCCCTCCGCTGCCTCCTCGTCGACGACGAATCCCTCGCCCGCCGCGGCTTGCGCCACCGGCTCGGGCAGATCGGCGACATCGACATCGTTGCCGAAGCCTGCAATGGGCGCGAGGCGCTCGCGCTGATCGGCCAGCACGATGTCGACTTGATGTTCCTCGATATCCAGATGCCCGGCGTCGACGGATTTGGTGTACTGCGCATGCTGCCGATGTCGCGCTGGCCGCTGGTGATTTTCACCACCGCTTACGATCAGTACGCGCTGGATGCATTCCGCGTGCACGCCGTCGATTACCTGCTGAAGCCGGTCGAGGACGAGCGCTTGCTCAATGCCGTGGCTCGCGCGCGCAAACTCCGGGAACACAGCGAACTGGAGCAGCAGCACGCGCGTCTGCTGGCGCTGGTCGGCGGCGAACGGCCGCAGTCGCTAGGCGAGCGCGCGGACGACCGCTTGACGTTGAAGGACGGCAGTACGCTGATCCGCGTGCCGCTCGCCGATATTCGATGGATCGATGCCGCCGGAGATTACGTCGTGGTGCACACTGTCGATGCCAACCATGTGGCGCGCGCGTCCTTGCGCGAACTGGCCGAACGCCTGCCGGAGCAGCGTTTCGTGCGCATCCATCGCTCGACCATCGTCAACGCGCGTTATGTACTGCGTTTGCGTCCGCACATCAACGGCGAATACTTCGTCGATCTCGATGGCGGGCAGGAGCTCAAGCTCTCGCGCGGCTATCGCGAGCAACTGGCCAAGCTCGCTTGACCCACTGCTCTCATGAATGTACCGTACGTACAGGTCGTATGGGGTACTCGAGATGTCCGTTTCGCTCACTGAGTTGCGCCAGCAGTTGTTCAAGCTCGCCGACCAGGTCGTCGACACCGGCGTGCCGCTGGTGATCGAGCGCCGCGGCGTGCGCCTGAAGCTGGTGCGCGACGACACGCCCGCGGCCAGCGGCCGTTTGCAGTTGCTCAAGCCGCAGTCCCTGGTGCACGGTGCGCCGCTGCGTCCCGACGAATCCCCAGCATTGTGGAGCGAACTGCCGACGGCGAAAGTGGCAGACGCGGCGCCAGCTTACGCGACCCAGGAGACACGCAAGCCGGGCAGGCGCTGATCATGGCGACGGTCATGCTGGATACGCATATCGCCGTCGCCCTCTATCAGGGCAAGACCGCGGGCCTCGGGCGTCAGGCCCTTGCGGCAATCGATCGCGGCGCGCTGAGCTTTTCGCCCGCCGTGCTTCTGGAACTGGAGCTGCTGCACGAGATCGGCCGACTGAAGCACGGCGCCGCGGCGATCGCGCGCTATCTCGGCGATGAACTGGCGATCACCTGCGCCGCCGAGCGTTTCGTCGATATCGTTGCCCAGGCGCTGCCGTTGGCTTACACCCGTGATCCCTTCGATCGCCTGATCGTGGCGCATGCCGAACTGCTCCGCGCGCCGTTGATCACGTTGGACCAGAATCTGCGGCAGAACTACGCGCGCGTGCTCTGATCCATGCGCGCGCTCGATATCGCCATCGTCGGTTACGGCAGCGCCGGCCAGGCGCTGGCGATCGCGCTGGCGCGCGATGGTCATCGAATTGCCGTGTTCGAACAGGCGGCGCAACCGGGTCCGACCGGTGCCGGTTTCCTGTTGCAGCCCACCGGCATGGCGGCGCTGTGGGAACTTGGGCTGCTCGACGGCGCGCTCGCCCACGGCGTGCGCGTCAACCGGCTCTACGGCGAGAATGCCAGCGGGCGAGCAGTGATGGACATGGCCTACGCCGACCTCGATTCGCGCTTGTTCGGGTTGGGCCTGCAGCGCGGCGCGCTTTTCGAGCTGATGCATGCGGCATTGCCGGCGGCCGTCGAGATCAATGCCGGACGGCGCATCGTCAGCGTGGATGTAGACCGCGGTCACCTGCTCGACGAGCACGGGCGCAACCACGGTCCGTTCGATCTGATCGTCGCCGCCGATGGCGCGGCGTCGCGCCTGCGCGGCCTGCTGACCGAGGTGCGCCTCGATCGGCCCTATCCGTGGGGCGCGTTGTGGTGCTTGCTGCCGCTGCGCGACTGGCCTTGGCCAGATCAGTTGCGACAACGCTACCGACTGGCGCGGCAAATGATCGGGTTGCTGCCGGTCGGCAGTCGGCCCGGCGATCCGACGCCGCGCATGAGCTTCTTCTGGAGTCTGCGTACCGACGAGTTCGCGCATTGGCCGGACCAGGACCTGGACGCCTGGCGGCGCCAGTTGCTCGCACTGTGGCCCGCACTCGGCAAGCACGTCGACGATCTGCTCAGTCACGCACAGTTGGCGCGCGCCAGCTACCGCGACAGTGTGCTCGGGCCGCGCTGGCATCGCGGCCGATTGCTGGTGTTGGGCGATGCCGCGCACGCGATGAGCCCGCAACTGGGGCAGGGGGTCAACATGGGGCTGCTCGATGCGCTTGGCCTGCGCGCTGCATTGCGCGATTCGTCGCCTGATTCGACGGGGCAACATGCCTCGCTGGATGGCGTGCTCGCCGGTTTCGCCGCGGCGCGCCGTCAGCATGTTCGCGCCTACCAGTTCTGGAGCCGCTGGCTGACACCGATGTTCCAGTCCGACCTGGACTGGGCGGCGCGGGCGCGCGATCTGCTGCTGCTGCCTCTCGGGCGCTTGCCCGGCGGGCGCCAGCAGATGCTGCGGATACTGACCGGCACCCGCAGCGGGTGGCTGGGGCAATGGCAGTTGCCGCAGGGATTCGTCGAGGCGCTGGCCAGGATGTAGGTCAGGTAGGGCCACGAAGCGGCGGGAGCGACCGCGTGACCCGAGCCTTGATGCGAGATCGGGACGAGCCCGCTCCTCCCGTCAACATCCAACCCGATCCAGTTCCGCAAGCGCCGCCGGTACCGCCGCCATGTTCTCCACCACGCGCAAGCGCGGCGAATCGAGGTCGGCCGCATGTTCGGCTTCCAGCGCCCAGGTCACGGCGTACGGCACATGCACGCCGAAGCCACCGAGCGCCAGCACCGGCTCGATATCCGAGCGCAGAGAGTTGCCGACCATCGCGAAATGCGCCGGTGCCTGCGCGAACTCTTCGAACAGGCGGCGGTAGGTCGCGGTGTCCTTTTCCGAGACCACTTCGATGCGGTGGAACAGGTCGGCGAGGCCCGAATCGCGCACCTTGGCTTCCTGGTGGAACAAATCGCCCTTGGTGATCATCACCACGCGATGGCGCTCGGCGACGGCGCAGACGGCCTCTCGAACTCCCGGAAGCAACTCCACCGGGTGCACCAGGATCGCCTTGCCGAGTTCCACCAGCGCCTGGACATCGCGACCGCTGATGGCCGCGTCGGTCAGTTCGATCGCGGTTTCGATCAACGACAACGTCATGCCCTTGGCGCCATAACCGAACAACTTGATGTTGCGGCGCTCGGTCGCCAGCAGGCGTTCGTGCACACGGGTGTCGGCGAGATCGAGGTAACGGCCGAGGATGCGCTCGAACTGCGCATGCGCGTCCTGGAAGTACGGCTCGCTGTGCCAGAGCGTGTCGTCGGCATCGAAACCCACCAACTCGATCATCGGCATCTCCATCCAAGGCAACTTCAAGGGAACTGTGGGAGCGGGTTTATCCCGCGACAGCGATCGCGGAGTAAATGTCCATCACAAGGTTTAATCCACCGGCTTTAGCCGGTCAGCT
>CALEZI010000022.1 GCA_937928755.1 uncultured Rhodanobacteraceae bacterium | reverse complement strand
ATCCCTGTGGGAGCGGGTTCATCCCGCGAAGGCGCTCGCGGAGTAAATCCGCTCCCACATGAAAATCGATGCCCTACGGCGTGATTGGAGAGAGCCTCGGTCGCCCCTGTCGGTGCGCTCGTTCGCGCATCAAACTGGCGACGACCATGCGGACGGCCTTTTTGTCCGCAAAGGACGCAAAGAGAGCCAAGAACCAAGGTGTTGATGTTCTGCTGGCTTTGCTTTCCTTTGCGTTCTTTGCGTTCTTTGCGTCCTTTGCGGAAAGAGTTTTTCTTTCAGATACTTGCGTTGTTTTTTGTGAGAGCGGCCGTGCGTGGCGAGCCCTTCGACAGAGGGCTCCCGACGCAAGGTCGCTCCCACAGGTCTCAGCACGTTGAGGGAGTGTCGTCCATGCGCGCAATCATCATCACGCTCTGCGCTCTGCTGTGCGCCGGCCCGTTGGCTGCGCAACAGCTCAAGCTTGCAGATCCGGCGTATCTGGCGACGATCAAGGACGACGAGCCAACGCTGCCGCGCGGGTTCACGCCCGAAGAACGCGCGCGCTGGCGCTTGCCAGACTTGTCGCGGATGGCATTGGTGCCGCCTTCGGGAACGGTCGATACCCCGGCCGAATACGAGCGAAATGCGGGTCTGCTTATCCGCTGGGGTTCGCAGAACACTCTACTGACCGAAATGGCGGTCGCGATGACCAATGGCGAGCCGGAGATGACTTTGTACGTGGTCGTCTCCAGCGGCTTGCAGGCGTCGGCGGCGTCGACCTTGTCCGGCGCAGGTGTCGTCATGAGTCGCGTGCAGTTCATCGTCGGCGCCAGCGACACCGTGTGGATCCGCGATTATGGTCCGCGTTACATCGACGACGGCGGGCGCCGCTCGATGGTCGATCATGTCTACAACCGCCCGCGGCCCAACGACGACGCGGTGCCTGTCCTTGTCGCGCAGCAACTGAACGAAACCAGGTACGACATGCCGCTGACGCATGGCGGTGGCAATTTCCATTTGTTCGACGACGGCAGCGCCTACATGACGCGGCTGATCGCCAACGAGAATCCGGGCCTGAGCGAGCAGCAGATCCGCGATTACTACCTGGCCTATCAAGGCCTGGATGTGACGATCACCGATCCACTGCCGGCGAGCTTCGATTCGACGCAACACATCGACATGTGGATGCTCCCGGCCGACGACGGCCGCGTGATCGTCAATGAGTACCCGAACACCGGCGGCGTCTACACGGTGCCGCGCCAGGTGACCGAGAGTACTGCGGCGCTACTCGCCAGTCGCGGCAAGAGCGTGCTGCGCATCGGCGGCTGGCGCGCCAGCAATTCGCACTACACGTATGCCAATGCGGTGATCCTCAACCGGACCGTGTTGATGTGCAACTTCAACGGTTACCCGAGCGAGAACGCCAACGCGCTGGCCGTGTTCCAGCAGGCCTTCCCGACCCGCACCATCGTGCCGGTCAACTGCAGTTCGATCATCAGCCTGGCCGGTGCCATTCACTGCATCGTCATGCACATGCCGGCGGTCGATCTGCTGCGCGATGGCTTCGAGTAGAGGCTTTGAGTGGGAGCGACCTTGTGTCGCGAGTTTTGGAGTGTTGAAGCTCGCGACACAAGGTCGCTCCCACAGGCGAACCGGCCTCAGCCTTCGCCAAGCACCCGATTCAACAGTGCGGCCAGGCGCTCACCGGCGAGCTTCAGTCGTTGGTCCGCCTGCGGCCGCTTGGCTTCGAGGTACTTGCCGGTGATCTTGTGCCGCGGCGGATAAAAGTCGCCGCTCTGCACGATCTGACAGGATTCTTCGGCCCAGGCGCGTGGCCGGTCGACGGCGACCAGGGACTGCGACGCCGGTGTCAGCGGAATCGTATCCAGTCGTGCCCGGTACGCTGGCCAGTCGAGCTTCAGACTTTCGACGATCAACGAGTCCCAAACCGAGTGCAGGTTCCAGCCCTCGCGCATGATGCTGATCTGGAAATCGTTGCCGCCGCGATCGAACGCGAATCCGGCGTGCAGCGGCTGGTGCACGTCGCCGACGAAATGCACGACAAACTTGAGTGCGTCGCGACGGGTCGCCAATGGCAGCCAGGGGTCACCCAACTGCTGGCTGAAGCGCTCGATGGCGGCAACCACGCAAAGATCGTCGCGACAATTCACCGGCGCCTGGTAGCTGCAAGTTCCGGACTCGAAATTGACCCAGTGCAGTGGCACCGTCCAGCGGAACTCCGGCGCTTCTTCGCGCACCTGATCGGCCCAGACCGAAACGCCGGCCAGGGTCGGTTCCGGTTCGCCCGCCAACAGTTCGGCCACCGCGGCCTTCGCGCGCGGATCGAGGCGCGCTTCGGCCAGTTCGCCGACGATGCGATGACCGTTCCGGCCCCAGGCATCGGCGTCGCGCGGGCCGGCCAGCGCCGCCGCGGTCAGACAGAGGAGTGCAGCAAAGCGCATGGTGTCGTGGCATCGTCGATCGGAAGCGGCGAGCATATCTCCCGAAACTGGCCGATGTGGACCGATTGGCGTGACAGAACGAAACCCCGAAGAAGCGGTCACCCATGCGCAGTTGCTTCGCGAGGCCCAGTCGACCGCGCCCGCGGGGGTCGATGGACTCGATGCCGAACTGCTCCTGGCGCACGCCCTGGGACGCAATCGCGCGGGCCTGTACGCTCGCCTGCGCGACGTCGCCGATGGCCATCTCGCCAGCCGCTTCCAGTCACTCTGGCAGCGTCGTTGCAGTGGCGAGCCGTTTGCCTATCTGGTCGGCGAGCGCGAATTCTACGGACGCAGCTTTGCCGTCGACCGCGGCGTGCTGATTCCGCGTCCCGACACCGAGGTGCTGCTCGAAGCTGCGCTGGCGCACTGGCCGGTCGGGCGCGCCGGAACCGTGGTCGATGCGGGAACCGGAAGCGGCGCGCTGGCGATCAGTTTCCAGCTTGAGCGTCCATCGGCGACCGTCTGCGCCGTCGACGACAGTCCGGCGGCACTGGCCGTCGCCCATGCGAATGCGCGCCGGCTCGGCGCGCCTGTGCGCTTCTGGCGCGGCGACTGGCTGCAGGCACTCCCCGATCACAGCGTCGACCTGTTGCTGTCCAATCCACCTTATCTGTGCGACGACGATCCGCATCTGCCCGGACTGGTTGCCAGCGGTGAACCACGCAGCGCGCTGGTCGCTGCCGACGACGGGCTGGCGGACTTGCGCCTGTTGGCCTCGGATGCGCGGCGCGTGCTCAAGCCCGGCGCCTGGCTGCTGCTGGAGCACGGCTGGACCCAGGGCGCGAATGTGCGCCAGATACTCGCCGACCATGGCTATCTGGACACCTGCACGATCATCGATCTGTCCGGCAACGACCGAGTCAGCGGCGGACGCCTGGCCGACTGATCCGGGGCTGCGCCGGTCCGGCGACAGGCCCCTGGCCGAGAAAGCTCGGCTCTACAGGAGCGGCGAATCGCCCGCCTTTGTAGAGCGGAGCTTGCCGCGCTGCTTGTTCCGTCCGGTGCTTGACAACCACCATGGATTCGATCACTAATTACGACACTACAACTGTCTGAATTATTGATCGGCGCGATGAACGATCGAACCGAACTGACACTGGAACAACTCGCCGCGGCGGCCGATGTGCCGCTGCGCACGGCGCGCTTCTACATCCAGAAGGGACTGCTGGCGCGCCCGCATGGCAGCACACGCAGCGCCTGGTACGACGCCGGGCACCTCGAGACCTTGTTGCGCATCCGCAAGTGGAGCGAGGCCGGGCTGTCGCTGGCGCGCATTGCCGAGCTGCTCGCCAACGGCGACATCACGACCCCAGCACGCCGCGCGCCCGGTGCGATCGAGGTACGCACCCACGTTTATCTGGCCGACGGCCTGGAACTGGTGATCACACCGGACCAGGCGCGGCTCAGCCCCGAGCAGTTGCGCGCGCTCATCCGCGCCGTGCTCGAAGCCCACGCGAACCTGGCGGCAAATGCGCCGGACGCGTCAACCACCGAGGAGTAGTTCATGAATGACACCGTGCATGCCGCGCGAACCGCGCCCGGCGCGATCGCGCGCGCCGAGTCGCCGCTGATTGCCACCCATTTCGGCCTTGCCATCGACGACCTGCTGGCGACGATCAGGCTGACGCAGCAGTACGTCAATCGCGAGGACCGCGCGATCGAGGTCGCGTACACCATCGCGCTGCCGACTGGCGCGGTGCTGCTCGATGTCGAGGCAGAGATCGGCGAGTTGCGGCTGCGCGGCCGGGTGCAGGAAAAGGTCGTGGCCGAGATGCGCTACGAACAGGCGCTGGCGGAAGGCCACAGTGCGTTTGCGATCCGTTGGGTCGACGACCACCTGTTGAACATCGCGCTGGGCAATCTGAAACCCGGCGAATCTCTTACGCTGCGCATTGTTCTGGCGCAGTGGCTGACCTGGAACGGCGACCGCGTGCGCCTGACGCTGCCGACCACGATCGCGCCGCGCTATGGCGCAAGCACGCTGCAACCCGCCGACAAGCCTGTCGTCGACTTGCTCGCCGAGCATGGATTTCGCCTCGATGGCCAGGTTCGCGGACTGCTGGCAGGGGCGCAACTCGGTTCCGCCACGCATCGGCTGGCCGTGCGTGCGGTCGAGCACGGCGTCGATTTCAGCATCGAGCGCGGATTGCTCGATCGCGACATCGTCATCGACCTGCGCGACGCGACGCAGTCGACCTGCGTGGCTGGTCGCATCGACGCCGACCTGGCCGGGCGCGATGCCGCGATGATCGCCTTCTGCGCGCAGGCGGACCTCAACACGCTGCGCCCGGTGGTCGCCGAACTGGTGGTCGACTGTTCTGGCTCGATGGGTGGCGTGTCGATCGAGCAGACGCGTGCGGCGGTGCGCGCGATCGTCGCCGAACTGAGGCCGGTCGACCGCGTCAACGTACTGCGCTTCGGGTCGACCCAGCAACACTTGCTGCGACGTCCGCAACCGGCCACGGTGCCGGTGCAGCACACCATGCTGCAGGCCGCCGACGAGTTGCAGGCCGATCTCGGTGGCACCGAGTTGCTGGCGGCGCTGAATGCCGGCCTCGACGACCTGGCGCGCCTGCCTGCGGATGTCGGCGGCGAGCGTGTGCTGTTCATCATCAGCGATGGCGAGGTCTGGAACCTCGACTCGAGCGAATTCCTGCGCCGCTGCGAACGCGATCGGGTACGCGTATTCGCGGTGGCGGTCGGATCGGCCGCCGTGGAAACCACTTTTGCGCCACTCACGCGTGCCACCGGCGGCGCGCTTGAACGCGTGCTGCCCGGCGATGCCATGGCCGAGCGCATCCAGCGCCACTTCGCGCGCGTGCGCACGGGCGCGCTGCGCGAGTTGCGCGTGCGCTGGCCAGCCGCACCCGCATGGACCCATGGGCCCAGCGAGGTTTATCCGGGCGACGGCGTGATCCTGAGCGCCGGCCTGGATGTCGCCGCGGACGTCAACTTTGCCGATGTCAGCTGGATCGATGCTGCGGGCATGGCACAGCAGTTGCGCGTGCCGTTGCGCCGCCTTGGCGCAGACGCAACGGCGCCGTCGACGCTGGCGCGGATGCTGGCGCAGCAGCGACTGTCGGGTGTCGCCGATGTCGCTGCGGCAACCCGTCTGGCGATCGACTACCAGCTGGTGACCGAACACAGTGCCATCGCGCTGGTGCTGCAACGCGCAGCGGGCGAGCAACTCGATCGGCTGCCTGAGCTGCGTGTGGTGCCGCAGATGCTGGCGGTGGGTTGGGGCGGGACCACCGACAGCGGCAAGATAGCTTGTGCGACGCCGGCAGGCGGCGACGACTTCCTCGACATGCCGGCGTTTCTTTCGCGCGATGCCTGCCCGGGTGCGTTGGCGCCACCAGCGCCGGCGGCACGGACCAAGGCCAGTCCACTACGTCGCGCGTTGGCGGCGATGAGCAGTGTATTGCTTGCGGACAACGGCAGGGGCGGGAACGCGGATGCAGTCGCTGCTTCCCCGCAAGCGGACCTCGATTCGAATCGGCGTACCGAGCTGATCGGATTGCTGGTTGCTCGCCTGTGCGGGCAGCCGGAAATGGTTGCGGCGATAAAGCGCGGCGAAGTCGGACTGGCGCGGTTGGCCTTGCGGCTGCCACCGGCGCTGTTCAACTGGCTCGATGAACAGGCCGAGCGCCAGGGACGGGATCTCGAATCTGGCGATTTCTGGCGCCAACTGATCGGGCAACTGTGCGTCGGCGCAGAGGGTGCGGAACTGCGCCGCCTGTTCGGCGACTGAAGTCTGTCCGGTGGATTCGCCTGCGGCGGATCCACCCTACTTTTGCAATTCCGTGGATTCGCCTGCGGCGGATCCACCCTACTGTTGCGGTTTGTCGGATGCGTTGACCTGCTGGAACAGCCGCCAGGTCATGAACCCGAGCAGCAGCACGCCGACGCCGAGTACGCTCCACAGCGCGAAACGACGCATGCGGGCGGCCTCGGCGGCGTCGTCGACCGGGCTGACGATCGGGTCAACGGCCTCGGCGAGCGGTGGCGTCGGTTGCAGCGTTCCCGGCTTCGCGCGTTCCAGCATTTCGATTTCGTCGCGGCTGTATCCGGGCGCGACCCGCTCCATCGGTGACGGACCGCCGGTCCAGCGTGCGTAGATCTTCGGATCGGCGCCGACGCTGAGGATGAAACCGCTGCCCTGGGCATTGAACACCAGTGTCTGCGGTTGCCAGCCGAGTACCAGTCGCGGCGCGGCGTGGCCAGCGGTGTGCGGACGCACCACCCATTCCGCCCCTGACATCGGCGCGATGTGGATGCGGCTCGACTGGCGTTCCCGGCCATTGTGGGTCAGCCGGTAGAAAGTGCTGTCGAGACGTGTCTGCAACACCCATTTTGCTTCTGGCTGGCGCAACTCGCGGTAGAAGCCGATGCTCACCGGCAGCACGGTATTCGCCTCGGGCAGATCGAGGCCGATGGCGCTGGCGGCAATCGCCGGACTGGCCTGGTAGGCGAAGTCGCCGGCCACGCGCCCCGGTTGCGCATCCAGCGCCACTTCGAGCGTCGGGTCGAGCGCCACCGAGGCGCTGCGCCAGCGCGCGCGCACCGCGGCGAACACCACCGGATCGCCCTCGACCCAGCGGATCTTGAGATAACGGCCCTGGCCTCCCTGCACTTCGATGCGATCGTTGACCAGGCGCTGGCTGGCATCGGCGGCGCTGATCCAGTCGACGCCATCGTGGGCGATGCCATCCCACAGCTTGAGATCGTCGCTGCGCTCGACCGCGATGCGCGCGCGATAGTCGCGGTGCGCTTCCGGCAGTTCGAAGCTGAGGCTCTCCAGCACCTCGTCGGGCTCGCTCAGGCCAAGATCGATGATCAGCGCCGCCAGTCGCTGCTGCGTCGCGGTCGGGACCGCGCCGGCGCCGGGCGCGGAAATGGTCAGCAGCGAGCCATCCGCGCCGGTGCGCAACTGCAGGTCGAGGCTGCTCGCCGATCCGCGCACGGTTTCGCTCGCATAAATCGGAAACAGCGCTCCCGCGCGTTCGCGCGTCTGGATGCGCGTGCGGTAACTCGGCCGGTGCAGTGCGTAGGGCAGCACCTGGCCGGAAGCGTTGTAGACGCGCAAATCCGCAAGCTCTGCGCTGCGCGAGTGCTGGTAGATCTCCAGCGGCAGCAGCAGTTGCACCACGCCGTTTTCGCCGCTGACGCTGAGCGGCAGTTGCATCGCGAATTCCGCCGGTGTTGGCGCGTGCAGTGGGACCTGATCGCCGAAAGCCGCGAGCGGCAGGAACAGCAGCAGGGCGGCGGTGATCGAGCGCTTTGCAAATTGTCGAAACCCGCTGGCGGAAGTGTCCCGCAACTGCATCTGCCGACTCGTCATCGTGACCTCAGTGTGCCAAATGTAGGTCACGTTGCTCGCATTGCGAGCTACGTGACAGGGCATTGTCACGTAGGCCGCAAGCGGCCAACGTGACCTACGTACGCTCTGATGAAGCTTGCTCAGCTTCCCGCGGCAACGGTGCCAGGTACCCGATCAGCAGCATCAGCCCGCCGACGCCCATGAACGAGACGATGCGGGCGACGCCTTCGACGTTGCGCAGATCGACCAGGAACAACTTGAGCACGACCACGCCGAGCAGCGCGGCGCCGACCATCCACAACGGCTTGGACAGCCGGCGCGCGGCGAAGCGCATCAAGGCGAAGGCGCACAGCGTCCACACCAGCGACAGCATCGCCTGCACGAAATACGACTGGTACAGCGGCTCGAAGCGATAGGGCAGGCCGAGATACCTGGCCGCGGTGCGCAGCAGCATCAGATTGAACCAGGCGAAGGCCAGTGCCATCGACGTGCGGATCACCATGCGGCGTTGATCGGGCGTGGCGTTACTGCCGTACAGTCGCCACAGA
This sequence comes from uncultured Rhodanobacteraceae bacterium, assembly GCA_937928755.1. Taxonomy (GTDB): domain Bacteria; phylum Pseudomonadota; class Gammaproteobacteria; order Xanthomonadales; family SZUA-5; genus JADKFD01. Next base: position 29,649 of record CALEZI010000022.1, on the reverse strand, counting down.
TCGGCCAGCAGCAGCGCGACGAAGCCGCTGGTCAGGTCGAGCGGATTGAGCACCGGCAGATACGGCAGCGGCGCCATGCTGCCGTCCTGGCGCAGGTTCCAGTAAACCACCAGCAGCAACGCCCACAGGCACGCAGCGGGAATCACCCATCGGCCGTACCAGTCGTGCAACGGCGTCAACGGCCAGCCGGCGCGTCGCACCTGCATCAGTCCGAGGAACAGCGCGCCGATCGACGCCCACGCGGCGAGGTAATCCGGCCACATGCCGGCGACGATCCAGCCCGAATCGGCCATCTCGGTGGCGAGTTCGCCTGTCCCGACCAGCCACGGCATCAGGTTCAGCGAAACCACCGGTGCCAGCATCAGCCATGGCGCGATCACCCGGCTGAAGTGCATCGCTTTCAGGCTGGCATCGGTGACCGACCAGCGCGCCTGCCAGAACTTCATGCACCAGGCCATACCAAGCCAAACGATCAGCAGCGCGACGCCGGTGCCCAGGCGTGGCAGTTGCGCGCGTTCGTAAACCTGGGTCAGAACGGTCAGCCAGGCCAGCGCCTGAACCACCGCCGTTGGCGCCGCCAGCCAGCGCAGCGCCGGCAGGTTGCGCGCCTGCGCCAGCACAAGCGCGGCCACCGCGACCAGCGTCATCCACAGCAGTCGCGCATCGGCATAACCGAGCCAACCCAGCCGCTCGTCAGCCATGGCGCCCTGGATCACCAGCGTATGCGTGGTCAACTGCGCCAGCACATCGACCAGCAATACGTGGATCACGACGCCAAGGCCGATCAACCACAGGGCAACGCCGGTGCTGCGCTGTTCGTCGCTGAGTCCCGGCGAGCGCGCCTCGTTGTGCAGTCGGCGAATCCCGATCCAGGTGAGTGCGGCCAGGATCAAGGCGCCGAGCAATGGACCCCCGAGGAAGGCGCGCAAGACGTCGGCGCCGAGCATCAGGCCAGGACTGTCTGCTGCCCAGTTGAACTGCAGCAGGCGTTCGACCATCACGCCGGGCGAAACCTGCACCATGAAGACCCAGATCGCCACGGCCGTCAACGCCGGCCAGGCGAAACGCAGCATGAGGTCGCGGTTGGGGAAGGCGAAGCGCTGCGCCAGCGCCATCGCGCCCCAGGCGCAGAGCGCCAGGCCGACACTGTAGGCGGCCCAGAAGCTGATCTGGTACCACGCCGCCACGGCGTCGGCGGCCGGACTGGTCAGCCATGCCAGCGCATGCGCGGCGCCGTGCAGGGCGAAACCGCAGAACCAGAACAGCGCCAGCAGCAGCCAGGCGGTTGCTGCACGCTGGTCGCGACTGGGGTCCTCGACCGCATCCAGCGCCTGCTGCCAGCGGCGTTTGAAGGCGAACGCCGAGACCAGCGCGCCGGCGCTGAGCAGGGCGCCGCCGAACAGCGCGCCGCCGCTCAGCACTTCACCGAAGCTGGCCTCGGGATACACCTCCACATTGTGCCATCGCATGTAACGCGCCATCAGCGCCAGGAAGGTGATCCCGGCCAGCGCCGTGACCGCACCGCCGAGCACCGCCGGCATGCGCCAGTCGTTGCGCCGGCCGAGCCACTGCAGCCCGTAAACCAGCGCCATCGCGGTCAGCACGTACAGGCTGGCGCGATGCACGCCATCGACACGCAGCCATACTTCGACCCACATGCCGCCGAGCAGCCAGATCACGGCGATGCTGATGAACACACTGGCCCAGCCACCGAAACGCGCCCGCGCCGCGTCTTCGTCGTCGCCGACAGGCAGGCTCTGGCGGCGCAGCGTCAATGCCAGGAATACGCCGGTGGCGCCGAGCAGCAGGAAGCCGAGGCTGATGTGTTCGGTCAGCGCGGTCACCGGGTCGAGCCCGGTCAGCGATTTGACGAACGCCAGCCAACTGAAGAATTGCAGCAGGATGCCGAAGCGCCAGACCAGTGCCTGCTTCTGCCGCAAGCCGACCCAGACCATGCCGGCGCCCTGCAATGCCCAGGCGGCCGAGGTCCAGCGGCCATCGAAGGCGAGCGGAATCGCCAGAGTACCGAACACCACACCCAGCGCGAGGTACGACTCGACCAGCAGACGCAGCGTACCGGCGCGCCAACGCCACAGCAGCAGCCCGAGCGTGGCGTAGAACAGGCCAAAGGCGAGCGCCGAGAAGGCACTGCCGAGGTGCATGTCCTTGACCATGCCGTATTGCAGGCCCATCGCCACGATCGGCACGCCGAACACCAGCGTGGCGTCGACATAGGACTTCAACTGCGGCGCCTGGCGCCAGGCGTAGAGGATGGCGATGGCGGCGTAGAACATCACGAACAGCGCGAGGAAGAACTGGGCGCTGTCGTAATGCGCCGCCTCGTAGCGCTGCACGCCCCAGGCGGTGCCGATCAGGAAGGTGAACAGGAAGCCGAGGAAATTCAGCACGCGCCACGAGCGCCTCCAGGCAATCGCGAGGATGCCGGCGTTGAGCAGGGCGTAATAACTGAACAGCGCCACGTGGCTGCCTTCGCCGCTCGACGTCAGGATCGGCACCATGAAACCGCCGACGATGCCGAACACCGCCAGCCACAGCGCATCCTGCAGCACCGCCAGCACGCAGGTAAACGCCACCAGCACCAGCAGCAGCGCGAAGGTGGGTCCGGATGGCAGCAACTTGTAGATCTTGAACGCGCCGAAGGTCACCAGCATCAGGGTCGCCAGGGCCGCGCCTTGCGCCGGCAAGGCAATGCCGGGCCTGGAATTGCGGATGTGCCAACCCCAGCCAAGCATGGCGATGGCACCTGCGGCGATGCCGGCGAGGCGCACTTCGATCGGCACCACCACATAGGCGGAGGCAAATCGCAGCAGGAAGGCGACGCCGATGAACAGGATCAGCAATCCGATCTTGGCGACCAGATTGCCGCCGAACAGCCAGCCTTTGGCCGCCTGCAACCACTCGGCGACCTTGCCTTCGAGTTCGCTGGGTTCGCGCTCGCGCGGCGGCGGCATCGGTCGACCCGTCGGCGGCTTCGGTTTCCACACCGGTTCGCGCTCGGGCGCGCCGGGCCTGACGGGGGTCTCGCTGGCGCTCTCGGACCAGGCGCTGCGCGCCACCGCGACCGGCTCCGTGGTGGCTGGCGCAGCGATAGGCGCCGCAGGCACGTCGGGCTGGGTGGATTCAGCCACCTCGAGCGGCTCCAGATTCCAGCGTTGGTGCGCCGGCGCCTGCGCAAGATCTGGCGTGGCGACGATCGGTTCGACCGGCGCAACGGCCACCTCAGGCGCAGCGGCCACTTCAGGCGCAGCGACGACCGCAGCCGGCGGCAGCTCGGGCGGGACCGGCGCAGCGCTCGCGGTGCGCTGCGGAATGCCGAACTCGGCCGGATCGAAACTGAAGTCGGCGCGCTCGGGTGAGGTCGGTGTGGCTGCGCGCGCGACCGCTGTGGGCGTCGGCGCCGCGTCTTCGACCGGCTGCTCGGGGGGCGTTTTGCCGAGTTCCTCGAAGCGCTGCAGCAATGCCCGCTGCTGCTCGCGCAGGCCCGCGACCTGCTTGCGCAAGTCCGCCATCTCGGCCATGCGGGCGATCAACGCCGACTTCAGTTCCTCGCTGGCAGCCCTTGCGGCATTGGCCTTGCCCCAGGCCACGGCCGGCGCAATCAGCAGGTACAGGAAGAACAGTACCGCGAGCAAACCCAGCAGTTCCATGCGGACGCCGTGTCCATGAATTGTGACGGTGTGATGCTAACCTGCAATGCGTGGCCGTGCCCCCGGCAGCACCGGCACCGCCAAAGTATCGCCACACGCTACGCACCGGCGTGTGGCAACAGCCTGGTGCTCGCGCGCTTCATGCAGGCCAGGACGTGCCTGGACGCCTCGGCATTGGCTCTTGTAGGTCCAGACTTGTCTGGACGCTTCGGCATTGGCTCTGTGGTCCAGAGCGTCCAGACCATCTGGACCTGTCAAAAGACGGCTTCTCCCCGACCGAACCTCACGCCGCAGCGCGCACACTCTTGCCCGCCGGGAAGCGCTGGCGAATCGCGCGGGATATGCCATCGGCATCCAGTCCGTTCAGCGCCAACAGGCGTCCCGGGTCGCCGTGTTCGATGAACTCGTCGGGCAGGCCCAGTTGCAGTGCCGGCAAAGCCAGGCCGTGTGCCGCGAGGGCTTCGAGGCAGGCGCCGCCGGCGCCGCCCATGATGCAGCCTTCTTCGACGGTCACCAGCGCATCATGACTGACCGCCAGTTCGATCAGCAGTTGCTCGTCGAGCGGCTTGACGAAGCGCATGTTTGCGACCGTCGCATCGATGCGTTCGGCGGCCACCAGCGCCGCCTGCAATGGCGCGCCGAAGGCGAGGATCGCGATGCGCTGTCCCGCAACCGCCTGACAACGGCGACGAATTTCTCCCTTGCCCCAGGGCAGCGTATCCAGCGTCTTGCGCACCTCGACGCCCGGACCGCTGCCACGCGGATAACGCACCGCAGATGGACCATCGTGGGCGAAAGCGGTCGACAGCAGTTGCCGGCATTCGTTTTCGTCGGCCGGCGCCAGCACCGCCATGTTCGGGATGCAGCGCAGGTAGGCCAGGTCATAGGCGCCGCAATGAGTCGGGCCGTCGGCGCCAACAATGCCTGCGCGGTCGAGCGCGAAGACCACCGGCAGGTTCTGCAGCGCGACATCGTGGATCAGTTGGTCGTAGCCGCGTTGCAGGAAGGTCGAGTAGATCGCCACCACCGGTTTCATCGCCTCGCAGGCGAGGCCGGCGGCGAAGGTCACCGCATGCTGTTCGGCGATGCCGACATCGAAGTAGCGTTTCGGGAAGCGCTGCTCGAACTCGACCATGCCGGAGCCTTCGCGCATTGCCGGGGTGATGCCGACCAGACGCGGATCCGCTGCGGCCATATCGCACAGCCACTCGCCGAACACCTGGGTGTAGCTCTGCTTGCCGGCCTTTGCCGGGCGGATGCCCTCGCTCGGATTGAAGCGACCCGGGCCGTGATAGAGCACCGGATCGGCTTCGGCCAGCTTGTAGCCCTGGCCCTTTTTGGTGACCACGTGCAGGAACTGCGGGCCATCGCCTTCGTCGATGCGCTCGGTGATGTTGCGCAGCGTCGGCACCAGCGATTCGAGGTCGTGGCCATCGATCGGCCCGATGTAGTTGAAGCCGAATTCCTCGAACATGGTCGCCGGCACCACCATGCCCTTGGCGTGTTCCTCGAGGCGCCGCGCCAGTTCGTACACCGGCGGCGCCATCGCCAGCACCTTGCCGATGCCCTTCTTGGTGTGGGCGTAGAACTGACCGCTCATCAATCGCGCCAGATAGCGGTTGAGCGCGCCCACCGGCGGCGAGATCGACATGTCGTTGTCGTTGAGAATGACGATCAGCGGCAGGTCTTTTTCGATGCCGGCGTTGTTCATCGCCTCGAAGGCCATGCCGGCGGTCATCGCGCCATCGCCGATCACCGCAATCGCGTGGCGCTTCTCGCCCTTGATCACGGCGGCGCGCGCCATGCCGGCGGCAGCCGAGATCGAGGTGCTCGAATGCGCGGTGCCGAACGCATCAAAGACGCTTTCCTCGCGGCGCGGGAATCCACTGATGCCGCCCAGCTGGCGCAGGCCGGTCATCGCGTCGCGCCGACCGGTGAGGATCTTGTGCGGGTAACTCTGGTGGCCGACGTCCCAGATCAAACGATCCTGCGGCGTGTCGAACACATAGTGCAGCGCTATCGCCAGTTCCACCGTGCCGAGATTCGAGGACAGATGGCCACCGGTCTGCGACACCGATTCGAGCACGAAAGCGCGCAGTTCGTCGGCCAGCGGCGCGAGCTTTTCGCGCGGCATGCGGCGCAGGTCGGAAGGGTCGTTGATGGTCGACAGGAGCGGGTACGTGGACAAACTGTGAAGCCTCAAAGACCAGCCAGAAGCCGAATTGTCATGCACGGCGCGTAGGCGAGTCCAGAACGAAAGCGGGCAGGGCGCGGGCTCATCATCCGCGGAGTACCTCCCGAACCCGCCATTCGAATCGCAGCCGGGTTCACTCGAAACCGTCGGCGAACACGGTCTGCGGAGGTGCGCCACCACAAACCGGACCGGTGCCTTCGATCACGATGTCGTCGATGCTCCAGCCGTCGCGCTGCACGGCGGTGTCCGAGGTGAAGCGGAAGCGAACATATGCCGTGGCGCTGTCGTCGAGCTGCGCAAGATCGAGATCGACGGCGCTCCAGTTGCTGTCGCCGCTGCAGCTCCACAGCTGCGACCAGTTGCTGCCATCGGTCGAGACCTCGACGCGGCCGAAATCGAAACCGGACTCGGTATCGCAGCGCGACTGGAACTTGAGGCGGACATTGCCGACCTCGCGCAAATCGAGCGGCACCAGCGACAGCGCGCTGTTGGCGTTCGCGGCGTAGTTGCCGGCGGGCGAATCGGTGAACGCGGCAGGCGCACTGACAAAATGCGTGGTACCGATGCCCCAGGGCGACTGCGCACTGAAGTTGGCCAGTCCGTTGCCGGCGTCGTCGCTGATCATGGTGCAGATCGGCAGCAGTTCGACGTCCTGCGTGTGGCTGGTCGTGGTCGCCAGTTCGACGTCGCTCAACGTCCATGGCGCGTAGCCGGTGGCGCTGACGCTCATCGGGTAACTGCCGACCGGTGCGCGCAGCGCATAACCGGCGCCGGGCAATGCCAGCGTGCCGTATTCGCCCAGGCGAACGAGGGCTGGCACCGCCAGCAGCGCGCCGCTGTTGGCGTCGCGCACGCTGCCGAGCAACCGCGCCGTGCTGCCTGGGGCAACCACGTCGACGTAGCGTGCCCAGGTCGGACCGGCGCCGCCGGCGTCGCGTGCGCGCAGGTGGATGGCGTGGCGCCCGATTTCCAGTTCGTTGGTTCCCAGATCCAGCAGGAAAGTTTCGATCGGCGCATCGAATTCGCCGTCCACGGCCACGGCGATGGCATCCGCCTTTGCAGGTTCGCTCCACGGGATCCGACCGATGTAGGCATCGACCCCGATCACCGGCTGCACCGGCTCGCTGCCGTTGCTCTGGTTGAAGGCCGCGTCGTTGGCCTGACCGATCAGCAGCACCGGTTCTCCCGCCTCCACCGGGGCGCTCAACAGATGCTCGATCGACGGACCGGACGGCTCCAGGTAGGGTCGGCGCGCGTTGCGCAGCAAGTAGGTCAGTGCCGCGATATTGCGCTCCAGCACGTTGGCCTCGAAGCTCTCGCAAGATTCAAAGAAGCTGCTGCCGAGTTCGACGCTGAGCGCCGCGACGCCCAGCTCGCCGTAACTGAAATCCTTGGTGCCGCCATCGGTGACATACAGCTCGATACCCTGCTGCGGTCGATAACCGTTGATCGCGCCGAGTCTGCGTCCGAAAGTGGCCAGCGCAGCGCCATTGGGCGCGGGATCGCTGCCGAAGCTCCACGGCCACAGCACCAGCTCGCCATAACTGTGCACGTCCATGAACACGCCTGAGCTGTCGACGGGTGCCGGCGTCACCAGGTCGGGCGGACGCTGATCCGGAAACAGCGCCTGCAGGTAAGCGACGATGGCGCCGGTCTCCGGTTCCGAGGCAGCGGCAGCCCCACGAAAAGTGGTGTCGCAGGGCGCGCCGCTGGAACCGCCGTGCGCGCCCCACCCGAAAGGAAAGTTGCGATTGAGATCGGCGCCGCGCGAGTTGCTGCTTGCGCCGCAATAATCCTCGTTGACATTCTTGCGCCACAACTGTCCCAGCTCCGCCTTCTTGCGGCCATCGGGATTGGCCTGCGGCAGCAGGTGCAATTCGAGATGGTCGAGCATCCAGCGCACGTCGGCATCCTCCGCGTAACGCGCCAGCAGCCTTTCGCCAAAGCGCATCAGCGTTTCCGCCGTGGTGTACTCGCGAGCGTGCAGGGCGCCGATGACGAAGGCCTTCGGCTTGGGTCCGGCGATCGCCGAATTGCTCAGTTTGAGCACCTTGAGGTCGTGGCCGAGCGCCGGATTGCGCGCTTTCTCCCAGGAGTCGCCGATGTCGATGCTGCTGGCCAGCGTCGGAAACGCGGCCACCAGCTGGTCGATGTCGGCAAGGGTCTCTTCGACCGTGCGATAGCAGGCGAAGGCCGGAATCGAGCGTGGGTTTGCCGCGGGATTGCGCAACAGCGAGGTCAGTTCCGCATCGATGGTGACGCGCAAACCATTCGCGGTCAGCAGTGAGTACTCATAACGGTTGGCGACCTCGACCAGCGCATAACCCTGGGCGTGGTGCACCTCCCACGGCTCGGTGCGACGCGTCACCGTGGCCAGTTGCGCCTTGTCGTCGAAGTAGGCACGCACCACCCAGGGGCCTGGCTCCGCCGGCAAGGCGAGCGACGGCGCGACGTCGGCGGCCAGGCCGAGCGTGGCGCACAGCATCAGTGCCAGGGCGCAGATCGCGCGGCGCATGCAGATTTCGTCGAATGGCGGTGGCGCAGGGTAAGTCGCGGGCGCAGGAGTCAGCAAGCGCCGACCGACGTCCGTTCACATTGCGCCGACGGGACAGGGCAGAATGACGCCATGTCGTTGACCGATGCCTATCGAACCGTGGTACTCGACCACAACCGCGCGCCGCGGCGCCGCGGTCGCCTGAGCGCGCCCAGCATCAGCGCGGAAGGCGTCAACGTGCTGTGCGGCGACAAGCTGAAACTGGATCTGGCGATCGAATCCGGCAACATCGCGGATTTCGCCTTCCAGGCCGACGCCAGCGCACTGACGCTGGCGGCGACGTCGATCATGGGCGATTTGATCTGCGCGCGCAGCGTCGGTGAAGCCGCCGCGTTGGCCGAGGCGGCGATCGATCTGCTGACGCGCAATCCCGAACACGCCGCCGATCCGCGCCTGGGCGAATTCAACGCTTTCCTCGGTGTGCTCGGGCATCCCAATCGCATCAAGACCGTAACCCTGCCGTGGGCGACCCTGGCAGGCGCGCTGCAGGGTCGCTTGCAGACCTCCACCGACATCGAAATCCGCGGCGCTGCGATCCCGGCGCGCCCCAACCGGAAGAACAACCCATGAGCGAATGGATCAAGGTCGGCAGCTGCGCCGAACTCGGGCCCGGCATCTGGAAGGTGGTCGACGTCGACGGCGCCCAGGTCGCCGTGGTCAATGTCGCCGGCGAGTACTTTGCCATCGAGGACGTGTGCACCCACGACGGTGGCGAGCTCACCGGCGGCACCTTGTGTGGTTACGAGATCGAATGCCCACGCCACGGCGCGCGATTCGATCTGCGCACCGGCGCCGCGCTGTGCGCGCCGGCCTACGAACCGACCGCGGTGTTTCCGATCCGCATCGAGGAGGGGGTGGTGTGGGTGCGCGATGATCGCTGGGATTGAGGTGAAAGGGTGAAACGTGAAACGTCAATTTGGGCGCGCGCTTTGAATTGACGTTTGACGTTTTACATTTTTCCGGGCGGCGACCGACATGGTTTGTCTGCCGCTAGAATCCGCATCCCTCATGACCCAAAGGAACCCACCCATGACCATCCAGATCGGCGATCGCATCCCCTCGGCAACTCTGAGCTACCTCAAGGACGGCGTGCAGCAGATCAGCACCGATGACTTGTTCGCCGGCAAGACCGTGGTGCTGTTTTCGGTGCCCGGTGCGTTCACCCCGACCTGTTCGGCGCGCCATCTGCCGGGTTATGTCGACAACCTGGACGCGCTCAAGGCCAAGGGTGTGGATGCCGTGGTCTGCATGGCGGTCAACGATGCCTTCGTGATGGACGCCTGGCGCAACAGCCAGTCGGTGCCGGAGGAGGTCTACATGCTGGCCGACGGCAATGCCGTGTTCGCCAAGGCGCTGGGCCTGGAACTGGACGCGTCCAAGTTCGGCATGGGCGTGCGTGGCCAGCGTTTTGCGCTGGTGGCCAAGGACGGCGTCGTCACCCACCTGCACGTCGAAGCACCCGGTGAGTTCAAGGTGTCGAGCGCCGAAGCGGTGCTGGCGGCGCTGTAGAAACACGAAGGTCGAAAAGCGCCGAGTTGCATTCGGCGCTCGGGCCTGGTCAAGGCTTCGGCGTATCCAGCAGCTGACGCAATTGCGCCGTATCCGGATGCCACGGGCGTTCGCGCTGATGCCAGGCGAGCGCCTCGCTGACCCCCGCGCGCGTGGCCGGTCCGGGCTGCAGTTGCCAGCGGGCGATGGCCAGCAATCCCTGCGCTTCGGCGACCTCCCAGTGAGTTTCCGGGAAATCGGCGCGCAGGCTGCGAACGGCCTCCTCCGCGTGGCGTTGCGCGTCCGCCGCATCGCCCGATTGCAGTGCCAGCCGAGCCTGCGCCGTCAGCCATTGCGCCCGGTCGAGGGTGCCGGCGCGCGCCTGTTCATGGGCCTGTCTGGCCAGCTCCAGCGCGTCGCGTGCACTGCCTAGCTGGCCCAGCGCAAGCAGCGTCAACGCCTGTTCGACGTGCACCCGCGAGCGCGCGTTGGCCGACACCTGCGTGCTCGGATCATTTAACCACGCATGCGCCTCGGCCAGGATCTGATTGGCGTCGCCGGCGCGATCCTGCCAGCGCACGGCGCGCGCCAGATAGCGCCGCGTCGCCAGTCTGAGTGCCAGATCCGCATTCGCCTGCTCCTGGCGAATGATCACCCGCAGGCGCGCCTCCGCTTCGGCCAGTCGGCCCGAATAGGTCTCGATCAGGCCGACATAACTGCCCGCGGCGAGCACGCGCGGATCGCTCGCGCCGAGCAGCGGTCGCAACGAGTCCAGCGCCTCGCCGGCTTCGCGCGCCGCGCTGACCAGATCGCCGGTGCGGAATGCGTCGGTGGCATGGTTGGTCAGTTCCTGGCCGAGCAGCAGCAAGTCGGGGCGCCGTTGCGCGCGCAGGATGCGGATGCCCTCATTGCGGGTCGAGCGCGCTTGCGCAGGGTCACCCAGGCTGGATTCGAGTGACGCCTGAGTGCCCAGGCTGCGCGCCAGATCCCGATGCAGGCTCGGCAGGATCTGGCGGCGCAGTGCGACCACCGCGCGTGCCTGTTGCAGCGCTTCTTGCTGGCGTCCGAGTTGGGCGATCGCGAGCACTCGGTTGTGCATCGCCGTGGCCAGTTCGGGGTGATCCGGGCCGGAAATACGGCGGCGCGCGGCGATCACCTGGTCGAAGATGCCGAGCGCGGCAGCCGCATCGCGCGATTCCAGCGTCCAGTTGCCAACGTCATTCAGCGCCTCCAGGGTGTCGTCGGAATCCGCGCCGGATAACCGCGACAGACTGAGATACACCTGTTGCGCAAGGCTCAGCGCGCGCGCGGTGTCGCCCTCGGCGCCGTAGACGCTCTTGGAGACCGACAACGTGAGCGCACGCATCAGGGTGTCTCCGGGATCGTTCTGATCGAGCAGTGCCAGCGCCTGGTCGACGTGCGTGCGCGCCAGGCGCACTTGCCCGGTCGCCAGTTCGGCCTGCGCCAGCCCGCGCAGCAGACGCGCCTGGGTGTGCCAGTCGTCGGCAGTCACCAGCGCGCGACCGGACTCGTGCAACTCGACCGAGCGCGCGTAGTCGCCAATGTAGAACCAGGCGCGACCCAGGGTCGCATACAGGCGCGCACGCACCGCTGGCTGATCGGCAAGTTCGCGTTCGATACGCTCGCTGCCGCGATCCAGCAGCGAGCGTGCCGTGATGTCGCCGCCGGCAGCGCCCTCTGGCGTCGCGCTCTCGAAGACGGTGGCCAGGAAGTCGCTGACCGCTTCGGCGTGCAGGGCCTCCTGGCGCGCAATCTGCGCCTGCCACAGCGCCAATCCGGCGCCCGCCACCAGCGCCAGCAGCACCGCAGTCGAGGCGCACACGCCCATCCAGTGTCGACGCAGGAAGCGCGACACGCGATAGGCGCTGGTGTCCGCACGCGCGCGCACCGGGCGGCCGGCGAGGCAGGCGCGCAAGTCTTCTGCGAAGGCCTCGACGCTGGCATAGCGACGCGTCGGCTCGGCGCGCACCGCCATCGCCGCCACCAGCGCCAGGTCGCCGGCGAGCATGCGTGGCGATACCGCCGCGGGACCATCGCCGCCAGCGCGACGACGCGCCTGTACCAGCATGTCGTTGGTGTGGCTGGGGTTGCCGCCGCGGGCGCGATGCAATGCGGTGCCGCTGAGCAGTTCGAACAACACGGCACCCAGCGCGAAGATGTCGGTCGCGGTGTTCACCGGCTCGCCGCGGATCTGCTCCGGCGCCGCGTACGCGCGCGTGAAGAAGCGTGGCCCGGTGGCAGAGGTATCGTTCGGGTTGTCGCTTTCGAGGACCTTGGCGATGCCGAAGTCCAGCAACTTCGGTTCGCCGCGCGCATCCACCAGGATATTGCCCGGCTTGAGGTCGCGATGGACCACCAGTTGCCGATGCGCGTGGGCGACCGCATCGCAGAGTTTCAGGAACAGTCTCAGGCGTGCGGCTACGTCGAGCTGGTGACGATTGGCGTATTCGGTCAGTGCGATGCCATCGACCCACTCCATCACGAAATAGGGGCGGCCGCGCTGGTCGACGCCACCGTCGATCAGCCGCGCGATGTTGGGATGTTCCAGGCGCGCAAGGATGCGTCGCTCGACCAGGAAACGGTGCAGGATCTCGTTCGAGTCCATGCCCAGCTTGATCAGCTTCAGCGCAGCGCGCTGATGGAAGTCGTGCTCGGTGCGTTCGGCCAGGAACACCGCACCCATGCCACCGTGGCCGAGCAGTCGGATCAGCGACCAGGGGCCGATCCTGGTGCCGACCGTCGGCTCACCGGCCGCCTCCGTCTCGACCAGCGCGGGCGGTTGATCCGGGACCGCCGTGCGCGCGTCGAAATCGCCGCTGCTCGCAGCAAGCGTCTGCTCAGGATCTGCCGGACCCGGCATGTTTCGCGCTCGCGAAAAGGACATGCGCCAGTTTAGCGGGTGCAGCTGCGCGGCATGCGCGAATGCCGGTGCAACGTGCGCGCCGCTCCCGGCCGCAGGGGGATCCGATGCAGGAGCGACGCGTGCGTCGCGACCGGTGACGCGCCGTCGCCAATGGTCGCGACGTACACGTCGCTCCTGCAACCGGGGCCTCAGCGCTGCCCTGCCGCCACCAGCTTCGCCAGGCGCCGCACCGCGACCGAAATGGTGGGGTAATCCAGCGACTTTTGCGTGCGCAGTTCGTTGAACATGCCGAGCGTGAAAGTCAGTGAACTGTCGGCGGCCGCGAGCCACGCCTGTACCCGCCCGCCCTGTTCCGGCTTGGACATCTGCAGCAGTTGCGCGGTCAGCGCCCGGCGCTCGGCAAACAGTTCGTCGCGCAGCACGCCGCGTGCATTGGCATGCCAGCGGCCCTTCACCGGCAACGACTCGATGGCGTCGGCGAACCATTTCAGGTGCAGCGCTTCGCCGATGTCGAAATAGACGCGTGCGGCCTCGACCACCGCGACATTCCGCTCGCGTGCCAGGTCGATCACGTCGAAGGCGGCATTGAGCGCACCCAGCGCGCTGATCCGGCGCGCCATCGCCTGCGGATAGCCGGCCGCGGTCAGCTCCAGTTCCTTGTCGCGATAGCGTTGGCGATAGCTCTCCGGCAAAACTTCGTCGAGTGCGCTGACCAACTGTTCGAAGCCCGGCGCGAAGCGCTCCACGCTGGCGGCAATCTCCAGGCGCTCGACCGGCAACTGCAACAGCCAACGCGTCAGGTTGCGCAGCAGGTTCCAGATGCCCAGGGTCACCTCCAGGTACACCGGTTCCGGCACACCCGCGCAACTGTCCATTTCGGCCCACCACTCGCGTGCGCGTACCACTTCGCGAGCGGTGGTGAAGGCCTTGGCGATCTCGCCGGCACTCTTGCCGGTGTCCTCGGCCATGCGCATGATGAAGGTCGAGCCCATGCGGTTGACGATCGAGTTGGTCACCTGGGTGGCGATGATCTCGCGGCGCAGGCGGTGCTTTTCCATGGTCTCGGCAAAGCGCTCGCGCAGCGGCGTCGGGAAGTAGATCTGCAGCTCCTTCGACAGGTACGCGTCCTCCGGCACATCGGAGTCGAGCAACTGCTTGTAGAGCACGATCTTCGAATAGGACAGCAGGATCGAAAGCTCCGGCCGCGACAGCCCCAGGCCCTTGGCCTTGCGCTCCTCGAATTCGGCGTCGGTCGGCAGATACTCAAGCGCGCGATCGAGCAGGCCCTGTTGTTCCAGCGTGCGCACGAAGTGCTGCTTGGAGCCAAGGCGCGGAATCGACAGCTCCTGCATCAGGCTGATCGCCAGGTTCTGCCGGTAGTTGTCGAACAGCACCAGGCGCTCGACCTCGTCGGTCATCGCCACCAGCAGTTCGTCGCGTTGCGCCAGCGTCAACTGTCCGAGTTCGATGGCGGTGTTCAGCAGGATCTTGATGTTGACCTCGTGATCCGAGGTGTCGACGCCGGCCGAATTGTCGATGAAGTCGGTATTCAGCAGGCCGCCGGCCTGCGCATATTCGATGCGGCCACGTTGGGTCAGGCCGAGATTGCCGCCTTCACCGACGATGCGACACTTCAGTTCGCCGCCGTTCACGCGCAAGCCGTTGTTGGCCCGGTCGCCGCATTCGTCGTGGGATTCGCTCGCCGCCTTGACGTAGACGCCGATGCCGCCGTTCCACAACAGCTCGACCGGCGCCTTCAGGATGGCGCGCATGGCATCGGCGGGCGCAAGTTGCGTGACCTCGTCGTCGATGCCGAGCGCCGCGCGCACCTCCGGCGTGATCGGAATGAACTTGGCGCTGCGCGGATGGACGCCGCCCCCGGCGCTGATCAGGCTGGCATCGTAATCCGCCCACGACGAGCGCGGCAGCGCAAACAGGCGCTCGCGTTCGACGAAACTGCGCTCGGAATCCGGGTTCGGGTCGAAGAAGATGTGGCGGTGATCGAAGGCCGCCAGCAGGCGGATCTTGCGCGACAGCAACATGCCATTGCCGAACACGTCGCCCGACATGTCGCCGATGCCGACGCAGGTGAAATCCTCGTTCTGGCAATCCTTGCCGATGGCGCGGAAGTGGCGCTTGACGCTCTCCCAGCCGCCCTTGGCGGTGATGCCCATCTTCTTGTGGTCGTAGCCCTTCGATCCGCCCGAGGCAAACGCGTCGTCGAGCCAGAAGCCGTATTCCTGGCTGAGCGCATTGGCAATGTCGGAGAAGGTCGCCGTGCCCTTGTCGGCGGCAACCACCAGGTACGGATCGTCGCCGTCGTGGCGCACCACGTTCTCCGGCGGCAGCAGCGCGCCGTCGACGATATTGTCGGTGATGTCGAGCAGGCCGCGGATGAAGGTTCGGTAGCAGGCGACGCCTTCTGCCAGCACCGCGTCGCGATCGCCGCCGACCGGCGGTTGCTTGACGTAGAAACCGCCCTTGGCGCCGACCGGCACGATCACCGTGTTCTTGACCTGCTGCGCCTTCATCAGACCGAGTACTTCGGTGCGGAAATCCTCGCGGCGGTCGGACCAGCGCAGGCCGCCGCGCGCGACCGTGCCCATGCGCAGGTGCACGCCTTCCACGCGCGGCGAATACACGAAGATCTCGCGATAGGGCACCGGCTTGGGCATGCCCGGGACCTTCGACGAGTCGAACTTGAACGACAGGTAGTCCTTGGGCTTGCCGTCGATGCGCTGGAAGTGATTGGTGCGCAGGGTCGCGCGCACGCTGTCTTCGAAGGCACGCAGGATGCGATCTTCGTCGAGGCTGGAAACCTGCTCGAACAGCTCGGACAGCAGGTTTTCGAGGATGGTCACCTGTTCCGCGCGTGGCTTGATGTAGGCATCGAGCACGGTGGCGACCATCGTCGGCACGCGGTTGCGCACATATTCGGTGGCGAGCGCGCCGAAGTCGCGTTCCATCCTGCGCCGCGACGCATCGGCATGCGCCTTGACCTCGCGTTCCGGGTCGAAACGCGCACGGAACAGCTCGACCAGGATGCGCGTGGTCACCGGGTGCAGCGCGAGCACGCGTTCCATGTAGGCCTGCGAGTAGGTCACGCCGACCTGCTGCAGGTACTTGCAGTAGCCGCGCAGTACGGTCACTTCGCGTACATCGAGTTCGGCGGCAAGCAGCAGGCGATTGAAGCCGTCGTTCTCGACGCGACCGCGCCAGATCTGCTCGAAGCCCGCCTGGAAACGCTCGCGCGCCTGATCCAGGTTTTCGCCGAGCGCAACCGCCGGTTCGACTTCGAAGTCCTGGATGTGGATGTTGATGCCCGGCACCTGCATCTCGTACGGGTGCTCGGAATGCACCCTGAGGCCCATGTTCTCGAGCATCGGCAGGGCGTCGGACAGGGCGATCGGCGTGCCCATCTTGAACACCTTGAAGCGCAGCGCGCCGTCGCTCTTCTTGCGCGGACGATAAAGCTGCAGGCGAACGTCCTGGCTGTCCTTCAGTTGCGATGCCGCCTCGACGTCCGCCGCGGCGACCCACGGCGTCACCGCCTCGATGTAGCCGGCCGGCAACGCGCGCCCGAAGCGGTTGGCGAGCTTGATTCCGCGTTCCTCGCCGTGTTTCTCGATCAGGATGTCGCGCAACTCGTCCTGCCAGTTGCGCACGATCTGCGCCAGTCGCGCCTCGATCTCCTGGACATCGTATTCCGGTTTTTCGCCGGATTTGGGTCGCACCACCACGTGCAGGCGCGCCAGCACCGACTCGGACACCGCGACCGAGGAATCGAAGCGCTCGCCGTTGAAAACGCGTTTGAGCGTCTGCTCGATGCGCTCGCGGATCTCGCTGGTGAAGCGGTCGCGCGGGATGTACACCAGGCACGACAGATAGCGGCCGAAACGGTCGCGACGCACGAACAGGCGCGTGCGCTGACGCTCCTGCAGGTTGAGGATGCCAAGCGCGGTCTGGAACAACTCGTCGACCGTCGACTGGAACAGTTCGTCGCGCGGCAGCGTTTCCAGCAGGTGCTGCAGGCGCTTGGCGTTATGGCCGCTGCGGTGCAGCTTGCTCTGCGCGAACACCGCGTCGACCTTGGTACGGATCAGCGGGATGTCCTTCGGCCGTGTGGTGTACGCGGTGGAGGTGTACAGGCCGAGGAAGCGGTCCTCGCCGACCGGGCGACCGTTGGCGTCGAAACGCAGCACGCCGATGTAGTCCATGTAACCGGGGTGATGCACCGTCGAGCGCGCATTGGTCTTCGACAGGATCAGCAGGTCTGGCAATGTGTTGGCCGGCAGATCGCGCGCCGCCAGCGACGACAGCGGCCGCATCGGCAGTTGCGACTCGTCGCCGCGCAGCAGCCCGAGGCCGCTGCCGGCCACCGCGCGCAGCACGTTGGTGCCATCGACCTGGGTGGTTTCGTAAGCGCGGTAGCCGAGGAAGGTGAAGTGATCGTCGGCGATCCAGCGCAGGAAATCGCCGCATTCGGCCACATGGTCGGCGTCGTGCAGCAACTCGCGCTGGCCGAGGCCCTCGGCCAGCGCCAGCACGCGGTGGTGCATGGCATCGAAATCGCGCACGCAGGCGCGCACGTCGCCGAGCACGCGTTCGATGCGTTCGCACAAGGCCTCCAGCCGGCCCGGTTCGGTCTGGCGGTCGATCTCGATGTGCATGATCGACTCGGCGCGTTCGCCGTCCTCGGCGCCGAAGCCGAGCACATGTCCACCCGGATCGCGCTGCACCCGAATCACCGGATGCATGATCAGGTGGGTCAGCGTGTGGTCCTGCGCGATCGCCATGCTCACGGTATCGACCAGGAACGGCATGTCGTCGTTGACGATCTGGATCACCGTGTGGGTGCATTCCCAGCCATCGTCGTCGCCGTCCGGGTTGTACACCCGCACCTTGACGCCGTGCGCCGGGCGCTCGCGGAAGAAACGCAGCAGATCCAGCGTCAGCGCCGCCCAAACCGCCGGCGTGCGCTCGCCGAATTCGTCCTCCGGAAGGTGCTCGAACAGCAGCGCGGAAAACGCATGCGCCTCCTTCAACTTGGGGCCACTGACGAGAGTCTTCAGGGATTCCTGGACGTGTGCCAGCCCGGGGCCGGCGTCATTACTGCGAACGGCGCTCATGACGATTGATCTGGGTCGCTGAAATGCGAAGGAAGCGTAAAGATAGCGCCGCTAGAGTCCGCACTCTACCGCGCTGCAGCATGCCGGCCAGCGGGGCTTCAGGCAGACCTTGCCCAGCCGCCGCGCGTAGGCCCGCGGTTAGTGTCGGCTGTGACTTTGGCTTTGGCTGTGGCTGTGGCTGAGGCTGAGGCTGAGGCTGTGGCTTTGGCTTTGGTGGGTCCAGACTTGTCTGGACGCTTCCTCTTCTCAAAAAGCAAGAAGCGTCCAGACAAGTCTGGACCCACAAAGACCACAGCCTTGAAGCGTCCAGACAAGTCTGGACACAAAAGCCTCACCGCCCCCGCGTCCCCACGATCACATCCCGCTGCATCCAGCCCTGGAGCAATCCACGTGCCGGTTCGATCAGTTCCTGCGGCCGCGGGTGACCGATTTCCGCCGCCATCTGCATCACCAGATCGTGCCCGGTCTTGCCTTCCGACTCCTGCGTCAGCTGCAGCAACCGTGCCGCCAGCGGCTCCAGCGTCTGGAACTGCACGCGATCCTTGCGGTTGCGGTAGATCAACAACCAGGTCGGCTGCGACGGCACTTCGACGGGCTGGTAATCGACGCGAATCAGATGCACCGGGAAACGATAGCCGAGCACCCAGGCGACCGGCGATGCGACCGGAACATCCGCGATCGGATCGCCGGCCTGCGTGCCGACAGCGGCACTTTCGATATCGGCGTCGGCCAGATCCAGCGCCAGTTCCGCCCATTCGTAGTGCGCCAACTCGTGCAGAAACGGACGCTGGCCTGACCAGTGCTGCGGATGCTCGCCGAGAAAGCGCACGAATTCGCTGCCGAGCTCATGGAACAGCGGCGTGTGCGCGGCATGTTCGGCATAGAAGCGCCGCACCATCGCCAGCCATTCCGGTTCATCCAGCAGCCGCCGGATCACCGGAAAGTTGCCTGCCAGCAGGCCAGCAACGTTGTTGAACAGCAGTTCTCGATAGATCTGCACGCGACGGTCTTCGAGACCGGGCGGGACGGGGACATCGGCGGGATTGCGCAAATGCCTCGCCAGCGCCTGCTGCAGCCGCTCAAACTGCGGCATGGCGCAACGGGTTCAGCGTGCGTCGCGGCGCCGCGTCGGCGAACGCGGCCTGACGCTCGCGCACGCGGCCGAGTTCCTGCAGCAGTTGCGGCAACGGCGGGATGTTGAAGTCGCGTTCCAGCAGAGTCGGGCGCAAACCGATGCGTTGATAGGTATAGCTCAGCAGATCCCACACCGGGTCGACGACATCGGCACCGTGAGTGTCGACGATCAGGTCGGGCGCCTCGTTGTAATGGCCGGCCACGTGCAGGTAAACGATCCGATCGGCCGGCATGCGGTCGATGAATCCACGCGCATCGTAGCGGTGGTTTACGCTGTTGACGTAGACGTTGTTGACGTCCAGCAGCAGGTCGCAATCGGCCTCGTCGATGATGGCCAGCAGAAACTCGGGCTCGCTGAGCTCGCTCGCCAGTGGCGTGTAGAACGACGCGTTCTCCACCGCGATGCGCCGACCGAGGATCTCCTGGGTGCGCCGGATACGCGCCGCCACGTGTTTCACGGCGTCGGCGGTGAACGGAATCGGCAAAAGGTCGTACAGGTGCGCACCGTCGCTGCACCAGCTCAGGTGCTCGCTGTAGAGCGTGATGCCGTGTTCATCGAGAAAGCCCTTGAGGCGTTGCAGAAAGATCTCGTCGAGCGGATCCGGGCCACCGAGGGAAAGCGACAATCCGTGCAGGATGAATGGAAATTGTTCGGTGTAGCGGCGGAAGGCCTTGCCCAGCCTTCCGCCGACACCCAGCCAGTTTTCCGGAGCAACTTCGAAAAAATCGATCGAGCGCGAGAGGTCGCCGGATGCGTCCAGCTCTGGCAGCAGACTCCGCCGCAAGCCGATACCCGCACTACGCAAGGACAGCGCGCTCATGGTTGCCTGCCGGATCAGCCAATCAGGCCTTGCCGCCGCACTTGCCTTCTTCCTTGGCCTTGTCGCCGCCGCACTTGCCCTCGCCGCACTTGCCTTCTTCCTTGGCCTTGTCGCCGCCGCACTTGCCTTCGCCGCACTTGCCCTCTTCCTTGGCCTTGTCGCCGCCGCACTTGCCTTCGCCGCACTTGCCCTCTTCCTTGGCTTTCTCGTCGCCCACCAGCATGTAGCCCTGCGCCAGATCAGTCGCCTGCATACCGGTGCCGTCGGCGGCATAGGCGCCAAACGTCAGGCTGCCCAGAAACGCCGCGCCCACGGCCAGGGAAACCGGCTTGATCATCTTGTTGCTCATGAGTTGGTTCTCCGATCACTTGATTGAGTGCCCCGGTCGGGGCGGAACTGGACTGCTCGCGCAGTCATGCCGCAGCCGATCTGTCCTCGGCTGCATAACGTTATGCTTGCACGCGCTTGATGACAACCATCCATCGGTCATCCTCGACGCAGGTGACCGGGCACAGCGCCAGTTGCTTTCAGCGTGTCCGCGAGCGTCGACTGCCGGTCTTGCTTGGGGGACTGCCGGGTCGCCTGGCTTTACCTGTGGGAGCGGGTTCAGCCCGCGATCGCTTTCCGCCGGTCTTGCCGGAAGGGCTGCCAGGTCGCCTGGCTTTACCTGTGGGAGCGGGTTCAGCCCGCGATCGCTTTCCGCCGGTCTTGCCGGAGGGGCTGTCAGGTCGCCTGGTTTTACCCGTGGGAGCGGGTTCAACCCGCGATCGCTTTCCATCGCGGGCGGAGCCCGCTCCCACCGGCGCCAGCGCCCGGCGCAGCTCGGTCGGCACCACCGCCACGGTGATCTCTTCGCGATCGTGATACAGCTGTCGCGCGCGGATATGCTGCTTCGCGGCGAGCGGTCGCAGCACCTGCAGTGCCTGCAACCAAGCTTCGAAGCGCTTTTTCATCGGCAACTTCAAATTGAACACCGCCGCGTGGCACCAGCCCGATGCAAACCAGCGCGCCACCAGCTCGGCAACACGCCCGGGCTTTTCGACCATGTCGCACACCAGCCAGTCGACCGGCCTGGCCGGACGGTAGCGGAAACCGTCTTCGCGCAGATGGGTGACCAGGCCGCTCGCCATCAGCGTCGCGTCGACGCGACCATTGTCGATCGCCGTGACCCGCATCTGGCGCATGACCAGTTGGTAGGTCCAGCCCCCGGGCGCCGCGCCGAGATCGACGGCGGTCAGTCCAGGGCGCAGCAGTGCGCTGCGTTCGGCCTCGGTCAGCAGCACCTGGAACGCCTCGTCGAGCTTCAACGTCGAGCGCGATGGCGCGCCGCGCGGGAACTTCAGCCGCGGCACGCCGCCCGGATAACGCGCGCCACCGTCAGCCGGCGGGCGCCCAACCAGCGCATGCGTGCCCGACAGCATCCACACGGAGGCCGCGCTGTCGTCGCCAGTTGCCGTCGCCTGTTTGCGCAAACGCGCCTCCAGCGCCGTCAGCAGCGGCGCCAGCGGCTTGGTCGATTCGCTGTCCGGCGTCAGCATCACCAGTTGCGCGAAGGCACCAACGAGTCCGAGCGCGCGGCCAATCGGCGTGACGCGATCCTTCACGTCGAGATCGGACAACTCCTGCTCGACCACCAGCAAGTCGCGCGCGAACACCAGCTCCGCCAGCCTTGGCGCCACGGCCACGGCAGCCACTCGCACCACGGCTTCCTGGGCCGAATGGATTTCCACGACCAGCGACCTGGCCGCAAACCACGCGCGCAGTTCGTCGATCAGGTCGGGCTCAAAGCCGACCCGGCAGAGCAGGGCGAGGGGATGGGCGGTGCTGGATGGGTGCACTTCGCTGCGCTCTCTGTAGAGCGGAGCTTGCTCCGCGGCTCTTCGAACATCGTTGCCGAGCAAGCTCGGCACTACAAAAGCTTCTTGTAGAGCGGAGCTTGCTCCGCTGCTCTTCGAGCTTCCTTGCTGCTCTTCGAACATCCTTGCCGAGCAAGCTCGGCACTACAAGAGCTTCTCGTAGAGCGGAGCTTGCTCCGCTGAACTTCGAGCTTCCTTGCCGAGCAAGCTCGGCACTACAAAAAGCTTCTCGTAGAGCGGAGCTTGCTCCGCTGCTCTTCGAACTTCGTTGCCGAGCAAGCTCGGCACCACAAAAGCTTCTCGTAGAGCGGGGCTTGCTCCGCTGCACTTCGAGCTTCCTTGCCGAGCAAGCTCGGCACTACAGAAGCTCCGCTTGCGCAACCCCGGCGACCGTGGCTACGCCAACGCCGCCTCGACGCCGGTGGTCAACGAGGCTGCGCCTGCGCGCACGCCGGCGGCGTGGGTCAGGGTGCGCGGCAACAGGCGGTCGAAGTAGAAGCCGACGGTTGCCAGCTTGGCGTCGCGGAACTCTGCGGTGCCGGCAAAATCGGCGCGCGACACCACTTCGGCTTCGCGTGCCATGAAGTAGGCGAAGGCCACATAACCCGAATAGAACAGGTAATCGACCGCCGCGGCGCCGATTTCGTCGGCGTTCTGCGCGGCCTTCATGCCGATTTCGCGCGTGAGTTCCTGCCATTCCTGTGCGTAACGGGCGACCGTGGCGACCTGCGGCGCAATCGCGGCGTTGTCGGCATGCGCGGCGCAGAAGGCACCGATCTCGCCGAGGAAATGGCGCAGCCCCACGGCCTGCTGGCCCATGATCTTGCGGCCGAGCAGATCCAGCGCCTGGATGCCGGTGGTGCCTTCGTAGATGGTGGTGATGCGCGAATCGCGCAACAGTTGCTCCTGTCCCCATTCGCGGATGTAGCCATGCCCACCGAGCACCTGCACGCCGTGGCTGGTGCACTCGATGGCCAGTTCGGTCAGCATCGCCTTGCTGATCGGTGTCAGGAAGCTCAGCAGTTCGTCGGCGCGCTGGCGCACCGCCGCATCCGGGTGCCGCGATACCAGGTCCACCTGCAGCGCCGAATAGATGCACAGCGCACGACCGGCTTCGGCGAAGGCCTTCTGCGTCATCAGCATGCGGCGCACGTCGGGGTGCACGATGATCGGGTCAGCCGGCTTGTCCGGGCGCTTCACCCCCGACAGCGAGCGCATCTGCAGCCGATCCCTGGCGTAGGCCAGCGCGTTCTGGAACGACACCTCGATCAGGCCGAGGCCCTGCACGCCAACGCCGAGCCGTGCGGTATTCATCATGGTGAACATTGCATTCAGGCCACGGTTCGGCTGGCCGATCAGATAGCCCTCCGCGCCATCGAAGTTCATCACGCAGGTGGCCGAGCCCTTCAGGCCCATCTTGTGTTCGATGCTGCCGGGCGCAACCGGATTGCGCTCGCCGACCGTGCCGTCGCGCCCAACCTTGAACTTGGGCACGATGAACATGCTGATGCCCTTGGTGCCCGGCGGTGCGTCGGGCAGACGCGCCAGCACCAGATGCACGATGTTCGAGGTCAGGTCGTGGTCGCCTGCAGTGATGAAGATCTTGGTGCCGGACACCCGGTAACTGCCATCGGCTTGCGGCTCGGCGCGCGTGCGCAGCAAGCCCAGGTCCGATCCGCAATGCGGTTCGGTCAGACACATGGTGCCGGTCCATTCGCCAGACAGGATGCGCGGGATGAACACATCGCGCTGCCACTGTTCACCGTGATGGGTCATCGCATCGACGGAGCCGGCGGACAGCAGCGGATAGGTGCCCCAGGCGACGTTGGCCGATTCGATCATTTCCTTGAACATGTAACCGACGCTCTCCGGCATGCCCTGGCCACCGTACGCCGGGTCGCCGACCAGGCCGCTCCAACCGCCTTCGACAAAACGGTTGTAGGCGTCCTTGAACGCCGGCGGCGTGGTCACCGACAGCGTGTCCTTGTCGAAATGGCAGCCTTCCTCGTCGCCGATGGCGTTGGTCGGCACCAGCACCTGTTCGCAGAACCTGGCGCCCTCGTCGAGGATCGCTTCGACCAGTTCCCGGTTGACCTCTTCGCCACCAGGGAGCTGTGCATAGATGCTGGTGGCATCAAACACGTCGAACAGCACGAAACGCATGTCGGTTTGCGGAGCGGTGTACTTCATGGGCGTCTTTCCTGCGTCAAGAATGTGTTGTAGGCCGTAGTGATTCGTAGTGTGGAACCCCTGTCGCCGACAGGGATTCCACCTTGTTGACCTGATCCTGCATTGCGAAAGGTGGAAACCGCGTGCTGGCCTCCGTCGAACTGTCGGGCTGCGCGGGGCGCGGATTCACCCTGCGCGGTCACCGGAACGATCCCGGCTTGCCCGGCGTCGCCCGCAGGCGTCCGTCGTAGCGCAGCGGAAAAGTCACTTTAGGCTCGGAGCAGTGGAGTTCGCCCTCGAAAACGTACGCCGCCGTACTGTCGGTGCCGAGACTGCCGAGCACAGGCAGCCCAGCCACCGGTCCGAGGTCGATGCGAATGACATCTCCGGACACCGGCGCCAGCGTCTGCGACAGCGCCTGCGAGCCGCTGGCGGCCGCGTTGCCGGCAAAACTCAAGCGCCAATCGAAGCGCGTCAGCGTCACCGGCATGCTCGCCGGGCTGTCGACGCGCACCCGGGCGATGTAACGTCCATCGCTGGTCTCGATCTCCTGCACACTCAACGAGGGCGGGCCCAGCACACGACGCGGGCCACCGCAGCCGGTCGCCAGCAGCAATCCACAGCAAAGCAGCAGAACGGCACTCCAGCGTGCCCGTGCCAATGTCGACAGCGCAGAAACGTTCACAATCGCGTCCTAGGTTTTGAGCAGATCGTCCCACGGCCCGGTGATAGCCACCGTGAAGCCCGGGCGGAATACATTGGCGAACAACCAGCGGCCATCCGGCGAAACGCAGCATCCGGCCCACTCGGCCGAAGCGTAGTCGACGCTGTCGATGCGCGAGTTGTTCTCCGCCAGCGTCAACAGTCGTCCGTCGCGCCCGAGCCAGACCAGTTTCTGGCGCTTGCGGATCGTGCTGTCCTCGCAGATCACCATGCCGGCACCCGGACCTTCAGCGATGTTGTCCGGATAGTCCATCTCGTCGCGGTCGCCCACTTCGTACATCAATTGCAGCACCGCGTTGCGTGGGTCGAAGCGCCAGATCTGACCACCGCCGGCGTCGCCGCCCGAAGTCGAGGTGAACCAGATGCCGTCGCTGCGCGATATGCAGCCTTCCAGCCGCAGGAAACGCGAGCCGCCGCCAGCCAGGCCCTGATGCAACACGCCGCCCTGGTCGTGGGTGCCCGGCGAATGGCCGCGCCCGGGTTCGTCGATCGGCGCCCAGCGTACCGACCATTGCTGCCCCACGCGCAGACCCCGGCGCAGATCGCTGGCGCCTTCGGCGATCAGCATCTCCAACCTGCCGCCGGCGGCCAGATCGCCGCGCGCGCGCGGCGTGTAGCGATAGAAACCGGCGCTTTCGTCGCGATCTTCGGTGAGGTAGGCCTGGCCGCTGCTGGCATCGAAGGCGACAGCTTCGTGGCGGAACAAACCCATGTCGGCAATCGGTCGCGCGGCTGGCGGACCATCGGCGCTGACCTCGAAAGCCAAGCCATGCGGTCTGCGCAGTCGCCGATCGCGCACACCGAATGACTTCGGCCGGATCTGGTCGTGACCGACCACGATCTCCTCGCAACTGATCCAGGTGCCCCATGGCGTGACGCCGCCGGCGCAATTGACCAGCGTGCCGGTCAGTGCAGGCGCGGCGGCGATCAGCCTCTCGCCGGCCAGATCCACGCGCAGACTGATGCAACCGCCACCGCAATCTGCATCGTAAGCCTCGCCGCCGGGCGCGAAGGCGCCATCTGCGTCGACGATTTCATGGTTGCGGATCAGCGTCACCACGTCACCACTGACGCCGACCACACCCATGCCATCGGCGTTGCTCGGGATCACGCCGCCACCCGGCAATGCATCGCCCCTCCAGGCAAAGCTGAAATAGCGAAAACCGGGTGGCAGACGCAGCAATGGCAACCCGGTGGTCGCATCGGCCACCGGCAGGAGGCGTTGACCTGGCGTCCGGGCGCGCCGCGACGGCGCTTCACAGCCCGCCAGCGCGCCAAGGCTACCGAACAAGGTCGACGTCAGACCCAGCCGGACCGCATGGCGAAGAAATTGGCGACGCGTGTTGGACATGCGTGGGTTACTGAATACGGCAGGGTATGGAGGATACGACAGCCGGCCACTGCAGGGCGGCGTACCTGCGTACGCGCCCAGGCCCCAACCGAGCAAGAGCAACAGCGGCCAAGCAGGCGCTTGGCCCTCCGGGAGCGCGCCAGATCACGGCTTGCAGCCCTTGGAGGGCGCCGCGCCTGCGGCGCTGCTTTTCGGCCAGTTCGCGCCTGGGTCCCGACGGAACAAGAGAAACCGCGGCCAAGCAGGCACTTGGCCCTCAACGGTAGCCTTCCGTTTCGATCGTGTCACACGAAACTCGGCACGTGCGATATCGGCTCATCGACGTCCCCCTAAGCCGAGAATGTTGCGCAAAAGAGACATTGAAGTGGCACTTTTGCAAGCGTTAGCTTTTTGTTAGCCTCCACGACGCTCAGGGATGGGGCTAGGACGTGAGTCCTGTCAGGAAGGCAAAAAGTCCCGAGAAGTATCCGTGAAGTCTTTTGGAGAGTGCTAAATGAGCTTGCAACTACGTGAACTGAATCGCGCCATCACCGCCGCGCTGGCTTTTGGCTCGGTGGCCGCCCTGTCGATGGCTCCGGCCTTCGCTCAGGACGATGAGGACGGCGACACCGCCCAGATGGAGACCGTCGAGGTTACCGGTTCGCGCATTAAGCGCACGGATGCCGAAGGCTCCGTTCCGGTCACCGTGATCGACCGTCAACAGCTGGAACTGTCGGGTGACGTGTCCGTCGCCGACTATCTGCGCAACACAACCTTCAACTCCTTCGGTTCGTTCCGCCCGCAGTCCGGTTCGTCGGCGCAGTCCTTCGCCGAACTGTCCCTGCGTGGTCTGGGCGGCGCCCGTACCCTGATCCTGATCGACGGCCGTCGCGCCCCGATTGCGCCGCAAGCCGGCCAGGGCCAGGATCTCAACTCCATCCCGCTGGCCGCCGTCGAGCGCATCGAGATCCTGACCGATGGCGCATCCGCCATCTACGGTTCCGACGCAATCGGTGGTGTGGTCAACATCATCACGCGTCGCGATTTCTCCGGCGTCGAGATGAGCTGGGGCATGGGCGACCCGAAAGCCAAGGGTGGCGAGACGGAAGAAGGCTCGGTGATCTTTGGTGTTGCGGGTGACCGCGGCAACATCCTCGCCGGCGCTTCCTACAGCAACCGCGGCATCATCTTCTCGCGCGACAGCGCGGTGAAGGCGCCGGGTGCGTCGAGTTTCTCGAACAATTTCCGTCAGGCGACGCCTGCTGCCGGCACGCTGTACGGCTTTGTTCCGGGTGGTTTCACCGCCAACCCGACCAACGGCTCGGTGGTTCCGGGTGGTTGTTCCGACCTCGGCTTCTACACCTCCGGTTCGGGCACCGGTACGCGCTGCTTGTACGACTTCAACCTCGTCGCCGCCGACGAAGCCGAAATCCGCAACAGCGCCTTGTTCGCGCGTGCCAATTACGAGATCAACGAAGATTGGTCGACGTACCTGAACGCCAACATCAGCCGCGTCAAGTCCTTCGGTCGTTACGCCCCGGTGCCGTCGTCGCCGTGGCCGGGTGGCGCGCCGTTCATCCCGGTCGGTTCGCCGAACCACCCGGCGGTGCGTTTCCCGAATGGCGGCTACAATCCCAGCACGCCGTACTTCCTGGCTCACCGCTTCGCGGCGCTGGGTAATCGCGACACGCCGACCGACGCCAACGTCTATTATTTCGATGTCGGCTTCGACGGCCGCATCGGCAACTTCGACGTCAACTTCGGTGGTCGTCACGTTGAATCCAAGTATCTGGAACTCGGTCGCAACTACGTCGTCGGTGGTCTTGCCCAGGCCGCCATCGCGTCCGGTGCGTACAACATCTACGCGCCGTCGGCCAATCCGCGTTCGATCCTGGATGGCCTGATCGCCACCATCAACCGCGAAGGCAGCTTCATCATCGAAGAGCTGTACGCGCAGTCGAACGTCGATCTGTTCGAAATGAGCGGTGGCGTGGCCGGCCTCGCTTTCGGCGCGGAATATCGCGACGAGACGTACGCCGACATCTACGACACTCTGCAGTCCTCGGGTCAGATCGTCGGCTCCGCCGGCAACTCGGCCTTCGGTGGTCGTTCGGTCGCCGCGGCATACGCCGAAGCGCTGTTCCCGGTCCTCGAGAACCTCGAGTTCAACCTCGCGGCTCGCTGGGACAGCTACAGCGATTACGGCTCCGATACCTCGCCGAAGATCTCGGTGCGTTACACCCCGATCGAGAATCTGGTGCTGCGCGCCAGCTTCGGTCAGGGTTTCCGCGCTCCGACGCTGGACATCCTGTCGCAGCAGCCGGCGTTCTCGGCTGACACCGTCACCGATCGTCAGACCTGTATCGCATTTGGCCTGCCGGCCACCTGCTCCACGCAGATCAACGCATACGTGATCGGCAACCCGAACCTGACCTCGGAAGAGTCGGATCAGTGGTCCGCCGGTTTCGCCTGGGATGCCACCGACTGGCTGAACATGTCGGTCGATTTCTGGGATACCAGCATCGACGGTCGTATCGCCGCCATCAGCTCCCCGCAGATGATCAACTGCCTGTCGGGCGCGTCCTCGAACTGCCCTCCGGGCCTGAGCAACCTGCCGGCCAACGCATCGCCGCCGCAGCCCTCGCTGGGTCTGGGTGTGGCGCGTGAGCCGGGTTCGGGTCAGATCCTCTACGCACAGCGTGGCTTCACCAACCTCGGTACGATCGATGCCGACGGTATTGACATGAATGTCCGTACCAACTTCGATTTCGCCGATTACGGCAGCCTGCGCAACCAGTTGCAGATCAGCTACTCGCACGAGTTCACCATCGACGGCGGTGGCAACATCATCGACGAGCCGGGTGTGCCGAAGTACCGCGCGGTGCTGACCAACGAGTGGACCTGGGGCGACTTCAACTTCGCCTGGAACGTCAACTACATCCATGGCACGCAGTCGACCGCTGGCGCGCTGGGCGACCCGGATTACCCGAGCCGTCTGCCGTCGTGGACCACCAACGATCTGCAGGCCACCTGGAACTCGCCGTGGAATGGCCGTTTCACCCTGGGTGTGCAGAACGTTGCCGACAAGGGCCCCGTCATCGATCCGTACGATCCGACCGGCCGTGGCTTCGACTTTGCGCTGTATGACCAGTACGGCCGTACGCCGTACTTCCGCTACACGCAGACGTTCTAATAACAAGCTGTACGCGTAGTACCTTCGAAGGGCCCGGAAACGGGCCCTTCTTTTTTGCTGAATTTTGATTGACCCTGCTGTTGCTCCTGTGGGTCCAGACTTGTCTGAACGCCCTTGATCCCGCTTTTCGCCCTTGTGGGTCCAGACTTGACTGGACGCCCTTGATCCTGCTTTTCGCTCCTGTGGGCCCAGACTTGTCTGGACGCCCCTGATCCCGCTTTTCGCTCCTGTGGGTCCAGACTTGTCTGGACGCCCTTGATCCTGCTTCTCGCACCTGTGGGTCCAGACTTGTCTGGACGCCCTTGATCCCACTTCTCGCCCTTGTGGGTCCAAACTTGTCTGGACGCCCTTTATCCCGCTTTTCGCTCCTGTCGGTCCAGACTTGTCTGGACGCCCTTGAACCTGCTATTCGCACCTGTGGATCCAGACTTGTCTGGACGCCCTTGATCCCGCTTTTCGCTCCTGTGGGTCCAGACTTGTCTGGACGCCCTTGATCCTGCTTTTCG
>CALEZI010000021.1 GCA_937928755.1 uncultured Rhodanobacteraceae bacterium | reverse complement strand
CCAGCCCCCCGCCCCCCGCATTTGAATCACCCGCCTGCGAACTTCGACTATCGTTGTCCGCATGTCGCGCCTCCTGATCTTCCAGCATGTCGCCGCCGAGCCGCTCGGCACGCTCGATCCGTTGATCCGGGCGCGCGGGCATCGGGTGCGCTTCGTCAATTTCGAGCGCGATCCGGACGCCGTGCCGAATGTCGATCGCTACCGCGGCCTGGTGGTGCTCGGCGGACCGATGAATGTCGAGGACCAGGATCGGCGCGCGCATCTCAGGACCGAGCTCAAGGCGATCGAACGCGCGCTGCACCTGGGCAAGCCGGTATTCGGCATCTGTCTCGGCGCCCAGTTGCTGGCCCATGTGCTGGGCGCGCCGGTGCGCCGGCACACGCAGCCGGAGATCGGCTGGTATGAGTTGGCGACCACCGAAGCCGGCCGTTCGGATGCCGTGATCGCACCGCTCGGCGAGCGCACGCGCGTGTTCCAGTGGCACAGCTATACCTTCGACCTGCCGGCCGGAGCCGAACATCTGGCGCGCACCGACAGTTGCGAGCAGCAGGCCTTCCGCTATGGCGACAGTGCCTACGGCGTGCAGTTCCATCCCGAGGTCGACGCGGCGCTGATCGGGCGCTGGCTCGGCAATG
Organism: uncultured Rhodanobacteraceae bacterium; assembly: GCA_937928755.1. GTDB lineage: Bacteria > Pseudomonadota > Gammaproteobacteria > Xanthomonadales > SZUA-5 > JADKFD01. The sequence continues at coordinate 7,109 of CALEZI010000021.1, read as the reverse complement.
CCGCCTATCAGCAGGAAATCTGCGCCGCGGGATTACCCCACGACGCAGAAACCATTCGCGCCCAAACCGAAGCCCACGCGGCGCAGTTGCGGGAACAGGCCGAGCCGCTGTTCAATGGTTTTCTCGATCTGGTGGGAAGACCAGCCCGACGTACCGTGCTGCCGTCGCGGTAGATCGTGTGCTTTTGTGGGTCCAGGCTTGCCTGGACGCTTCTCAGCGTCGACGCGAGAAGCGTCCAGACAAGTCTGGACCCACGAGAGCACAACTGCGGACCGATGGCGGATTCCGCTGCGCGGGATCCGCTCTACGTCTGCGCCGCGAGAAACGCCCGTCGTTCGGCCTCGATGGTTTGGCGCAGGGCCATGACGCGCGTGGCGTAGGCTTGCAACTCGATCTCTTCGGCGGTCTGCGGCACGTAGGTCGGCACCGGAACCGGCTTGCCGTCGGCACCCATGGCGACGAAGACGACGATGCAGTGGGTGGTGCGCACGCGCGACCCGGCCGCGCAGCGCGGATCGCGCGCGTGCACGTCGACGCCGATGTGCATGCTGGTCGCGCCGGTATGCAGCATTCGTGCGCGCACTTCGACCAGGCTGCCGATCGGAACCGGCGCTTCGAACTGGATGCCGCCGACGTACACCGTTACCGCGTATTGCCCGCTCCAGCCCGCCGCGAGCGCGTAGGCGGCCTGGTCGATCCAGCCCATCACGGCGCCGCCGAACACCTTGCCACCGTAGTTGACGTCCTTGGGTTGCGCCAGAAAGCGCAACGTCAATTCGTTTTCGCGGTCGGGCATGTGACCTGCCATGTAAGTCGGTGTCGGCATTGGGAGGGTATGTCGAAAAGTCGTGACCTCGGCGTGCGCGACCAGAGCCATTTGTCCGCGAAGGACGCAAAGGACGCAAAGGACGCAAAGGGTGCAAAGGATGCCGAAGAATGTCCGAAATGCACGTCGGTCCTTGGGTCGTTGATCAACTTTGCCTTCCTTTGCGTTCTTTGCGTCCTTTGCGGACCAAAAAACAGTCGAGGCAGGGCAGAACCGCCGCCGGCGTTTCCGCCATTGGGTTGCTTATCTGTCGCGGCGGAATCTTCGCCTGCGGTGAAGGTTACGCCCTGCCGCTACCGCCTCAGGAACTCCATCGAATTGCGAAAGATGAAATCGCGCGGGATCGGATCCTCGGGGTTCTCGCCGTAGGCACCCTGCTCGATCCAGTCGTAGACCATCGCTTGCCACTGCAGCGCCACGAAACTGCCGGGTGGCATGCGCATGCCGACATCCGGCGTGTGGCAGGCGACTTTCTGGAACAGCAGGCTGTTCACGGGATCGCCCGGGATCACGCGCATCACGCCGGATTGCTGGCTGCTCGGCTGGTTGACCAGGAAATAGATGGCCAGGTTCTGCTGCGACAGATCGAGGCCACCCGCCGGGTCGCTGCCGAGGTGGCAGTTCTGGGTGCAGGAGGTTTCGTCGGTGAGCGTCTGCCACAGGGTCGACCACTGCACGTTCTGGTAGATCGGAAAGCCGGCCGCGCTGTCGCATCCGCTCGCGGCATGACCGGCACCCGGCGCGGCCAGCACCACTGCTACCAGCAACCCGGCTCTGCGCATGACGTTCTCTCCATCGGTGGTGTCGACCGAATCAACGCACCCGACTTGAATCGGTGCACAGCGGAAACCAGTACGCCCCGAGCGCGAGACTCACCCGTCCGCGGTGATCGATGCCACCAGTTCGCCGAGCACGCGATCGGTCGCCGCGACTTCGACCTGGCAGGTACCGGCATTGGCGTGACCGCCGCCGCCATATTTCAGGCACAGCGCGCCGACGTCGGTCTTCGATGACCGATTGACGATCGACTTGCCGATCGCGAATGCGGTGTTCTGCCGTTTCAGGCCCCACAGCACGTGAATCGAGATGTTGCAGTCGGGAAACATCGCGTAGATCGCGAAGCGGTTGGTGGCGAAGATCAGGTCTTCGTCGCGCAGGTCGAGCACCACCAGGTTGCCATGCACCTTCGCACAGCGCCGCAGTTGCTCCTGCGCCGGATCGCGATGCGCGAAATACAGGTCGGCGCGCTCCTTGACGTCGGGCAGCGCCAGGATCTGCTCGATCGAATGCGCACCGCAGTAGTCGATCAGCTCCATCATCAACTGGTAGTTGGACACGCGGAACTCACGGAAACGACCGAGCCCGGTACGCGCATCCATCAGGTAATTGAGCAACACCCAGCCGCTCGGGCGCAGGATTTCGTCGATGCTGAAATTCGCCGAGTCGGCCTTGTCCACCGCGTCCATCATCTCCGCCGAGATGCCCGGAAACGTGGCGGCGCCGCCGAAGTGCTTGTAGACCACGCGCGCCGCCGACGGCGAGTCGGCGTCGATGATCAGGTTTGCCGGGCGCTGGTCGCGCAGGCGACTGAGTTCGCTCGCGTGATGATCGAAAGCCATGTGGCAACCGGCCACGTACGGCAGGTTGGTGGTGATGTCGCGCGGGCCGATCTCGACCTTGCCGTCCTGCATGTCCTTGGGATGGACGAAGGCGATGTCGTCGATGATGCCGCGCTGTTTCAGCAGTACCGCGCAGACCAGGCCATCGAAATCGCTGCGGGTGACCAGGCGGTAACGCGGGGTATCGCTCATGGCAGCAGTCTCCGATGTCCTTGGGCAACCAGTCTAACCCCGGTCGACGCGCAATCGCACCCTTGTCCGAACCAGACTCAACGCTCGCGCAGGAACGGCTGGCGCAGCAGCGACCACAGGCGCTGCTCGCGGGTTTCGCGAAAATGCTCGAGGCCAATCGGCATCTGTGCCGGGTCGCGCACCGCCTGCGCGCGATAGCTGTCGAACAATCGATCCCACCAGGACAGGCAGAAGCCGAAGTTGCTGTTGGTTTCCAAGGGAATCACCGAGTGGTGGATGCGGTGCATGTCGGGCGTCACCAGCACCCGGCGCAGCGCCCGATCCAGCCGCGCCGGCAGGCTGATGTCGGCGTGGCTGAACAGCGCCGTGGCGCTCAGCAGGATCTCGAACAGCAGCACCGCCAGTGCCGGTATGCCGCAGATCACCACCACCAGGATCTTGATCAGCATCGACAGCGCGATCTCCAGCGGATGGAAGCGGATCGCCGTCGACAGCTCGAACTCGGTATCGCTGTGGTGCATCCGGTGCAGCCGCCAGAGCCACGGCACCCGGTGGAAGATGCGATGCTGCAGATAGATCGCCAGATCGAGAACGATCACGCCGAGCAGCACTTCCAGGGCAAACGGCATCGGCTCGAGCGCGGGCATCTGCAGGATGCCGAAACCGCTGATCTCGATCTGGGCCGCGACCGCGATTGCCGCTGCCGGAAAAACCACGCGCACCAGCAGCGTACCGAGGGCGACGATGCTCAGGTGCCGCGCCCAGCGCCGCAATAGCGCATCCACCCGGCGGAACGGCCAGACGCTCTGCACGATCGCCAACAGCGTGAAGACGCCGGCGAAGGCGCCGGCCCGCAGCGCCGCCTCATGCTGCAGCAACCAATCGGTCACGCGCGCGCGAAACCGAACTCGAGCGTCGACCAGCCCCCCAGCGCACAGCGCACCCGATCGTCCGGTTGCAATGGACCGACGCCAGCCGGCGTGCCGGTGAAGATCAGGTCGCCGGCCTTGAGCTCATACAGGCGCGACAGCTCGTGGATGATCTCGGCCAGCGGCCACAGCATGTCGGCGATGCTGGCCGATTGCCTGAGGTCGCCGTTGACCCACAGTTCGACGTGCTCGTCCACCGGATGGCGTCCGGCCGCCGCCTGGATCGCGCCGATCGGCGCGCTGTCGTCGAAACCCTTCGCCGTGTCCCAGGGATTGCCTTTGGCCTTGGCCGCGGCCTGCAGGTCGCGGCGGGTCAGGTCGACGCCGATCGCATAACCGTAAACGCAAGCCAGCGCATCGGCAACCGCAATATCGCGACCTCCGCGCGACAGCGCCGCCACCAGTTCGACCTCGTGATGCAGGTTGCTGGTGGCCGGCGGAAAACGCGGGTCGCGGCCATCGGTGACCACCGCGTCGGCCGGCTTCATGAAAAACACCGGCGTGCCCTTCTCCGGCAGGTTTCCCATCTCCTTCGCATGCTCGGCGTAATTGCGGCCAATGCAGTAGATGCGATGAACCGGAAAGCGCTGGGTGAGGCCGGCGATGGGGACGGAGGGAATCGGTGAGGCGGGGAAGAGGTAGGGCATTTGCGGAGCGGGAAAAGGGGAGGTTGGGATGGAAGAAGGGAAAAAGGAAAAAGGAAAAAGGAAAAGGGAAAAGGGAAAGCCCGGCCCCGGGGAGGCCCGGTTGAGCGGCGTGCTGCGGTCAATCCAGGGGGCCGCCCCTGACCTACCGCCAACCCCGGCTCACGAGCTCTTCCCCTTTTCCTTTTTCCCTTTTCCTTTTCCCTGCTCTTCAGAACTGCGTATGGTCGAAATAAGGATCCGGTGTATCCCCGGACGAGGCGCCTTCGGACAGGCGGATCTTCAAGTTCAGGCCGTCGCGCGAGTCGGCCTTGCGCAGCGCTTCCTCGAGTTCGATCTTGCCTTCCTTGTACAAACGGAACAGCGCCTGGTCGAAGGTCTGCATGCCCTCGGCCAGCGAGCGGTCCATCGCTTCCTTGAGTTCGTGCACCTGGCCGCGGCGGATCATGTCGCGGATCAGCGGCGTGTTCAGCAGGATTTCGACCGCCGGCAGGCGACGACCGTCCTTGCCGATCACCAGGCGCTGCGACACGATCGCCTTCAGGTTCAGCGACAGGTTCATCAGCACGTTCTTGTGCGCACTCTCCGGGAAGAAGTTGAGGATGCGCTCCATGGTCTGGTCGGCGTTGTTGCTGTGCAGCGTCGACAGGCACAGGTGGCCGGTCTCGGAGAAGGCGATCGCCGCTTCCATCGTTTCGGTGTCGAGGATCTCGCCGATCATGATGACGTCGGGCGCCTCGCGCATCGCGTTCTTCAGGGCGTTGTGGTAGGTGCGCGTGTCGAGGCCCACCTCGCGCTGGTTGACGATCGACTTCTTGTGCTTGTGCAGGAATTCGATCGGATCCTCGATGGTGAGGATGTGGCCGGCGGTGGTGCTGTTGCGGTAGTCGATCATCGACGCCAGCGTCGAACTCTTGCCGGAGCCGGTGGCGCCGACCATCAGGATCAGGCCGCGCGGTTCGACGATCAGGTCCTTCAGGATCGGCGGCAGCTTGAGCTGCTCGAAGCTCGGAATTTCGCTCTTGATCGCGCGGATGACCATGCCGATCTCGCCGCGCTGCTTGAACACATTGATGCGGAAGCGGCCGGCGTCCTTGACGGCAATGGCGAGATTGAGCTCGAGATCGCGCTCGAAGGTCGGAACCTGGCCTTCGTCCATCAACGAATAAGCGATCTTGCGCACCATCCCGGACGGCAATCCGGTGTTGCCGAGCGGGTAGAGTCGCCCCTCGACCTTGATGTTCACGGGAGCGCCGGTCGTCAGGAACATGTCCGACGCGTTCTTCTCGGTCATCAACTTCAGGAAGTAGCCAATGTCCATGGATCAGTTCCTTCAGTGTCGGTTGCGGTGCTCGGTCCCGCTCCGCACAATACCGAGTCAGCCTGACTTCGGTGCAAGAGCAATGCCAGATGCTACGCCTGTTTACGTGACGGTCCTGCGCCGACTCGCAGCTTTCTCGCTGGCGCTGACCCTGATGGCCTGCGCCAGTGCCCCGGCGCCCACACTCGAGTTGGGTCGCGCGCGCGACGCGCTGACCCGAGCCCAGGCCGCCGGTGCCGCCGAACTTGCCCCGGTGGACTACAGGATGGCGCGCGAGGGCCTCGACAGCGGGCGTGCACTGATCGACCAGCGCGAGCACACGGCCGCGCGCAACGCCTTGCAGAAGGCCGAAGTACGCGCCGACCTGGCAACCGCGAAGAGCAACGCAGCGCGACTGCGCGGCGAGGTGCAGGCCAAGGAAACCGACAACGCCAATCTGCGCCGGGAGCTGCTCGGCGAAGGACAACTGCCGTGATGCGCAAGATCATGACCTTGAGCGTCGCACTCGCCCTGGCCGCGTGCGCATCGCAACCCAAGCGCGACCTCGACTTCGAGCGCCTGCAGGCGGATTGGCGAACCTTGGATTCCGCCGACGACCGCGCCCGCGCGCCGCTCGAATCGGCGCGCGTGGATGACGCGATCGCTGCCATCCAGGCGGTGCCGAAGAGCGACCGCGAAATTCGCAAGCACCTCGCCGACCTGGCCGAATTGCGCATCGCCATTTACACCGCTGCCGTCGCAGCCGCGCGCGACCGCGAGCGTCTGGCGGCGCTCGGCGACGAGCACAAATCGATCCTGCTTGAAGCCAGCCGGCGCGACGCCGAACTGTCGCGACTGGAAGCCGAAAAATTGCGCCTGCAGTCGCTGGCCCGCGCCGAGGAAGCGGAGCGCATGCGCGAACAGGCCGATCTGGTCAGCGCCGACGCCGAACTGGCGCGCGAGGAAGCCGAGGCCGCACGAAGACTTGCCGAAGCGCGCGGACGCGAGGCCAGCCTGGCGCGGCAGGAAGCCGAACTGGCGTCGCTGCAGGCACAGAGCCTGCAGCAGCAGATGGCGGCGTTGCGTCCGGTGAGTACCAGTCGCGGTCAGGTACTGACGCTGGGCGACGTGTTTTTCTCGTCGGGACAGGCCGATCTCAAGGCCGAAGCACGCGGCAACCTGAAGCCGGTCCTGGATTTCATCGAGCGCTACCCGGGCAGGACGGTGTCCATCGAGGGCCACACCGACGATCGTGGCGCCGACGACGCCAATCTGGCCTTGTCGCAGCGCCGTGCAGCTTCGGTGAGGGATGCGCTGGTCGCACTCGGCGCCGACAGCGCCCGACTCCAGGTGGTCGGTGTCGGCGAGGCGCGGCCGCTGGTCGACAACGCCACCACCGAAGGCCGCGCCCGCAACCGCCGCGTCGAGGTGATCGTCGAGGGGCAGTGACTTTGTAGATGAGGCGGGGCTGGGGACTGGAGGCTGGGGCGCGATGTCCAAGCTGGCAACCAGATTCCAGCCCTGCTGTAGCCGTGTCGACATCCCTTGCGACGGACCAGGGGGGTTGCGCCCCAGCCCCCAGTCCCCAGCCCCGCCTTT
>CALEZI010000020.1 GCA_937928755.1 uncultured Rhodanobacteraceae bacterium | reverse complement strand
CTCCGCCGCAACCCCAGCAACCGCCCGTCAACGAATCCTGCTCGGACTCGGCGGGCGGCAGGTCACTCGGTGCCTCGGGCTGAGCTTCGGGGGCATCGTCGATCGGCTCGGCCAGCGTCTGGTTGTGGTTGAACTTTACTCCGCCGCAACCCCAGCAACCGCCCGTCAACGAATCCTGCTCGGACTCGGCGGGAGGCAGGTCGGCGGGCGGGCTGGCGGCCGACGCTTCGGCGGCGGTCGGCGACAGTGCCTGATCCCGAAGGTCGGCCGTCGCTGCTGAATTGCTGGAAAAGGCGTTCATGTGGCGTCACTCCTGGGGCTTAATCGTGGGGTTTGTTGCGGGCAGCGGGCAGGTTCGGCGCGTTGCCCTCGTCAATATGTACGCCAAACGGCTCAGCCAGAGATCACGGCCCGCTCGAGATCCGGTCCGAGATTACGGATCCAGCGAATCAGTTCAGCCAACAACCCGCGTAAGGCGGACTCCCGGGTGGAACCCGCAGCCATCCATCACCGTGCGGATGCCACCGTCACGCGCTTCAGGCGCATGCGATGCCTCTGTTGCATCCGCTGCGCAACCGGCAACGGACGCCAATCCGCGCGGCGACGGAGCACGTTGGGCCGACAGCTCTTGATTTGCCCAGATAGACCCCCAGCTCCCGAGAGTACCCAACGATCCAGCCAGAAATTCACGGCGAAGTGCGCAAGCACTTTGCCTTTTTGCTTTTTGCGGCCGCGGCCGTCAATCGGAGAGAAGCCCCATGGAACGCCCGAGCTTGATGATGACCACCCAGGATGCGCGTCGTCTGGAAGCCCTGATCGCCAGCCCGCAGGGCCTTTCCTCGCCGATGTCCGCGTTGCTCGAGCAAGAACTTGCGCGCGCCGAATGGGTGGATGCGGATCGGATCTCTGCCGATGTGGTGACCATGAACTCGCGAGTCGTGTGCAGGGACGAAATTTCGGGCGAGCAGCACGAAATCGAACTGGTCTATCCGCATCAGGCCGATCCTCAGACGGGCAAAGTCTCGGTATTGGCGCCGGTCGGGGCCGCGCTGCTCGGCATGACTGTCGGAAACACCATCGATTGGCCCATCCCGGGTGGCCGCACCACGCGGCTGCGTGTTCTGGGTGTGCTGTTTCAACCTGAATCCGCTCAGCGCACGAGCCGGGTTTCCGAAACGGCTGCGGCAACCGCTGCTACTCCGCCCGCAACGCCTCGGTCGGCATGATGCGCGCAGCGCGCCGTGCGGGCAGCCAGCTCGCGCAGGCCGCGGTGGCGACCAGCGTCAGTGTCGCCGCAGCCAGCGTCGCCGCATCTGTGACGGCGACGCCGTAGAGGAATGTGCGAAGGTACGGCGCCGCGATTGCGTAGAGGAAAAATCCCAGGGCGACGCCGCATGCGGTCAGGACCAGACCACGCACGACCACCAGCCGGGCGATGCGCTCGGGGTCTGCGCCCAGTGCAATCCGCACGCCGAACTCGCGCGTGCGCAGCGCCACCATGTAGGCCATCACGGCGTACAGCCCGATGGCTCCGATCACCAGGGTGATCGCGGCAGCGACCGTCATCAGGGTCAAGCTGAGGGACCGGCGCGCCATCGAGCCGCGCACCACGTCGCTCATGGTCTGCACGTCGAAGATGGGAACCGTGGGGTCGAGTTCGTGCAGGATCTGGCGGATCGCCGGAACGATGGCGCCCGAAGATCCGCTCGAGCGCACCACCAACACCATCGAGGGTCGCGGCGCGGGCTCGACTTTCGGGTTGATCGGCACGACCTGTGGCCGGTAGATCATCGCCGACGGCGCTACCGCCAGATCATGATCGCGCACATCGCCGACCACTCCGACGATGGTGTAGGTCGGCCCGTCCGGTGCGAGCGTCAATTGCTTGCCGATCGATGCTGCGCCGTTCGGGTCGCCGAACAGGGTCATCGCCGCGCGCTGGCTGATGACGATGTCGCCGCTCTGCGGTGCATCCAGGCGGCGAAAGTCGCGGCCTGCCAGCAGTGGAATCCGCATGGCCGCGAAGTAGCCATTGCTGATGACGTTCACCGGCAGCGACGGCGTTCGTCCGCCGCCCTCGATCGAGTACGACTGTTGCAATGCCCAGCCCGGACCCAGCGGCAACTGACCGGTCAGGCCGGCTGCGCTGACGCTCGGCAACTGGGAAACCCGATCGGTCAACTGAGCGTAAAACGAGACGGTCTTTGAATTGTGATAGCGCGCAAGCGGCAGCAAGATGCGCAGGGTCGTCACCTCGTTGGCTTCGAAGCCCGGCTGCACCTGATGCAGGCGATCAGCGGTGCGCAGCAGCAACACGGATCCGATCGTGACCACCAGCGCCATGGCGATCTGCACGATGGTGATCGCCGCCCGCAGATGCTGTCGCGACTTCCCGCCGGTTTGCCCGCGTGCGCCGTCGTGGAGCTTGTTCGACAGCTTGCCATGTTGCGCCCGAAGCATCGGCAGTGCGGCACCGAGGATCGCACCCACGATCGTCACCAGTGCGATGAAGGTCGCCGTGGTCAGTCCGACGCCGAGTTCCGCAAGTCGTGGGACATCGGCCGGCCCGAACGCAACCAGCAGCTGGACGGCGCCGTGCGCGACCAGCAGCGCGAGCACTCCCGCGATGGCGCCGAGCAGCAGCGATTCACCGACGAGAAGCGTTGCCAGAGACCATCGACTGGCGCCCAGCGCTTCACGCACGCCGAATTCCAACCGGCGCACGTCGGTGCGGATCAGCATCAGGTTGACCAGGTTTGCCCACGCGACCAACAACACCAGTCCCGCCGCCGCCGCCAGCATCCACAGGGTGCCAGCGATGTCGCCGGTGACCGCGTCGCGCAGCGGCATCACCACCGGTTTCGGCTTCGCTTCGGCCAGCCAGGTCGTCGTCGATCCCCCCGATTGCAGTCGCGGAAACAGGTCCGCAATTCTCGGTAACACCGCGGCAAGTTCGGATTGCGCCTGCTCCGCGGTGGCTGCGGGCGCGAGGCGCGCGATACCGGTGTAGGAAAAGTCTTCCACCAACCCGCTGTCGGTGAGCTTGACCGGAAGCCACACGCGCGTGGCTGCAGTGGGAAAGGAAAATCCCGCCGGCATGACGCCGACGATCTGGCGCGGCGCACTGTTGACCACCAGCGTCTTGCCAATGATGTCGGGCGATGCCTGGTAACGCGTGCGCCACTCGGACTCGCTCAGGATGACTGCGTTCGGACCGCCGCGGAACTCCTCATCGGCGCTGAACGTACGACCAAGCAGCGGGGTGAATTGCAGCACCGAGAACATCGATGCCGTCACCCAGGTCGCGACCACGCTTTCCGCAGCGCCATCGTTGCCTTCGGTCCAGACGTTGCTGCTGCCGGTGCGGTAGTAGGCAATTCCGTCCAGGCTGGAGGCAAATTGCTGGTAGGTAGTGAACAGCGCAGGGGGCTGCCCCATGCGCTGCTGGTCGGCGCCCTGAAGCCCGAGACTGACCAGACGCTCCGGTTGTCCGTAGGGCAGCGGTGCCAGCAGCACGCCATGCACGATGGCGAACATCGAGCCCACCGAGCCCATGCCCAGGGCCAGTGTCAGGATCACCGCGATGGTGAATGCCGGTGTCTGCAACAAGGACCGCATCGTGTGTTGAATGGTCATCCGTTGTCCGCGATGGGTCGCTCGCATTCTGCGCCAAGGGTGGTGTGAGGTCTCTCAGCTCACTCCTGACGCAATGCCACGATCGGTGCAATCGCCAGGGCACGGCGCGTCGGAAGCAGCGATGCGCAAAACGTCACCACAGCCAAAATCACGACCACGCCCAGATAGGTCAGGGGATCGAAGGCGCTGACACCGAATAGCAGACCGGAGAGCAGTTGGGCGAAGCCGAAGGCCAGTATCAGACCGATGCCGGCACCCAGACCGAGCTTGCCGAGACCCTGGCTCAGCACCAGGCGCGCAATGCCACCATCATTGGCGCCAAGCGCCCGCCGCACACCGATCTCGCGCACCCGTTGGCTGACCTGGTAGGCGAGCACGGCATACAGTCCAGCCGCTGCCAGCAACACGGCGAACGCGCCAAAAAGGCTGAACAATGCGGCCATCAAGCGCTGATTGAATGCGGCAATCGCAGCCCATTCATCGAGTGTCCGCAGGAAGTAGACTGGCAGGTTTGAATCGAGATTCACCACCGTCGTGCGCACGCTTTCGGCCAGTGCCAGCGGATCGCCGCTGACGCGCAGGACCGGGCTGAAAAAGCGTGTCGGCTTTTGCGCAAAGGGCAGATAGAGCGCGCCCACCTCACGGTTGCCGTTGTTGTGCGGGATATGCGCGATGACCCCGACAATCTCGATCCAATCGCTTTCGCGACCGCGCTCGCCGAGCCGGAAGCGTTTGCCCAGCGCGTCCGCATCTGGCCAGAAGCGCTGCGCGAATACCTCCGAAACCACGGCCACCGGCGGCGCATCGCGAACATCGCGGCCGTCGAACAGCCGACCGCGCTGCAACGGGATGCTGAGGGCGGTGAAGAACTCCGGATCGGCCGACACCGTCATCACCGCAGGCCGCGGCGCCTCGGCCGTATCAACAGCACCCTCGATGCTGATGTAGTCGCCGGCACTGCCGGTCATCGGCAGCGAACTGGTGATGCCGGCCGTCTCGACGCCGGGCAGTGCCGCCAGTCGCTGCCGCAGGCTGTCGGCAAACTGCACAACGGCGCCAAGGTCCGGGTAGTCGCCCTCGAACAACCCAACACGTCCGCTCAGGACCTGTTTTGCCTCGTAGGCCAGCGGCAAATTCTGGCGCTCGATCACGGCGCGAATGGTCAAGCCCGCGCACACCAGCAGCACCATGCACAGCGCGATTTCCACGATGGTCAAGCCGTTGCCCAGGCGCGTGCCGGTGCTGCGGCCGCCCTCTTTCATGCCCTCGGCCTGGGCCACGCGTGCCGAGCGCCACGCCGGCCACAGCCCGGCCAGCAACACGACGACTGCGGCAATGGCCGTCGCGAACAGCGCACTGATGGCGTCGAACTGGTAAACGGTCATCCAGTACGGCGGCGCATTCGCGGACGTTCGAATCGCGTCCATCGTGGCCTGACCGCCGATCAGCGCCAGCGTGCTGCCGATGATCACCGCGGCCACCGCGATCAACAGCGCTTCGTTGAGCGCCACCATGACCAGGCGCGCGCGGCTGGCACCCATGGCGCTGCGGATCGCCGACTCGCGTCCGCGCTGCGCGCCGCGCGCGATCATCAAATTGGCGACATTCACACAGGCGATCGCCAGCACCAGCAGCACAGCGAGGAACATGGCGCCGATCGTCTGCCGGGCACCACCGCCGACGAATTCCTCCTTGTAGGGCTTGACGATGACGCGATCGGCCACCGGCGTGTGGGTGTCCGCTTGCTCGATCCGGGCCAGCGCGGCGTCCAGTTCAGCGCTGGCCTCAGCCATCGAACTGCCCTGGGCGAGGCGCGCAAACACTTCGACGGTTTGCTGCCTGCCGCGCGATGGCAGACTGCTGGGCGCCGTCAGTGGCGCCCACACCGCATTGTTGAAGGGAAAGGCGAAACCTTGCGGCATCACGCCAACGACCTGGGCCGGCTGGCTGTTGACGCGCAGCGTCTTGCCGACGATGTCCGGATCGCCATTGAAGCGCTGTTGCCACAGGCCATGACCGATGACCACCGTCGCCGGAGCACCGTAACGATCATCACCCTCCTGAAAGCCCGGCCCCAACATCGGGCTGACCCCGAGCGTGCGAAAACTGCCGGCGCTGACGAAGGCGCCGTCGTAACGCTCCGGCCGATCCTCATCGCTGGACAAGTTGATGGTGCCGAGCCCGAACGCCTCAATCGCCTGCAAATGGCGAAGCTCGTGCCGCCAGTCGAGGAAATCGCCGATCGGGACTTCGATGCTGTCGTTCGTGGTGCGGCTGTCCGCGTACTCGATGTGCACCAGCTCCGCGGCATGCGGAAACGGCAGCTCACGCAGCAGATAGCTCTGAATGGCCCCGAACATGTAGATCGCCAGGCCAATACCGATGCTGAGCATGGCGACCGTAGTCAGCGTGAACCCGGGGCTGCGCCACAAGGAACGCGCCGCCGCCAGCAATTCCGAGCGAGCCGTGACCAACATCCGGATACTCCTCATGCCGAAACCATCGCCGATTCACGCAAGCTCCGTGCCACGGCGCACGCCATGCGTAGCGGGCGTGAACCACAGTTGCGGGGCGAATCAGAGCACGGCCGCGTTCGCAAATGGATCAGCGGTGTTCAACTTCGCACGCGGGCAGGGGATCAGCAGCAACTGATCCGCCAAATGCCAGACCGCCCCAAACTGTGGGAGCGGGCTTGCCCCGCGAGCTTTTCGGCGCCGTCCAACGGCGGGTCATTGCATTTCTGGAGGGCCACGCGCCTGCGTGGCCGCTTTTGATCTCGCGCCAGCCGGCACGCTGGCAACAGCGGCGCCGCAGGCGCGGCGCCC
>CALEZI010000019.1 GCA_937928755.1 uncultured Rhodanobacteraceae bacterium | reverse complement strand
TTGACTGAGAGTAGGGTCATAGAAGGTCACGTTGGCCCGAAGGGCCTACGTGACGGCGCGAAGAGTCACGTAGTCCGCTTCGCGGCCAACGTGACCTACTTCATGAAATCAATAACTTGTGGAACGTTCGGCGACAGCGCCGGTGAGCGCGATGAAGCCGCGCACACGCGGCCTACATTCACGGCGGGCCGATGATCGCACTGCTGCAAAAAGGACTGCGCGCGCTGTTCATGCGCATCGAGGCGCTGTTCAACCGCGCCTTCGGCGATCAGCTCAATCCTTTCTACCACTTGGGATCGGTCAGCTTCTTCCTGTTCTGGGTGGTCGCCGGCAGCGGGCTGTACCTCTACGCCTTCTTCGACACCAGTGTGACCGGTGCCTATGAGTCGGTGCAGAGCCTGACCCACGGCCAGTGGTACCTGGGCGGCATCCTGCGCAGCGTGCACCGCTATGCGTCGGACGCGATGGTGGTGCTGATGTTGATCCACATGGTGCGGCACTTCGCCTTCGACCGCATGCGCGGATTCCGCAGTTTTTCCTGGCTGACCGGCATCGCACTGATCTGGCTGGTGTACGTGTCCGGCATCAACGGCTACATGTTGCCGTGGGACAAGCTGGCGCAGTTCGTGATCGTCGCCAGCTTCGAATGGCTGGACTGGCTGCCGAGTTTCGGGGGCACGCTGATCCGTAATTTCATCTACCCGGAGAGCGTCAACGACCGCTTGTTCTCGCTGCTGTCGTTCATCCACATCGGCGCGCCGCTGCTGGTGCTGCTGCTGATGTGGGTACATGTGCAGCGCGTGCCCAAGGCGAACACGCAGCCACCGCGTCCGATCGCCATCGGCGTGAGCTTGATGCTGCTGGCGATGGCGCTGCTGCAGCCGGTGCTGAGCCAGGGCGGCGCCGCTGATCTGGCCGTCGAAGTCCAGTCCGTCAATCTGGATTGGTTCCTGCTGCCGATTTACCCACTGCTGTACGTCTGGCCGCTCGGCGCGGTATGGGCGCTGGTGGCTGGGCTCACCCTGCTGCTGGCGCTGGTACCGTGGCTAGGCAAGCGACGCGCAGGCGGCCAGCGCCTGTTCCAGCTTGCCATGCACCCGGGCAGCAAGCAGGTTGCCGCGCGCGCCGGCGAAACTCTGCTGGAAGCCGGGTTGCGCGCCGGTCTGGCGCTGCCTTACGAGTGCCGCAACGGCGGCTGTGGCGTGTGCGTGTGCGCGGTGCTCAATGGTCGCGTCGATCACGGCGCGTTCCAGCCAGCGGCGCTGACCATCGAGATGCGTGCACAGGGCAAGGCGCTGATGTGCTGCGCCGTGCCGCTGGAGGATGTCGAGATCGAGGTGCCAGTCGAGTCGCTGGACGTCAGTGGCGAGCCGACGCTGCGCGAATACACCGCGAAAGTCGAGCGCATGGAACGCCTGAGCGAATCGGTGATCCGCCTGTGGCTGTCACTGCCCGCTGGTCAGCGCATCGACTTCGCCGCCGGCCAGTATCTCAACATCATTCTGGACGACGGCGGGCGCCGCGCCTTCTCCTTCGCCAACGCGCCGCACGACAACGCATTGATCGAGTTGCATGTGCGACTGATCCCCGGCGGGCGCTACACCACCCACGTGTTCACCGCGATGCAGGTCGGCGACGACGTGCGCTTCGAAGCGCCGATCGGCCGCTTCACGCTGCACGCCGGTTCGCGGCCAATCCTGCTGATCGCCGGCGCCACCGGCTTCGCGCCGATCAAGAGCATCGTCGAGGACGCCTTCCACCGCGGCGTGCAGCGGCCGCTGCAGCTCTACTGGGGCGTGCGCGACTCGCGCGATCTGTATCTGCTGGAGCTCGCCGAACGCTGGCAGCGCGAACATGCCAACTTCAAGGTCATTCCAGTGCTGTCAGAGCCGAATACTGCGCTTGGCTGGAGGGGCCGGACCGGGCTGGTGCACGAAGCGATGCTTGCCGACCATCCAGACCTGTCCGGGTTTGAGGTCTATGTGTGCGGGTCGGTGCAGATGGTGGACAGCGCAGTGCCGGCGTTCCTGAACCAGGGACTGGGGGCGGACGCGTGTTTCTCGGATGCGTTCACTCCCAACACGCACGATAAATCAGGGCCCGCTTGACCCACGGCAATGACCCAGACCGCAGTTGCTGACGATGCTGCGGTCACCACAGACTTTGCGATACGGCGGCTATGTCCTATTCCGATCTACGTCAGTTCCTGCGCCTGCTGGAACACAAGGGCGAGCTCAGGCGCATCGCCGAGCCAATCGATCCGGAACTGGAAAGCACGTCCTTCTGCCTGCGCACGCTCCAGGCGGATGGTCCGGCGCTGCTGTTCGAGCAGCCGCAAAGCTCGAACATTCCGCTGCTCGGCAACCTGTTCGGCGCTACCCGACGAATCGAGGCGGCACTCGGCGGACGCCCGCTGGCCTCGCTGAAGGAACTCGGCGAACTGCTGGCGGCAATCAAGGAACCGCGCTGGCCGTCGTCGCTGCGCGCGGCCCTGGAGAGCTGGCCGGAACTCGCGCAACTCGCGCATGTGGCACCCCGCATGCTGCCGACCGCGGCCTTCGAACACACGGTGCTCGACGGCGAGGATGTCAATCTCGGCCTGCTGCCGATTCAGCGCTGCTGGCCGGAGGACATCGCACGGCTGATCACTTTTGGCCTGGTGGTCACCCGCGGTCCGCGGCAGGCGCGACAGAACGTGGCGGTCTATCGCCAGCAGCTGATCGGCCCGAACACGCTGATCATGCGCTGGCTGCCGCATCGCGGTGGCGCGCTGGACTATGCCGACCACTGTGCGGCGACGCCCGACCAGCCGTTTCCGGTATTGGTGGCAATCGGTGCCGATCCGGCCACGCTGTTGGCCGCGGTGGCGCCGGTGCCCGACACCCTGAGCGAGCACGAATTCGCCGGCTTGCTGCGCGGCCAGCGCAGCCAGCTCTGGCACAGCAAACTGACTGGCCTGGATGCGCCGGCGGGCGCCGAAATCCTGCTGGAGGGTTTCATCCATCCGGGCGATCGCGCCATCGAGGGGCCATTTGGCGATCACACCGGCTACTACAACGGCCAGGGGCGCTTCCCGGTGATGAGCGTGCAGCGCATGTCGCTGCGCCAGGATCCGGTCTACCACGGCAGCTACATGGGCCGCGCGCCGTTCGACGAGCCCTCGGTGCTGGCGATGGCGCTGAATGATCTGGTGGTGCCGATCCTGCGCAAGGTGTTTCCGGAGATCGTCGACTTCTACCTGCCGCCGGAGGCGTGTTCCTACCGCGTCGCCGTGGTCTCGATCCGCAAGCAGTACGCCGGTCATGCGCGACGGATGATGATGGGCATCTGGTCGTACCTGCGCCAGTTCACCTACACCAAGTTCGTCGTGGTGGTGGATGCCGACATCGATGTGCGCGACTGGCGCCAGGTGATCTGGGCAATCGCCACCCGCGTCGATCCGGCGCGCGACAGCATGATCGTCGAGTCGACGCCGATCGATTACCTCGACTTCGCCAGCCCGGTGGCGGGCCTGGGCTCCAAGCTGGGTCTCGACGCGACGAACAAGTGGCCGGGCGAGACCACCCGCGAATGGGGGCGGCCGATCACGCTCGATCCGGCCGTGGAACGGCGCGTGGCGGCGTTGTGGGGGAAGGTGTTCGGGGTGGGGTGAACCCCCTGGGAGCGGACTTGTCCCTCGATGCTCGGGCGACCTGTGGGAGCGGGCTCGTCCCGCGAGCTTTGGTGGCTGGAGCTGGCAATAGCCGGTCGCCCCCACCGAGAAGCGTCCCGACGAGGTCCGGACCCACGGTAGAGGTTAAAGCTCGCGACACAAGGTCGCTCCCACAGTTGCGGCCCGACGTCCCGCCTAATGTGCCGCCCGATATGCGTCGCGTGCTTCTGCGGCAAATCGCGCGCCGCGGTGGAGCAGGATGCGCGCGCCAAGCGGGATCTGCTCCCACGGCAGCTGGTCGAGCAGGTTGCGCACGCGCAAACCCAGCTCGACGTCGCCGGTGAGCGTCAGTCGACGCTGGAAAAACAGTGTGTCGGCATCCTCGCTGCGGCTGGCGAGCTGCAGCAGATCGGTCAGGGTGCCGCGCACACAGGCATCAGGCATGGCGACCGGATCCAGCACGACGAGCTGCCGGTCGAGCACTTCGACCACGAAGCGTTGTTCGAGGTCGGCGATTTCGACGCCAATGCGCCGGCCGCGGAGATCGGCCAGCGCACCATCGGCGAATGCAGCGGACAGAGCGTGCATCGCCGCGCGCTCGAACGCGCGTTGCCGCAGCCGCGGGGGCAGCAGGGTAAGCAACGGTGCCAAGCGCGCCGGCGGGGGAAGCCAGCGCAACCAGGACCGCGGAGTCACAAGCAGATCGGTCGCCATGTCTTGAGCATCGCCGCCGATCCCCGCCATTGCCTTGACCGGCGTCATGTCGGCGCGATAGTGGCGGAGTTGGCGCACCATTGGGCGCGGGTTCGATCGGCGGGCTCTGGTAGGCCGGTGTATCGCGCAGCGATTCACCGGCGGGAACTCGGCGCAAGCACCCGGTGAACACGCGTGGCGCTTACACCGGGCTACTAATTCCCGCTCTGAAGACTCCTCCACCTGACTTCGGTCAATGCCGGCAGGCTGGGGCCGGCGCCAACATCGCGCCACCCTTCCAGCAGGATTCTTTCCCATGCGCCTGGTATGTCCGGCCGGCAGTCCGCCGGCGTTCAAGGCGGCGATTGATGCCGGGGCCGACGCGGTCTACGTCGGCTTTCGCGACGAGACCAATGCGCGCGCCTTTCCCGGCCTCAACTTTTCCGAAAAGGATCTGCACGCCGCGGTGGCCTACGCCCACGCGCGCGGACGCCAGCTGTACATCGCGCTCAACACCTATCCGACACCGACGCGCATCGGCCAATGGCGCAACGCCGTGGACCGCGCCGCCACGCTCGGCGCCGACGCCATCATCGCCGCCGACCCCGATCTGCTCGACTACGCTGCCAGCACGCATCCGACGCTGGCCCGTCACCTGTCGGTGCAGGGTTCGGCGACCACCCATGTCGCCCTGCGCTGGTACGCTGAGCGCTTCGGCATCGCGCGCGCGGTGCTGCCGCGCGTGCTGTCGGTCGAGCAGGTCGAACGAGTCTGCGCCGCCAAGGTCGTGCCGATCGAGGTGTTCGCCTTCGGCAGCCTGTGCATCATGGTCGAGGGCCGCTGCCAGCTGTCGAGCTTCGTGACCGGCGCATCGCCCAATCGCCACGGCGTGTGCTCGCCGGCGCGTGCGGTGCGCTGGCAGGAGCACGCCGATGGCAGTCGCAGTGTGCGCCTGGACGGGGTTCTGATCGATCGCTTCAACTCCGGCGAACCGGCCGGCTATCCGACCGTGTGCAAGGGCCGCTTTGAAGTCGGTGAATCGATCTTCCACGCGCTCGAAGAACCGACCAGCCTGAACACCCTCGACTTGTTGCCGCGGTTGGCCAAGGCCGGCGTCTGCGCGCTCAAGATCGAGGGCCGGCAGCGTGGTGCGGCCTATGTCGGGGCCGTTGCACGCGTCTGGCGACAGGCGCTGGACAGCTTCGCCGCCGCGCCGGATGGATTTGCCGCACAGGCGCAATGGCATGCCACGCTGGCATCCCAGTCCGAGGGCCGGCAGACCACGCTCGGCGCCTACCACCGCGGGTGGCAGTGATGCGCATCGCGCTGGGTCCACCGCAGTATTTCTGGCCACGCGAACGCATGCTGGCGTTCTACCGCGAAGCCCTGACCTGGCCGCTCGATGTCGTCTATCTCGGCGAGACCGTCTGCAGCAAGCGCCGCGAGCTGCGCCTCGCCGACTGGCTGCAGATCGGCGACGAGTTCGCGCAGGCGGGCGTCGAGGTGGTGTTGTCCTCACTGGCGCTGCTCGAAGCGGAATCCGAGCTGGCGCAGCTGCGACGGCTGGTCGGGAACGGCCGCTTCATCATCGAGGCCAACGACATCGCCGCCGTTCAACTGGCGCGCGAACTGGGCGTGCCCTTCGTCGGCGGACCGAGCCTGAATATCTACAATGTCGGCAGCGTGCGCATGCTGGTCAGCGACGGCATGCAACGTCTGGTATTGGGCGTGGAACTAGGCCGCGACTGGCTCGGCGAACTGCGCGAAGCGGCGGCGGCCGAGTGCTTTGCCTTGCCGCCGATCGAGGCCATCGCCTGGGGCCGAGTGCCATTGGCCTGGTCGGCGCGCTGTTTCACTGCGCGCGCGCTGAACCTCGGCAAGGATGATTGCGGATTCCGCTGCATCGACTATCCGGATGGTCTCAAGCTGGCTACCCGCGAGGGCCAGGATTTCCTGACGATCAACGGTATCCAGGTGCAGAGCTTCGAAGTCTGCGACCTGGCGCCGGTGATCAGCGAACTGCTGGATGCCGGCATCGACACAGTGCGGCTGTATCCGCAGCAACACGACATGCCGCGGGTGATCGCACGCTTTCGCCGGGCGCTGGAGGGCGCGTCACCGACCCCGCTGCCGGGCCATGGCCTCGGTTATTGGCATCAGCGTGGACCGATGGCGTCAGCGGGGTCTGAGGGTCAGGGTAGCCGCGGTCCGTGATCTTCGGCACGCCGGAGTAGGGCGGGGCGTCGCGCCGACTGTTCCAGCCTCCGCGACCGCAATGGGTAGCTACAAAGGCCCAGGCGGCAACGCGCGCCCTTCGCCGGCTTCTTCGACGGTGACGCCGTCGCGGATGTGGTAGATCCGCTTGAAGGTCGGGATGATCTTCTCATCGTGGGTCACCACGATGATCGCGGTCTGGAACTGTCGCGCCATGTCGTTGAGGATGCGCATCACCGCCAGCGCGCGTTCGCTGTCGAGCGGTGCGGTCGGCTCGTCGGCGAGGATTACCGGCGGGCGATTGACCAGGCCGCGGGCGATGGCCACGCGCTGCTGCTCGCCGCCCGACAGTTGCGAAGGCATGGCGCGGGCGCGGTGCTGTACGTCGAGCGCGGTCAGCAGTTCCAGCGCTCTGGCACGCGCGGCGGCATTCGGCACGCCGGCCAGCATCGGCAGCAGCGCCACGTTGTCGGTCACGTCCAGGAACGGGATCAGGTAGGGCGCTTGGAACACGAAGCCGATCATGTCGCGCCGAAGCGCGCGCAGGTCGCGGACCTTCCAGCCGTTGTCGTAGATCACCTGGTCGCCGAGCACCATGTGGCCGGCGGTCGGGTCGATCACCGCACCGAGGCATTTGAGCAGCGTGCTCTTGCCGGATCCGGAGGGTCCGATCAGTCCGACCACCTCGCCCGGCGCCACCTGCATGTCGACGCCCTTGAGCGCATCGACCGCGGTGTCGCCGCTGCCGTAGCGCTTGGTCAGTCCGCGGATCACGATGCCATGGGCGGCCATCTCAGCCTCCGATCGCTTCGGCGGGATCGACGTTGAGCGCCATGCGAATGGCGACCAGGCTGGCAAGTACGCAGATCACCATGACCGCGAAGAAGCCGGCGATCGAGTCCTGCGGCACCAGCAGCACATGCTTGGGGAAATACGGTGCGGCGAAGGTCGCCGTGATCTTGCCGACGACGAAGCCGATCACGCCCAGCGCCAGCGCCTGCTGCATGATCATCCAGGCGATGGTGCGATTGCGCGTGCCGATCAGCTTGAGGACGGCGATCTCGCGGATCTTGTCCATCGTCAGCGTGTAGATGATGAAGGCGACAATGGCCGCGCTGACCACCGCGAGGATCACCAGGAACATGCCGATCTGGCGTGCCGAGGTGGCGATCAGCTTGCCGACCAGGATCCCCTCCATCTGCGTGCGCGTGTACACGGTCAGGCCCTTCCAGCGGCGGATGGACTCGGCCACTGCGTCGGGCGCATGGCCGGGCTCAAGTCGCACCAGAATCGCGTTGACGACAGTGCTGGCGGCTTGCGAATCGATCACCGCCTGCAGCAGGCCGGGCGCCCCCGGCCGGTTGAAGGCCGGATTGGCCTCGGTGCGGCGGCGGTTGCTCCAGATCGCGTCGTTGTCCTTGAGGAACTGCGCCTCCTGGGCATCCTTGAGCGGGATGAACACCATCGGATCGCCGCTGGAGGAGACCATCCGCCGGGTCAAGCCAACAACGGTGTATTGGTGCCGACGGATGCCGATGCGCTCACCGAGGCGAAAGCCGGTGGCGATGTCGGCCACTGCTTCGTAGTGACCGCGGGTCAGTTGCCGCCCGGCAACCAGATACGGCGGCCATCCGGGCGTGGTGCCGACGCGCCCGGGGGCAATGCCGACGATCATCGCGCGCACATCGGCCTGGCCGCGGCGCACCTGCATGGTCAGATAAGTGACGTTGGCCGCCGCCGCCACGCCCGGCATCGCCAGGATGCTGCGATAGACATCGTCGTTGACGCTGGACGACTCCGCGTAGGGGCCGAGCGTGTCCTGCTGCACGACCCACAGTTCGGCGCCGCTGTTGTCGAGCAGCGCCTTGCCGTCGTCGACCATGCCGCGGTAGACGCCGGCCATCACCAGGGTGACGCCGATCAGCAGGCCAAGGCCAATGCCGGTGAACACGAACTTGCCCCAGGAATGCAGGATGTCGCGTCCGGCCAGGCTGATCACGGGGCGCTTCCCGGGATCTGCTCGACGACGCGGATGCGACTGCGGGCGCTGATCGCCTTCTCGCTGTAGGCAATCACCTGATCGCCCTCCTTGAGACCGTCAAGCACCTGCACGTTGCCGTCGAGATCGGCAGCACCGAAGCTGACTTCGATAAAGCGCGGGCTGCCATCGACCAGTTGCCAAACGCCGACGCGCTCGCCGTCGCGGCGGATCGCGGCATTGCTGAGCACCGGCGCGGCGGCGACAGGGGGCAGCCGGACCGTGACCTCGGCCAGTTCGCCGATCGGCGGCAGCGGCTCGGGAATACCCGCGAAAACCACCTTCGCCAGGGCTTCCTCGGTCACCGCATCGGCCATCGGTTCGATGCGCAGCACGCGACCGGGCAGCGACACGCCTGAGCGTGAGCGCAGTTCGATATCGGCGGCCAGACCTGCCGCCAAGCCGCCGGCGCTGATCTGGTCGAAGCGAACGTTGACCCACAGGCTGGAGGGGTCAATCAGTTCCACCACCGCCTGGCCGGCAACAACAGTGGTGCCGGGATCGACGTTGCGCCGCGCGACGATGCCGGCCACCGGCGCGATCAGCTTCAGGTTGCCGCGCTGCGCGATGGCGGCGTTGCGATCGGAACCGGCACGGGCGAGATCCTCGCTGGCGGCCGCATGTGCCGCCTGGGCGATCTGCAGTTCCTGGCGCTTGGCGGTGACCGCTTCCTCGCTGATCAGGTGGCGCTCCCACATCTGCTCGTAGCGCTGCGCCTGGCTGCGCGCAAAGCTGAGCCTGGCTTGCGCCTCGCGCAGCGCCGCCTGATTGCGGTTCAGCGTCGACTCCTGCGCGCTGACGCGATCATCCAGTTCCACCGGATCGATCTCGCCGAGCACTTGTCCGGCTTGCACGCGATCACCGACCTCGACGAGCAAGGTCTCCAGGCGCCCGGTGGCGGTCGGCCCGATCTGGTAGCTGTGGCGCGCTTCGACCGTGCCGATACCGAACAGCGCCGGGCTGATCGGCCGCGACTGCAGCGTCTCCAGGGTGACTGCCACCGGCGCCAGCGGCCCGGAATACAGCGCGACGTAGGCCAGCAACGCCAGCAACGGCACCACCACTACCAGCACCGCCAACGTGCGACCGGAAAATGGCAGGCCCTTCACAGCGTACTCCCGATTCCACGACGGTAGATCGCAAACACCCGCGGCGCGTCCAGACGCATGCGCTCGACGTCGCCCGCCAATAGCGATTGCATCACCAAGCCCTGGATGCTGCCGATGAACAGCGCCGCAGCCGCGTCCGCGTCGAGGTCTGGCGCCAGTTCGCCCGCCACCTTGCCCGCCGCGATCAGCCGCTGCAGGTGCTCGCGATAGCGTTGCAGCAAGGTCTGCACCTGGCGCTTCGCCGGGGTCGGTTCGGCACGCTGCAGTTCACCGAACAGCATGCGCGGTACGCCCGGATACTCGCCGACGAACTCGACGTGGGTGGCGAACATTGCCGCCATCGCCGCCAGTGGCGAAACGATGCCAGCCGCCGACTCTTCGATACGCTGCAGCAGGGTGCCCGAGACCCATTCCATCACCGCTGCCCAGATCGAGTCCTTGTCCGGGAAATGGCGAAACAACGCGCCGTGGGTCAGGCCAATGCGCTGGGCGATCACCGCGGTCGTGATCTCGTTCGGATTCTGGGTCGCGGCCAGCTCAAGTACCGCCGCGACGGTCATCGCGCGGCGTTCCTCGGCGGGCAGGTTGCGTGGACGGGCGGTCATGTCGATCACAAAAGCAAGTAAGTGCTTGCTTTTTACGCTTTCACTCACCATGTGGCAAGCACTTCAGCCTTCAGTCGGTGGCCCGATGCGCCCCCCCAGCGCGTTCACCGGGTGTTTGACGCAAGCCCCGCGCCGGTGAATCGCTGCGCGATACACTGCTGCCCGTCTTCGATCATCCGGAAGGGCACCGGGAACAGACGACGCATTGCGCCGTTCTGGGTGATGCCCGCCGCGCAGGATGTTTCGACGAACTGCGCGCTGGTTGACGGGTAGGTCTTCGCGAGAATCAGGATTCGTTCCATTCGCGCCAGAGCCATTACGCGTCTCCCTGCTTGTCATCCGCCAAGTCTGGCGTCGATTTGCGCCGTCGCTGCGCCAGATCCGGAAAGCACCCAGTCCCGCTCAACCCAACCCGAAATACCGTTCGAAGAATGCGGCCAGTCTGTCCAGCACTGTCTGCTTCTTGGCTGCGTGGCCGTTGTCCTTTGAGAACCGGGACACCGGTGGCAGGATCTTTGTGATGGCAGTGCCGGTGGTGGGGATACTGCCGTCGCGAAAGGCATTGTCGATGAAGCTGCGAGTGCCTTCCGCGTTGAGGTTTTCTTCCGCGATGATGCGCTCCAACTCCTCGGTCCTCTTCGCGGCCACGAAGGCTTGCCATTGCGCGTCCACTTTGGCCTTGGTGGTCACCGAATCGACGAACTGCACGATCAGGTCCTTTTTATTGCGCAAGGACGGGCTGGAATTGATGGCGCGCTCGATGGTTGCGCGGATTTCCTTGTCGTCGCCCGAGCCCTTTTTCTTCAAGTACTGCTCGACCAACAGCAGGATGTAGTCGACGTTGATTTCGACTTGCTTGATCAATTCGATTTCGAACACGACGTCGTCGTTGATCGATTCCTTTTCGGCATCCGACGTTGCGCGGAATTCCGCGTACAGGTTCAGGTACAGGCTCTGGTAGTCCTGGAACTCGCGCTCGCTGAGGATCTCGTGGCCCGCGAAATCATCAAACGCGGTCAAGATGTTCTTCAGCCGCAGGATCGAGCCGAACAGCTTGATGAACGCCTTCTGCGCCGCCTCGCCGGTGATGGCTTTTCCAAGCGGGAATCCAGCGAGTAGCTCCGCAACCCGCGTCTCGTAATCCTTGTAGTACTCGGCGTAGGGCTTGAGCAGCACGATGCCCTTGGCCTCTTTGTTGCCGAACAGCGCCAGCGCGTCGTTGGTCTCCTGCTCCAGATTGCGGAAGGAGACGATGTTGCCGTAAGTCTTGACCGAATTGAGGATGCGGTTGGTACGCGAGTACGCCTGGATCAAGCCATGCGCCTTGAGGTTCTTGTCGGCCCACAGGGTGTTCAGCGTGGTGGCGTCGAAGCCGGTCAGGAACATGTTGACCACGATCACCACGTCCAGCTCACGCTTCTTCAATCGCTGCGACAAGTCCTTGTAGTAGTTCTGGAACTTGTCGGCGCTGGTGTCGAAGCTGGTACCAAACACGGCGTTGTAGTCCTGGATCGCACTTTCCAGAAAATCGCGCGAACTGGCATCCAGCCCCTCGGTTTCGAACTCTTCCTCGTCGAGCAGACCGTCGCTTTCCTCTTCGTTGGCCGCAAAGCTGTAGATCAGGCCGACCTTGAGCCGCCCGGCTTCCGGCAGCGCCTTCTGCTGCTTGGCGAATTCTGCGTAGTAGCGTTTTGCCGCGTCGATGGAGGCGCAGGCAAACAGAGAGTTGAAACCGAACAGACGCTTACCATCGTGGCGATAGTTGCTGGCACGCTTGGTCTTCTGGTCGAAGTGTTCGCGGATGTAGCCCACGATCTGGGCGATACGCTCGGGCGCCAACAGTGCCCGCTCGGTGTCGATGGCGGGCACCTTTTTGTCCCGGATGCTCGGCTGGGTCTTGATGGTGTTGATGTAGTCGATGCGAAACGGCAGCACGTTCTTGTCGCTGATGGCATCAACGATGGTGTAGGTGTGCAGCTTGTCGCCAAAGGCCTGGCTCGTGGTGCGCCGCAGGGGGTTGCCGGCGGCGCCGGAGTTCGCGGCAAAGATCGGCGTGCCGGTGAAGCCGAACAGGTGATAGCGCTGGAACACCCGGGTGATTTCGGCGTGCATGTCGCCGAACTGGCTGCGGTGGCATTCGTCGAAGATCACCACCACATGCGCCTCGTATACCGGGTGCTTCTTGTTCTTGACGACGAAGCGGGCGAGCTTCTGGATGGTGGTAATGATGATGCGGGCGTTGGGGTCTTCGATCTGTCGCTGCAACACCGCGGTGGACGTGTTTGAGTTGGCGGCGCCTTTCTCGAAGCGTTCGTACTCGCGCATGGTCTGGTAGTCCAGATCCTTGCGATCCACCACGAACAGCACCTTGTCGATGCCGGGCAAGCCGCGGGCGAGCTGCGCGGCTTTGAAGCTGGTCAGCGTTTTGCCGCTGCCGGTGGTGTGCCAGATATAGCCGCCCGCTGCCACGCTTCCGAGCTGCTTGTGATTGGTGGCGGTGGCGATGCGCTGCAAGATGCGCTCGGCGGCCACGATCTGATAGGGCCGCATCACCAGCAGTTTGCGATCCACATCGAACACGCAGTACCTGGTGAGCACATTGAGCAGCGAATGCTTGGCGAAGAAGGTCTTGGCGAAGCCAGTCAGCTCGGTGATCGGCTGGTTCCTGGCGTCGGCCCACCAACTGGTAAAGGAATAACTGTTGGAAGTCTGGTTCTTGCTGCGCTTGCTGGACTGCTCCTTCAAATGCCCGTCGCGCACGGTGTTGCTGTAGTACTTGGTCAGCGTGCCGTTGCTGATGACGAACAGCTGCATGTACTCGAACAGGCCGGAGCCCGACCAGAAGCTGTCGCGCTGGTATCGGTTGATCTGGTTGAAGGCCTCGCGGATGTCCACGCCACGCCGCTTGAGTTCGATGTGCACCATCGGCAGGCCATTGACCAGCACGGTGACATCAAAACGGGTGGCGCGGCTGCCGTCCGCCTCGTACTGGTTGATCACCTGCAAGGCGTTGTTGTGGATGTTGGCCTTGTCGATCAGGTAGATGTTCTTGGTCGTACCGTCCTCGCGCTTCAGGACCTGGATATGATCGTCCTGGACGCGCGCGGTCTTTTCCAGAATGCCGTCGTTCGCCCCAGCGATGCAGGTGCTGAAGAATCGCTCCCACTCGGTATCGGCGAAGCTGATCCTGTTGAGCTTCTCCAGTTGGCGGCGCAAGTTGGCAATCAGCTCGGCTTCCGAAGTGAGCGCCAGGTAGTCATAGGCCTGAATCTGCAGCTGCTCGACGAAGGCTTTTTCCAGGGCGGCCTCGGACTGATACGCCGAATCCCGCACACTCGGGGTGTCGGGCAAGAACTCGGCGACGACGGTGCTCTCGTTGGAGAGCGCGATCGGCTCGTAGCGATAGGGTTTGGGGTCCTCGCTCATGCCGCGTCACGGAAGGTGAGCAACCGGTCGCGGTAATGCGTGTACTGCTGGCGGCGAGCCTTGATCTCGGCGGGCAAGCCCGAACTGATGTCATTCACCAGCGCGTCGAACTTGTCGAGGATGGCGACGATGCGGGCTTGCTCCGAAACCGGCGGCACCGGAATCTGCAGCTTGCTGAGGCTTTCTCCGGACAGGCGCTTGACCTTGGCACTAGCCACGAACTTGTTCTTCTCCGCGTGGAACGCTGTCGTCTGAAACCAGTAGGAGACGAATTTCGGATTTAACGAGTGGCGAAATGCGAAGCAGTCGTCATGGATGGCTACTTTGCCTTCTCCTAGCCATGCGACGGCCTTGGCTACGTCCTCGACGGTTTCGCCAACTCCTGCAATCACGAGGTCGCCGGATTGCGCAAAGCGCAACGTGGACGCCATGTCTGTACGCACATGTGAAACGGCATTTTCAGCGAAGGTGCCGTATTGCGTATAAATGTCGCCGTAGTGGATGCAGGCGATTCCATCTTCAGCGTAATCGCCTTTGGTGAACCGACGCCCACGAAAGAACTCGCCAACTTCGCCCATCGTCGCCCAGCGAATATCAGGCTGGTCAGCGAAGCTGAGCAGCGCGTCGCGGTAGTACTTTTGCTGCCGCCGACGCGCCTCCAGCTCCGCCTCTAGCTCCGCCTCTAGCCGTGAGAAAATGTCAAGCACCTTGACGATCTCCCGCTGAATCTCCAGGGGCGGCACGGGAATGCGGTACTGCAGAATCGCGTGCTTACTGCCGCGCGGCATCTTTGCGCCCTTGGCGTGCTGCATGTTGTAGGCAAAGAAATCATCGGACGCCAGTAGGCGATAGAGAAACGTGGGCAGCAGCACGCGCCGAGAGGCTTCGGTAATACGGACGGCCAGCACATCACCGCTGCAACCGCCGCGTCCGTCGGCAAGCCAGAGCTTCTTCAAGTACGGCCGAATATTTCCCAAAAGGATGTCGCCGGCTTCATACGCTGTGAGCCTCGCCGTATTCGGTGCATAGCTTGCATTGGTCTTGCCTCCCATATTCGAGAGCAAGTTGTCGACGCCCACAAAGGTCGCCTCGCCGATTTCGCTGGCCCCGATGCGCGAATCCGAATAGGCGGCAACCGAACCGAGTGCTTTGAACTCCACTCCCTCCGGGCAAAGCCCAGCAATCAACGCATCGATCTGGCTCATCAGATTTCCGCCATTTTCAGTTCGAGCTTTGTCGCTTCATCCTGCGCTTCGAGCCATTGGTCGTAGTCGGATTTTCCCTCTGAGCTTGCGTGCTTTGTTTTTTGCAGAACTTCCAGCGCGCGCTTTCCGGTGCTGGCATCCATGAATTGGATGCCTTGGGTTTCCTCAAAGTAGCGCAGGAGATCTTCAGGGCGAATCGCGCTCATGGCTTCTTTTTCCCCTGCAGTTGTCGGGTGCCCAGTTTCTTGGCATTGAGCGGACTGACCACCGGTTTGCCGGTGCTTTTTTCCAGTTGCAGCCGTGCGGCCTTGGCGGTCTTTGCACCTTCGGCAGCTACCTCGGCGCTTTCAGCCAGGCCCTGCGGATTGCGCACCAATGAAATGTCGGTGGCGGCCACTTCCGCCAGCATGTTCAGTACCAACTCGGTATTGGTCATGTTGTCGCGCAGGTTTTCCTTCTTCAGCCCCTTGTGCTGCTTGTACTCGCGGGTGGAGAGGCCACTCCAGACGCGGCTCATCAGGTCGGTCAGCGCGGCGTATTCCTGGCCTTGCTGCACGCCAGCCTTGTCCCATTCGTCGGTCAAGCCCTTGCGCACTTCGATGGCTTTGATGCGTTGGTTGATCCAGGTTTCGCTGTAGCCGAGGTGGCGGTAGTTCTGGATGGCGCGTTCGATGGACAGCTCCGGGTCGACGGTTTCATCCAGCCGCTCGCTGCCTACCTGCGCCAGCCAGAGCTTGAAAGGTTCGGCGCGCTTGCTGGGAATGGACTGGATCAGGCGCAGGAGTTGTTCGGTGTCGGCCACGTCGGTCAGGTATTTTTTTCCATCGGCTGCTGTCAATTTCAGTTGGTTAGTCGTGCTAACCAACTGGCTGCCCTCGGCAATAAGCTTGTTTTTCAGCCACTTCCAGTAGTTCCGAACTCTCTTGTAGTCCGGCTGATCGGTCAGGATGGCAATGATGTCCAACACCGAGAACCACCATTTTTCATTCTCGGCATCCCATTCGGCGCGCACTTGTCGCGATTCGAAGAGCTTGATCTTTTTTTGCGGATCGCTCATGTGTCATCCCCTTCAAGATCGGCCACGATGGCGTCGATCTGCTCCCTCAGCTCTGCCTGCCGCGCCACGATGCGGCTGATCCGGGCATTGAGCGCCCGGATATCCACGGCCTCGCTGGTGTTGGCCTGCTCGACGTAGCTGGAGACGGAGATGTTGTAGGCGTTGGCCGCAATCTCGCTGTTCTCCACCAGCCGTGCAAAGTGCTCGATGCTCTGGCGACCGGTGAACGCGGCGAGGATTTTCTGCTGGTGCTCGGGCAGTAGCTTGTTCTTGTTGCCGACGCGGACGGACAGGTCACTGGCGTCGATGAACAAGGTCGCGTTGTCATGCTTGGACTTCTTCAGCACCACGATGCAGGTGGCGATGGTGGTGCCGAAGAACAGGTCGGGCGGCAACTGGATCACCGCATCGACGTAGTTGTTGTCGATCAGGTATTGGCGAATCTTCTGCTCTGCGCCGCCGCGATAGAGCACGCCGGGAAACTCGACTATCGCCGCCGTGCCATTGACCGCGAGCCACGAGAGGATGTGCAGGGTGAAGGCGAGGTCGGCCTTGCTCTTGGGGGCCAGTACGCCCGCCGGCGCGAATCGTGGATCGTTGATGAGAAGCGGGTTGGCGTCGCCATCCCAGCGAATCGAGTACGGAGGATTGGAAACGATGGCCTCGAAGGGCTCAAAGTCCCAGTGCGCCGGGTCGGTCAGCGTGTCGCCGTGGGCAATGTGGAACTTCTCGAAGTTCACGTCGTGCAGGAACATGTTGATCCGGCACAGGTTGTAGGTGGTGAGGTTGATCTCCTGACCAAAGAACCCCTGGCGCACGGCGTCGTGGCCCAGCACCTTGACGAAGTTCAAGAGCAATGAGCCCGAGCCACAGGCCGGGTCGTAGACCTTGTTGACCGCGCGCTTGCCGACCACGGTAATGCGAGCCAGCAGCTCGGAGACTTCCTGCGGCGTGTAGAACTCGCCACCGGACTTGCCCGCCGTGGAGGCATACATCTGCATCAGGTATTCGTAGGCGTCGCCAAACAGGTCGATGGTGTTTGCTGTAAACACGCCTTCGCTGCTGGTGAGCGGCAGATCGCCGATGGCGTCGAGCAACTTGACCAGTTTTTCGTTGCGCTTGGCCACGGTGGGGCCAAGCTTGCTGCTGTTGACGTCCAGATCGTCGAACAGCCCCTTGATGTCGTCCTCTGAGTCGCTTCCGTTCGCTGAGCCTTCGATATTGGCAAAGATGTTGCTGAGGGTCTCGTTGAGGTTGGCGTCGTGACGTGCCCGCGCCCGCACATTGACGAACAACTCGGAAGGCAGGATGTAAAAGCCCTTCTCCCTCACCGTCTCGTAGCGGCCGAACCCGGCCTCGATATCATTTAATCGGGTGTAGTCGAAATCGGCACTGCCTGCGCGGCGTTCCTGTTCGTTGAGGTAGCTGGTGAGGTTCTCCGAGATGAAGCGGTAGAACAGCATCCCCAGCACGTAGGTCTTGAAGTCCCAGCCGTCGACGCTGCCACGCAGGTCGTTGGCGATGCGCCAGATGGTCTTGTGCAGTTCGGCGCGTTCGGTTGCCATTAGATTCCTTGGACGATGTGCGTGGGTTCGCCGACTATGGCGTCGTCCTGGCCAAACCGGCGGTGTTCAGGCTCCTTCACGTCAGCTTGCGCCTACCTTGGATCCAGTTTGACGAGTTTAGCCAAGTAACCCATCGCTGGACGAAAATTGGCCAGCCGACCGGTGCCAGGACAGCTTCGGCAGTTCCTCATGCGGGCGGCACAGCAGATGATCGATGGACGATGATCGGTTCCCCGGCAACTGCGGGCTGAAAGCGCTTGCCGAACCTGTCTGCGAACAGTTGGAGCACTTCATCGCTGGTGTCGTGCGCGCCCAAGGCAATGAACTCCAATTGAGCGTCCAACATTTCCATCTCCTGCTGAATTTGCTGCAGCCCGATTGGACTCCACAGGCCATCGCCTGATGCCAGCCGTCGTTGGACATCGACGCCCGCGATGTTCAAACGCCCACTCGGATGCGGGTAGTGCACGTCTCCGATCAACCCCACGAGCGGGACTGAGAAATTCTCGCGGATGTGCTGGAGGAGCCTCGGAATTGTCTGGTGGCCGCATCCGACGATCGCGACCAGACCACGCCCCTCAAGGTGGATGATCATCGCTTGCTCATCGATGCGACCGAGGAACAGCCGGCGTGGGATCGGCCCTGTGCTGGCGACGGCCGGCAGCAGCCCGCGTGCCTGCGGGACTGTATCCACTCGTGATCCCGGATAGCTCATCGGCACCGGTGCGAAAATTGGCCGATCGCCGAGGCTTGGTTGCGTCCTTCCGAAGGACAGGCTGTGGCCCTTTTCCCATTCGGTACCGCCGACGTGGTCGCGGTGGGCGTGACTGACGAAGATGGCGTCGATCTCAGTCCGATCGATGCCGAGCGCGGCGAGATTGTGCTCAAGCGGGGAAGGCGACTCGTTGGCTTGGTTGTAGCCAAGGTCGAAAAGGATGGTGTGCGTATCGGTCCGCACGAGATAGGACACGCCCGGCTCGGAACGCAATCCCGGTTTGGCACGCCAGTTGACCACCGGAATGACCTCCAGTGAGCGGGTCGATCCAAAATCGGCCACTCGTTGCGGCGTACGTTGATCCCATGCCGCATCGATCTCGCGCGCCTCCGCAGCACGCTGCCAGTCGGCCCAGGTCAGCGCGCAGATCGCGAGCCCCGCGAGCAGACCCAACAGCGCGACGCGCTTCGCCACATCGCGCCAGACATTGAAGTCGGCCAGCACCTCGCGCAGATCATCGGGAAGTGGCATTGGCCTGACCGGGGATACGTTGGTGCCGCCGGTGTTCCCTTTCGGCACCCAGCCGAAAACATAGCCGGGAAGGGTCGCGAACAGGCGCAGGATCTGGCCGGCGATCTCGCGCACATCCCGGCGGCGGATCCCGACGCGCAGCATCCACACATGGGTCACGATATGCGCGATGAGGTAACGCTGCCCCAGGATATGGGCGTGCTCCAGCGAGGCGAAAGCGGCATCGAGTTCGTTGTGTGCAAGAGCAGCCTTGGCGCGCGTCATGGCTGACTGGTATGCGGAGCGGACGAGCGGGTTCATGATCTTTCAGACGGTTGCCAGGGTGGGCGCATGGTCCGCGGATCTGCTGACAGCGTATTGAAGAAATCGCCTGTTGCGTCAGTCAACCGCCGTCTGCGCGGTATGCGGCGTCAGCCCGATGACATCCGCCATCGTTCGCGTCAGATGCGCTTGATCGGCAAAGCCGGCCTCGTAGGCTGCGTCGGCGAGGCTGGAACCGCGCCCCATCGCCGAAAACGCACGACGTACCTTTTTCCACAGCAGCAATTTGGACAGTGGGACGCCGAATTGCTTTTGCGCCAGCGCGCGTAGACGCGAGGGCGAAAGGTCGCAATGCGCGGACGCTGTCGCAACTGCGTCCTTTGTCGATTGCAGATCCAGGAACGCCAGAGCCTTGAGCAGCCGAGAATCAATTGGCGCCGAACGCTCAAGCACACCCCGCTCCAGCGTTTGCACGACTTCGTGAATAGGCATGCTGGATAGAAGCAGATCAGCAAGGTCGTCAGGGAGCTGCGCGATTGGCGCTTGGGGTAGGCGTTGCAAGAAGCCGGTGGCCAGTCTGGATTGCGGCTCGATCAGCACCAACGTGAGCGCGCGTGCTGGCATCAGGCGATGGCGGGCGCCCGAACGCACGACCCAACCGCGGCCACAGTATTCGGACGTGTCGGCGTCGACCAACGTCAATCCGTCACTGCTCGCCACCACCTGCAGCGCAGCATGGGCATGCATGCGGTTCTCGGCGCTGGCGCCGCGGAAAGCGACCCAGACTTCACCAAAAGCGAACTCGCCACTCCAGCGCATCGGCGACTCTCTTAGTCACTACGGCCGGAGCGTAACAAACGCAGCCCGTTGATCACGACGATCAAACTCGTGCCCATGTCGGCAAACACCGCCATCCACATGGTGCCCATCCCAACAAGGGTCAGGCCGAGGAAGATCGCCTTGACGCCGAGCGCCAGCGCGATGTTCTGCTTCAACACCGCTGCGGTGGCTTTGGAGAGCCGCACAAACTCGGGAATCTTGCGCAGGTCGTCATCCATGATGGCGACGTCGGCGGTTTCGATCGCCGTGTCAGTGCCGGCCGCGCCCATGGCGAAGCCGATGTCGGCGCGCGCCAGTGCAGGCGCGTCATTGATGCCGTCGCCGACCATGCCGACCAGGCCCTCCTTGCCGATCATCGCGGCAATTGCCGTGACCTTGTCCTCGGGTAGCTGATTGCCCTTGGCGTCGTCGATGTTGACCTGCTTGGCAATGGCGGCGGCGGTGTGCTGGTTGTCGCCGGACAGCATCAGCGTCTTGATGCCGAGGGCGTGCAACTGCGCGACGGCTTCGCGGCTCGATTCCTTGACCGTATCGGCCACGCCGAACAAGGCCAGCACCGCCTGTTCGCTGGCAACCAGCACGGTGGTCTTGCCCTGCAGTTCCAGCACATTCAGGCGCGCTTCGAGGGCACTGCCGCAGAGCTTCAGCTCCTCGATCAGGCGATGATTGCCGAGGTAGTAAAGCTGTCCGCCGATGCGCCCTTTGACGCCGCGACCCAGCAAGGCCTCGAACGCATCGACCGCCTGCACCGTGACGGTCTTCGCCTGCGGCGAGTCCGCGACTGCTTTGGACACGGGATGATCCGAGCGCGAGGCCAGGCTGACGGCCATGGTCAGTGCCTCCTGTTCGGCGCCGGACACCAACTGGAAATCCGTGAGTGCCGGTTTTCCCACCGTGATCGTGCCGGTCTTGTCCAGCGCCAGCCATTTCAGGCTGCGACCCTGTTCCAGATAAACGCCGCCCTTGATCAACATGCCCCGACGCGCGGCGGCGCTGAGGCCGCTGACGATGGTGACCGGCGTCGAGATCACCAGCGCGCATGGGCAGGCGATCACCAGCAGCACCAGCGCCTTGTAGATCCACGCCAGCCATTCGCCACCGAAGAACAGCGGTGGCACGATCGCACACGCAAGGGCGGCCAGAAATATGACCGGCGTGTAGATGCGTGCGAACTGATCGACAAAGCGCTGCGTCGGCGCACGCGTGCCCTGCGCGGCCTCGACCGCGTGGATGATCCGCGCGAGCGTTGAGGCGTCGGCCTTGGCGCTGACGACGTACTCGAGCTCGCCGCTCTGATTGACGGTGCCGGCAAACAGGGGATCGCCCTTGGCTTTGTCGACCGGCACGCTCTCGCCGGTGATCGGCGCCTGGTCGACTGCGGAGTTGCCCGCGCTGACGACACCGTCCAGTGGTACGCGCTCGCCCGGTTTCAGCCGTACGGTGCTGCCGATCTCGATCTTGCGTGCATCCAGTGTCAGCCACTCGCCGTTCGCCTGCTTGACGGTCGCCTCTTCCGGGGTCATCGCCATCAACCCGCGGATCGCGTTGCGCGCGCGATCCAGCGAGGCCGCCTCGATGCGCTCGGCGAGCGCAAACAGAACCACCACCATCGCCGCTTCCGGCCACTGCCCGATCAGCATCGCGCCGGTGACCGCGATGCTCATCAGCGCATTGATGTTGAGGGTGAGATTCCGAATCGCGATCCAACCCTTGCGATAGGTGTCGAGCCCGCCGAGGGCTACCGCGGCAATGGCCAGCAGGGCTGGGAGATAGGGCGTGCCGAGCCCGGCCCATTCGGCTGCTTCGGAGCCCAGCGCGAGCGCACCGGCGATGATCAACGGCCACCAGGACTCATGCGGTTTTGCGGTCGCCTCGCCCTGCGAATCGCTGGGGGTGCCGGGCGCCACTGGTTCGGCTGACATGCCCAACGACGCCACCGCCTCGATGAGCGGATCGATGCTCGGCAGCGAATGCTGCACCGTCAACTGACGGCGCATCAGGTCAAAGCTGAGGTCGACCACGCCTGGCATCCCAGCCAGCCGCTTGCGCAGCAGCGCTTCTTCAGTCGGGCAATCCATCGCCTCGATCCTGAAGATCGATTCCAGCAGCTTGGCTTCAGTAGCCTTCCCGCGATGGCGCGCGGACTCGGGATCCACGTCCGCAGCTGCAGCTCGCGTACCATGCGGGTGGTTGTGGTCATTGCTCATTGGTAAGGCGCCTCAGTCGCGCGAATCGATGGGGAACGCCGCATCGACGTCGCTGACATAGATCCAGCCGGCATCGCGCTTGCCGGTGCGCCCGTGCTGACGCATCAGGGCAACCGCGGTGTCCACCTGGTCGTCTTCGCAGAACAGCTCGATCTGGATCTCCGAAGTCACCTGCTCGCCGAGTTCGACGGAGTACTCCTGCTCGCGGGCGGAGAGCGCGTGCAGCAGCCCCTTGACGTCGATCAGCCCGATCCGCGTGAACCCCGCCGCGCGCAATCCGTGCACGATGTCGGCGACGCGTCCGCGATGCACGAATGCCTTGATCTGCTTCATGGTGATGCCTCTTTCAGTGCAGCACGCCGCTCGGCCCGGTTCTCCAGCCACTCGTAGAGCACCGGCAACAGCAGCAAGGTGAGTAACGTCGAAGTGATCAGCCCGCCGACGACGACGGTTGCCAATGGCCGTTGGGTTTCGGCGCCCACGCCGGAGGAAATCAGCATCGGCACCAGACCGAGGACGGCCACGCTCGCGGTCATCAACACCGGTCTCAGGCGCAAGGTGGTGCCTTGCACCACCGCCTCGCGTACCGACAAGCCCTTGTCGCGCAGCTCGTTCAAGAAACTCACCAGCACAATTCCGTTGAGCATG
>CALEZI010000018.1 GCA_937928755.1 uncultured Rhodanobacteraceae bacterium | reverse complement strand
GTCTGGACCCACAAGAGCTCTAGGCAGCCGCCACCCGCGGCCACGCTTTCTGCGCTAGTTCGCCGACAAAGCCGTTGCAGAAGCGCGAAGAACGCAAAGGGAAGCAGACGCCTGAATGGCTTCCGGGAATCCGCCAGGCGCTGTTGTGGGTCCAGACTTGTCTGGACGCTCTTCATCAGCAATTGCAGAAGCGTCCAGACAAGTCTGGACCCACAGAAGCTTTAGAAGCGTCCAGACAAGTCTGGACCCACAGAAGCTTTAGAAGCACCAGACAAGTCTGGACCGACGAAAGCCTATGCCGCAGCAACCCGCGGCCGCGCCTTTTGCGCGAGCTCGCCGATGAATCCGTCGATGCTGTCGATCACGCGTTCCATCAACGCTGCTTCGGGGAGCAGCGTGATGCGGAAGTGGTCGCGGTAGGAGACGTTGAACGAGGACCCCGGCACGATCAGCACCTGGCGTTGGTCGAGCAGGTCGAGCGCGAATTGCTGGTCGTCGAAGCCGGGCAATTCGCGCGTGTCGATGCCGACGAAGCCGTACATCGCGCCCATCGGCGCCACCACGTTCAGATGCCGGCTGCGATCGATCGCGCGCAGCAGCGCGGCGCGGGTCTCGAACAGCCGTCCGCCCGGCTGGCACAGGGCGGTGTGCGTGTCCGGGCCGCGCAGCGCGGCCGGAATCGCCCACTGGCCCTGGACGTTGCTGCACAGGCGCAGCGCCGCGAGCAGGTCGAGGCTGCGCAGGTAGTCGCGCGCAGCCTGCACGCGGCCGCTGGCGACCATCCAGCCGACGCGATAACCGCAGGCGCGGTGCATCTTCGACAGACCGCTCATGGTGATGCAAAGCGAGTCGCGCACCAGCGGCGCCATCGGGTGGAACACGGCATCCTCGAAGACCAGGCCTTCGTAGATCTCGTCGCTGAACACCACCAGCCGGTGCTTCTCGGCCAGCTCGGCGATCGCCTGCAGCAGTGGCTTCGGATAGACCGCGCCGTTGGGATTGTTCGGGTTGATGATCACGATCGCGCGCGTGCGCGGCGTGATCATGCGTTCGATTTCGACCGGGTCGGGCAGGCCCTGGCGCTCCGGCGGGCACGGGTAATGCACTGGCTGCCCGTCGTTCAGGATCACCGCGGCGGTCCACAGCGGATAATCCGGCGCCGGCACCAGCACTTCATCGCCCGGGTTCAAAAGGCCGCGCAGCGAAAGATCGATCAACTCGCTGACGCCGTTGCCGATGAACACGTGGCTGCTGTCGACGCCGGCCAGACCGCGCGAGCGCATGACCTCGACGATCGCCTCGCGCGCCTCGGTCAGGCCCTGCTGGTGGCAGTAGGCCTCGCTGTCGCGCAAATGCGTGGCGATGGCCTCGCGAATATGCGTAGGTGCCTCGAAACCAAAGCGTCCCGGATTGCCGATATTGAGGCGGACGATGGGGACTCCCTGTTGCTCGAGATCGAGCGCGCGGGCGTGCAGCGGCCCGCGGATGTCGTAGCGGACATCGGCCAGACGCTCGTTGTGCGGGATCGGGCGAAGCACGTCAGGTTAGGAATTCGTGAAGAGGTGTGATCAGCGTACCCAGAAAAGGCTGGAATGCTCAAGGCAAAACGCGGGCGAGCGCGGTGGAATTGCGTGCGGTTCAGCGGATTTGGGGTTATGGGTCCACTGCGATCACTCGGTAACGCCCAAAAGTGCTTTTTTGTCCGCAAAGGACGCAAAGAACGCAAAGGAAGGGCAGAGTTCGTGTCAAACCGTGGCGCCGACGGTCCCACCGCAACATCGATCCCGTCTTCGCTCTCTTTGCGTCCTTTGCGTTCTTTGCGGACAAATGCCTTTGGCCGGCCAGGTCACGCCCGCAGGGCTACCGGACATTTGCTCAAGAGTCACCTGGCCTTGCGGGCAACGCGACCTACGTATTGAACACATCCGAGAAGCACGCGTTGGCATTCAGCCCCTGCGCCAGCAATGCCGGCACCGCGTTGTCGACCATTTGCACCGAACCACACACGTAGACCTCGTGACCAGTGAGGTCAGGGTGGTCGGCGAGCATGGCTTCGTGCACCAGGCCGGCTCGGCCCTGCCAGTCCGGCGTTGTCTCCGGCTGCGACAGCACCGGAACCACCTTGAAGTTGGCATGTTCGCGCTGCCAGCGTTCGGCCAGTTCGATCAGATACAGGTCGCGCGGATCGCGCACGCCCCAGTACAGGTGCATGGGCCGCTGCACGCCGCGGTGGAAGGCGTCCTCGACGATGCTCTTGATCGGGGCGAAGCCGGTGGCGCCAGCGACCAGAAGGATCGGCCGCGAGCCCGCGTGCAGCGTGAAGCGGCCGAGCGGTGCTTCGAAGCGCACCTCGTCGCCCACTTTCATCGCGGTGAACACATGCGTGGTGTAACGACCGCCCGGAATCAGGCGCACGTGCAGCTCGATCAGCGCATTGTCGTGCGGCGGATTGGCGAAGGAGAAGGCGCGTCGCGCGCCGTCGCCCAAGATCACGTTGAGGTACTGGCCGGCGGCGAAGCTGATCCGTTGGCCATCGGGCAGCGACAGCCACAGGCGCATGACCGACTCGCTCAGGCGCTCCATGCGTTCGACGCGACTGGTGTACTCGCGGCTGGCCGGTTCGCGACCGACGGACAGGGATTCGACCGGGACGTCGACCTCGACGTCCTCCAGTGGCGCGGCGCAGCACATCAGCGCCTGGCCCTGGGCACGCATTTCCGGGGTCAACACCGCCGGCTGGAAGGCACCCTGATCGACGCGACCGCTGAGCACTGTGCACAGGCAAACTCCGCAGCCGCCGTTGCGACACTCGTAGGGCATGGCCAGGCCCGCGCGCAGGCCGGCTTCCAGCAGCGTCTCCCCGGCGCGCGCAGGGACTTGTTTGCTGCCCGGATTCAGGGCCACCTGAAACAGGCGCTGGCCGGATCGGCGTTGCGCGCCGATCCACGGAAGCAGCAGCAAGAGCAATGTGATCGCCGTTACCAGCGCCCAAACGGCGCCCAATGGCCATGCGTACAGCAGCGGGTAGATCGGCAGCAGGAACCAGTCCAGATCGATGGCCTGAACTTCGACGGCCAGATCGGCGGCGCCGCCCTGGCTGACAACCGGTTGCACCAGCGCCATGACCAGCAGCATCAGCACGATGCCGATCCCGATCGGTCGCGGTGGCTGGGTGCTCGCGCGCGGCACACGCTGCACGTGCACCCACATCAGCAGCAGCAGCAACAGCGGTGCGCCGATGTGGATGAACGACAACAGCGAAAACAAACGGTCGTTGACGCTCTCCGGATAGATGAAATTGCGGATCAGCGTGCCGCCGAAGCTGGGCAACCAATCCATCCACTCGAAACTGGCGACGATCACGAACTGCGCCAGCTTGTCCCACGGCAGCATGTAGCCGTTGATCCCGCAGATGTACACCAGCCAGATCAAACCGACGCCGGTCAGCCAGGCGAAACTGCGAAAACGGCGCAATCGATCGAAGGCGAAACAGCGCAGCATGTGGATCAACATGACCAGCACCATCGCGTCCGATGCATAACGATGCACGCTGCGCAGAATGCCCCCCAGGTACCACTGGCCGTGGGTCAGGCCCTGCACCGAAGCGTAGGCGCCGGTGACGCTGGTGTCGAAGAAGACGTACAGGTACAGCCCGCTCAGCGCGACCACCCAGAACAGGAAAAATCCGATCGCGCCCAGGTGGTAAAAGGGATTCAGCGGGTCGCCGAAAGCGCGGTTGAACAGCGCTTCGACGCGCATGAACATCCAACGCAGTCCGTTCTGCAGCAGGGCGATCATCGGCGCGCCGCTCTTGCAGGCTGCGTGTGCGCGGCTTTCTCGCGCTCACCGGTGCTCTCGCCGGACTTGCCGCAAGTCACCGAAGCAACAGTTTTGTCCGCAAAGGACGCAAAGGGCGCAAAGGAGAGCAATGCCAGGAGAACACCAAACCTGTGCGCCTTCGCTCTCTTTGCGTCCTTTGCGTTCTTTGCGGACAAGAAACCTGTCCACCAATTCGCCTCGGGTTCAATGCGCGAACCCGCCTGCGAGCAGTGGCGACCCGCGCTCTCGTTGCCCGAGGACCCACCACCGCCGAGCGCCTTCCACACCACGACCACGAACAGCAGCCCGCCGATGATCGCGATCAGGCCGCCGAGGCCCATCAGGCCCATGCCGGCGATCTCCGAGGTCGAGCGCAGCACCTGCTCGGCGCCGGCGACCTTGCGCTGCACGCCGTAGCCGCCGGACCACACCAGGCCGACGATGTGCATCATCTGGCCGATGCCGTACAACGTCGGTTGCCAGGTGGCGAGCCGGCCCGCCGGCGCGCGGTAACCGAGCTGCGGCAGCAACAGATAGACCAGGCCCATCAGCGCCAGCGTCACGCCGACGATGCAGCCGTGGTAGTGCGCCGGAATCTTGACGTTGCTGCCGCTGATGAAAACGCCGATCAGGCCACCGGCGGCGAATAGCGCCATCGACGCGACCAGCGCCGCGCGCAGCGGGCGTTGTGCGGGATCGGTCAGGCGCGGTCGCAGGGCCAGCGCGTAAGCCACTGCCAGCCCGATCGGCACGATTGACACGCCGCCGCCGAGGCGCATGCCCCAGGTGTGCAGGTCGCGGTGTTCGACCGACGCGACGTTGTGGGCGAGGTAGGCATAGGGCGTGACGAACACGCTGGCCAGCGCCAGCGCCAGCAGCAGCAGGGCCACGCGCGGACTCAGCGGCACGCGTGCGCCGATCGCACTTGCCAGCCACAGCCAACCCACCAGCATCAGCAGCGTCCACGCGAACTGCAGCGCGTGGCCGCCGCCCCAGAACAGGATCTCGTAATAGGCCTTGCCGTCGAGCCCGCGCGGCGTCAGCCACAGCGATGCCACGAAGGCCCCGAGCGCCACCGCGGTCGAAATAAGGCTGGCATTCAGGCCGAAGCGCAGCGCGCCGCTGCCATCGAAACCGATGCCGAGCTTGGGCGCCGAGTACAGCCCGTGGCTCACCAGCAACGCGGCGCCGCAGCCGAACAGCGCGAGCCCGCCGAGGAACACCGGGCCATCGAGTACCGGAATGTAGTTGGCCATGATCGGCGTGCCCGCCGCCACGAACGGCGCCAGCGCCATCAGCAGCGTGCCCACCGCGCCCAGCGCCAACGCCGACCACGCCCAGACGTGGGCGACCGGTCGACTGTTCAGGCTCCACAGCATGCCGGCCAGCGCGACGAACCACACCAGCACCGACAGGTCGACGTGCACGACGAGGGCGACGCGGAAGAAGTCGGCCACCGGCAGCCAGCGATTGACCCCGGGCGTACGCGAGATCACCAGCAGCAGCGAGTACAGGCCGGAGCCGATCAGCGCCGCCATGCCCAGCCACAACCAGCCGCGTGCGAGCGTGCGGCGGGCGTCGGCGGGGACGGTGAGGGTGTAGGGGGTGGGGTTGGAGGCGGATCGAGCTTCGTCGTCCGGCAAGGTGCCAGGGTCATGGTCAGGGAGGGTACGAGGGCACGAGGGCACGAGAGCACGCAACAGCGGCCGACCATCCCCTGGTGCCGAAGGCGCTTCAGCACTGAATCCCGCGAGTACTGGATCGCCGAGGGCCGCTCCAACGTGCCCTCGTGCCCTCATGCCCTCGTGCCCTCGTCGATTGCTCATTGCAGCGTGATCCTCTTCTGCGCGGAATCGAAGTCGACCACCAGGATTTCTGCCGGTTCGAGCCTGACCACCTGCTCCAGCGTGTAGTCGAAGCCCGGGCTGCGGGCGTTGTCCTTCAGGCGCACGCCGATGCGGTGCTCGCCCGCGGCGACTTCGAGGCGCCGGTAGACCGCGGCGGCACCGTCGCGCGACAGCCCGGACGGCTGCGCAACCTGGCGGTGCGCCAGCGCGCCGTCGATGTCGATCTCGACGGTCAGCGGCGAGCGCTCGCGCGGACAGCGCGTCGGCGCGCGCATGTTCGGCGGCAGCCTGGCGAGGTCATCCGGCGTCATCTCGACGCAATCGCCGAGGCGCTCGCCGAGGTGGCTGAAACTGAGCTTGACCAGCGCCCGGCCGGGTGCCAGATATTGGTAGTGCGGCCACTGCGAGAACACGCCGATGACCGCCGCGAAGGCGGCATACAACAATCCCTGCCCGATCCAGATGCCGATCTTGTTCATGCCGCATTTCTCGCCGAATCGGCCGGCGAAGTAACTGACGCAGGTCAGGTTGACCGCGTTGCGGCCAACCTGACCGAGGTGGAAAGACGCAGGACACGAGTCGAGCGCAAACCGTGGGGTCGCCGCCAACCTGTGGGAGCGGGTTCAACCCGCGACCGGTTTGCCATCGGGCATCGCGCGCAAGCGCGTTCCTGCAGTTTCTCCGCGTCTCCGCGTTCAACTGCTCCGGTGCAAAGCCCGCCGCGCGCGCCATTCGCTGATGACGAAGGCGAGCATGGCGAGGATGAAGGTGATGCCGCCGGCGATCTCGAGATACATCGCGTAGTTGACGCGATACTTGCCGGTGACCGGGTCGTACACCGAGCACAGGATGCGTACCCTGTCGATCAGGTCGGAGAAGCTGACCGGCGCGGCGGCGAGCGAGCCGGTCAGCAGTTGCCGCAGCGGCTCGCCGAGCGAATCGGCGGCGAAGGCATCGCCGTAGACCTGAGCGTGGATGCGCCCCTGCGCGTCGACGATGCTGACCTGCAGCGTGTGGTCGAAGCCGAGCGGCGTGGCCACGTAACTGAAGCCGAAGTCGCGCGCCAATGCCGGTACATCGCCGACGCGCGGACTGACCAGCTCCCAGTTGGGATCGTCGATGCGCTGCTGCGCGGCAAAGGTGCGCAGCGCCAGCGGCGTGTCCTCGGGCTGGTTGAAGCCGATGCTGAGCACCTGGAACTGGTTGACGCCGAAGCGCTCGCGCATCGCGTCGACCGCCTTGCGCAGCGCGCGCGAACTGGTCGGGCAGACCTTGAAGCAACCGCTGTAGACGAAGTTCACCAGCAACGGCTTGCCGCGATACTGCGCCAGGCGGACCGGCTTACCGGCGCGATCGCTCATCGTGTAGTCGGACGGAAACCGGCCGACCACACTCTGGCTCAGACGCAGCGCCGCCTCCTGGTTGAGCCCGAAGGCGCGCGCCTCGGTCTCGGTCACGGCAGCCTGCGCCGCCACCGCCCGTGGCCAACCGATCGCCGCTGTGACCAACACCAACACCAACACCGATATTCCCGCACGGGCGGCCATCGCGATCATCTCAACGCCACATCCAGGCACGCTGCGCCAAGCACCGCGCATAACTGCACCAGCGAGGCGAGGAAACTGCGGATGGCCGTATGCCGGTTCGGCAGGCGCGCCAGTCGCTGCGCGCGATGGATGAAATATCCGCCGCCGCCAATCGCACCGACCAGATAGATCCAGCCGGCACCGAACAGGACCGGCAGCAGCGAGCACAGCACCAGCGCCCAGGTGCTCCACAGCACCACGCGCGCCGCGCGCTCGGGACCCACCACCACCGGCAGCATCGGCACGCCGGCCGCCGCGTAGTCGGCCTGGCCGGCAATCGCCAGACTCCAGAAATGTGGCGGCGTCCACAGGAACAGGATCAGCGCGAACGACCACGGCAGCGGGCCCAGCGTCGGATCGGATGCTGCGGCCCCGGCGAGCACCGCGAAACTGCCGGAGAGCCCGCCGATGACGATGTTGAGCCAGCTGCGACGCTTCAGCCACACGGTGTAGACCACCGCGTAGAAAAAGGCGCCGAGGAACACGAACGTCGCCGCCAGCGGATTGACCCACACCCACGCGGCGCCGATCGATCCGGCCAGCATGACCGCCATCAGCAGCAACCATGCCGGATGGTGCGGCAGCGCGCCGGTGACGAAGGCGCGGCCGCGTGTGCGGACCATCAGGCGGTCGCTGTCGTGTTCCCAGTACTGGTTGAACATGCCGGCGCTGGCCGAGGCGATCAGCGTGGCGAGTGCGAGCACCAGCACCTGGAAGCCCGTCGCGGCGTGTCCCGGCGTGGCGACAAAGCCGACCAGCGCAGTCACCGTGATCAGCACGCCGATGCGCAGTTTGAACAGGCCGATCACCTCGCGCGCGAGGATCAGCGGCGAGCGTTCGGCGATGGCGACGGCGGTGGTCATGTCGGGTGCCTTCAAATGTAGGTCACGTTGCCCGCGCGGCAAGCGACATGACGTGGACCTGCTGCTCCACGTGGGAGCGGATTCACTCCGCGAAAGAGCTCGCGGGGTAAACCCGCTCCCACATGAAGCGCGACCATCAGCGCAACGTCCTCAACTCAACCCCCACAGCGTCGACAGGTACTTCCAGTTGATGAAGTAGTAGAGGACGAAGGAGACCAGGAACACCATCGCCAGCACGAAGGTGCC
>CALEZI010000017.1 GCA_937928755.1 uncultured Rhodanobacteraceae bacterium | reverse complement strand
TCGTCATCAAGCCTCTCTATACGGCTGCCGACACGGCGGGCCTGCCGCACGCGGTTCCCGCGCTG
This sequence comes from uncultured Rhodanobacteraceae bacterium, assembly GCA_937928755.1. Taxonomy (GTDB): domain Bacteria; phylum Pseudomonadota; class Gammaproteobacteria; order Xanthomonadales; family SZUA-5; genus JADKFD01. The sequence continues at coordinate 7,390 of CALEZI010000017.1, read as the reverse complement.
AGCCTCAACAAGGTCTGCGGCTCGGGCCTGAAGGCGGTGCACCTGGCCGCGCAGGCGATCGCCCTGGGCGACGCCGACCTGGTCCTGGCCGGTGGCCAGGAGAGCATGAGCCTGGCCCCCTACGTGCTGCCCAAGGCACGCACCGGCCTGCGCCTGGGCCATGCGCAACTGGAGGACAGCCTGATCCGCGACGGCCTGTGGGACGCGTTCAACGACTACCACATGGGCATCACCGCCGAGAACCTGGCCGAGCGCTACGGCATCACCCGCGAGCAGCAGGACGCCTTCGCCGCCGACTCGCAGCGCAAGGCCGCCGAGGCCATCGCCGCCGGCCGCTTCGGCGACGAGATCACCCCGATTTCGATCCCGCAGCGCAAGGGCGATCCGGTGCTGTTCGACACCGACGAGCAGCCGCGCGCCGGCACCACCGCCGACGCGCTGGCCAAGCTGCGCCCTGCGTTCAAGAAGGACGGCACGGTGACCGCCGGCAACGCGTCCACGATCAACGACGGCGCCGCGGTGCTGCTGCTGGCCAGTGCGCAGAAGGCCAAGGCACTGGGCCTGCCGGTGCTGGCGTGGATCCGCGGCTATGCCAGCGCCGGCGTGGACCCGGCGGTCATGGGCATCGGCCCGGTGCCGGCCACGCAGAAGACGCTGAGCAAGGCGGGCTGGCGCATCGGCGATCTCGACCTGATCGAGGCCAACGAAGCCTTCGCCGCGCAGGCGCTGGCGGTGAACCAGGAACTGGGCTGGGACACGGCCAGGGTCAACGTCAACGGCGGCGCGATCGCGCTCGGCCACCCGATCGGCGCGTCCGGTGCGCGCATCCTGGTCACCCTGGTCCACGAACTGATCCGCCGCGATGCCCGCAAGGGCCTGGCCACGCTGTGCATCGGCGGTGGCCAGGGCGTGGCCATCGCCATCGAACGCTGATCCCGACGCAGGCCCCGACGACATGAGCGACGATCGCGCCCCCCACGAGACGACCGGGGACATCCCCGCAGACTGGCCGACCGACCCGCTGCGGCTGGGTGCCGCCGCGGCCGAATACGCCATCGACGCCTGGCAGCGCGGCCTGCTGTATGCCGACGTACGCCGCCAGCGCGGCAACCAGTACCAGGCGCACCTGCGCGAGCGCGTGCCCAACGTGCTCGACTTCGAGGCCGAGCTGGTGCTCTCCGGCCTGGACCTGCCGCGCCCGGTCAACTACGGGCTGGCGCGCATCGTGCCCGGCGCCGGAACCCCGGTCGACCCGGCCAAGCGCCCGTTCGTCGTGGTCGATCCGCGCGCCGGCCACGGTCCCGGCATCGGTGGCTTCAAGCCCGACAGCGAGATCGGCGCGGCGATGAAGGCCGGTCATCCGTGCTACTTCGTCGGCTTCCTGCCCGACCCGGTGCCAGGGCAGACGGTCGAGGACGTGATGCGCGCCGAGGCCGCGTTCGTGCGCAAGGTCGGTGAACTGCATCCGGGCAACGGCAAGCCCGTGGTCATCGGCAACTGTCAGGCCGGCTGGCAGGTGCTGATGACCGCGGCGGTCTGGCCGGAGCTGTTCGGGCCGATCATCCTGGCCGGCGCGCCGGTCTCGTACTGGGCCGGCGACAACCCGATGCGCTACGGCGGCGGCCTGACCGGCGGCAGCTGGTTGACCGCACTGACCAGCGACATCGGCGCCGGGCGCTTCGACGGCGCCTGGCTGGTGCAGAACTTCGAGCACCTGGACCCGGCCAACACCCTGTGGAAGAAGCAGTACCACCTGTACGCCAACATCGACACCGAGGCCGACCGCTACCTGGGCTTCGAGAAGTACTGGGGCGGCTACGTCTTCCTCAACGACGTGGAGATGCAGTACATCGTCGACAACCTGTTCATCGGCAACAAGCTGGCCACCGCCGAGCTGCTGACCTCCGACGGCGTGCGCGTGGACCTGCGCAACATACGCTCGCCGATCGTGGTGTTCTGCTCCTACGGCGACAACATCACCCCGCCCGGCCAGGCGCTGGGCTGGATCACCGACCTGTACCGCGACAAGGACGACCTGGTCGCCCACGACCAGACCATCGTCTACGCCACCCACGACAGCATCGGCCATCTGGGGATCTTCGTCTCGGCCAGCGTCGGTCGCAAGGAACACCGCGAGTTCGCCGCCAACATCGACATCATCGACCAGTTGCCCGCCGGGGTGTTCAAGGCAGAGATCGGCGACGTGCCGCAGCAGGACGGCCCGCCCGACGCCAGCCAAGACCCGTTCTTGCTCAGGCTGAGCCTGAGCAGCGTCGAGCAAGTACGCGCGATCGTCAAGCCCGATCCGCGCAGCGAGCGGCGCTTTGCCGCGGCCGCGCACGTGTCGGAGATCAACCTGGCGCTGTACCAGAGCTACCTGCAACCCTGGGTGCGCGCGTTTTCCACGCCTTTTTGCGCGCAGTGGATGCAGCGGCTGCATCCGGCACGCATGGCCTATGAGTGGTGGTCGGATGACCATCCGCTAGCCGGCTTTGTCCGCGAGGCGGCGGCACAGGTCCGCGGGCAGCGCCAGTCGGCCACCGCCGACAATCCTTTCCTCCAGGCGCAGCAGGCGCTGTCGGACGCGGTGGTCTCGATGCTCGATCAGTACCGCGACAGCCGCGACCAGATCTACGCGACGATCTTCGACACGCTCTACAGCTTGCCTTGGGTTCAAGCATTGACCGGCCAGAACATGCGCGACGAGCGCTCGCCGCGCCAGCACCCGGGCGACACGCCCGAACACCGAAAGTTCATGGCCGACAAGCTGGCGGAGCTGAAGGAAAGCTTTCTCGTCGGTGGCGCGCCGGAGGCGGCCATGCGCGCGCTCACGCACATCTTCAGCGCGCGCGGCGAGGCGGACGAGCGGCATTTCCGCCACGCCGCCGAACTCGTCCCGCCCGAGCGCCGCGTCGAAATCGACGTCCAGGCCTTCCGCCAGCTTGGCCGCCAGCAAGTGCTGCTGATGCGGCTCGACAGCCAGGCGGCGCTGGCGGCCATCCCCTACCTTCTCAGGGATGCCTCCGCCGACGAGATACGCCAGGCGGCCAAGGCGATCGTCGACGTGGTCACCGCCGGCGATCCACTGTCGCAAGACGAGCAGGCCCGTCTGCAGCAGATGCTCGATCTGTACGAACGGGCCGCGCGGCAGGCACAGCCTTCGACCGAGGCTGCGGCGCAGGCCGCGCAGCCGCCATCGGCGCCGTCAGCGAGCAGCCCTCGGCACACGGTTTCGCCGAAATCGGCTCCTCCGAACCCGGCCAAGGCCAGTTCCTCGCGCAAGGTACCGAGCGCGCCCTCGGCCACGCCGAATCCGCGCGGCAGGCGGCGCCCATGAGTCTGCACCGACGCCAATCGCGCACGGCGGTGCGCCTGTACGGGCATTTCTGGCGCCTGAGCAGTCTTTCGAGGAACCACCAATGATGACACAACATGCGGGTTCTGCCGTATCGCCCGCCAGTGCCGCACTGGCGGTGCTGCGCAATCGCACGTTCGACGAAATCGCCGTCGGCGACACGGCGGGCATCCAGCGCACGCTGACCCCGCAGGACATGCAGCTGTTCATGCTGCAATCTGTCGGCTTCAAGCCGCAGCAGGTCGACGCGCAGTCTGCTGCCGCCAGTCCATTGCTTGGCGTAATCGCCCACGGCATGTGGGGCGGGTCGCTGATTTCCGCGGTTTTGAGCAGCCAGCTTCCGGGGCCAGGCACCGTCTATGTCAGCCAGGACCTGCGTTTTCTGCGGCCGGTCAAGGTGGGCGATACGCTGGCCGTCCAGGTGCAGGTCACGGAAAAGCACGCGCAGACGCAGCACGTCGTGTTCGCTTGCCGTTGCGTCAACCAGCAGGGCGAGGACGTCATCGAAGGCCGGGCGGAGGTCGTCGCGCCGGCCGAGCGGATCGAATGCGAGCGCGCCGCGCTACCGGAGATCCGCATGGGCGTGCAGGGGGACGCCGGCCTGCAGCGCCTGCTGGCGCACGTCGCGCCGCTTGGCGCGATCCGGGTGGCGGTGGTCCATCCATGCGATGCCGTGAGCCTTTCTGCCGCCTTGGAGGCGCGCCAGGCCGGTCTGATCGAGCCGATTCTGATCGCACCACGGGGTCGACTGGAGGCGGTCGCGGCTGAGGCGGGCCTGAATCTGGCGGACATCGCCATCATCGATGCCGCCCACAGCCATGATGCCGCACGGCAGGCGGCTGAGCTGGCGGCGTCCGGCGAGGTGGAGGCGCTGATGAAGGGCAGTCTGCACACCGATGAACTGATGGCTGCGGTGGTGGATCGCGCCGCTGGCCTGCGTACCAAGCGCCGGATCAGCCATTGCTTCGTGCTGCAAACCCCGCATTACCCGCGTCCATTCATCGTTACCGATGCCGCCATCAACCTTGCGCCCGGCTTGGAACAGAAGGCCGACATCATCCGTAACGCGATCGACCTGGCCCATGCCATTGGCGTGGCCGAGCCCAAGGTGGCCATCCTGGCGGCGGTGGAGACGGTCAATCCGACGATGCCGGCCACGCTGGATGCCGCAGCACTGTGCAAGATGGCCGATCGCGGTCAGATCGCAGGCGGCGTACTCGACGGACCGCTGGCCTTTGACAATGCTGTGTCGATCGCCGCTGCGCGCACCAAGGGCATCAACTCGAAAGTGGCCGGGCAGGCCGACATCCTCGTGGTACCGGATCTGGAGAGCGGCAACATGCTGGCCAAGCAGATCATGTACATGGGCGAGGCCGCCAGCGCCGGCATCGTGCTGGGAGCCAAGGTGCCGGTCATTCTGACCAGTCGTGCCGATTCGCGGCAATCGCGCATCGCCTCCTGCGCCATTGCACTGATGCTGGCGCACCGCTATCGGACCGCTCCACCGTGACGCGGTCGCATCCACGTTGCAGGCGAGCCGCCCACCCAACCCAATCAGAGGAACCACTGTCATGAAATACACTTTCTCCGGCCAATCCGTCCTCGTCACCGGCGCCGCGTCGGGCATCGGCGAAGCCACCGCCCGGCTATTGGCTGCCAACGGCCTGTCAGTGGTCGTCTCCGACATCCATCCTGAAAGCGTGCAGCGCGTAGTCGCCGCGATCACCGCCGCCGGCGGTACGGCCATCGCCAATCTATGCGACGTGTCCAAGGCCGATCAGGTGCAGGCTGCCGTCGAAACGGCAGTGCAACGTTTCGGCGGGCTGCACTACGCGGTCAACAACGCCGGGATCGGCGGCCAGGCCGGGGCCGTCGGCGAAATGTCGTTGGATGCGTGGCAACAAGTGGTCGACGTCAACCTGAACGGCGTGGCCTACGGCCTGCGCTACCAGATCCCGGCCATCCTCGCCGCCGGCGGCGGGGCGGTCGTCAACATGTCCTCGATCCTCGGCTTGGTAGGTATCGCAACCGCGCCGGCCTACAACGCCGCCAAACATGCCGTTACCGGGCTGACCCGTTCCGCCGCGCTGGCCTACTCGGCAAAGGGCGTGCGCGTGAATTCGTTGCATCCAGGTTACGTGGACACACCCATCCTCGATAACCTGGACGCCTCGGTGCGCACCGAATTGGTCGGGCTGCACCCCATCGGCCGTCTCGGCAACGCCGAGGAAATCGCGCACGCAACGGCCTTTCTCCTGTCCGACGGCGCCAGCTTCATTACCGGCGCGGCATTGACCGCCGATGGCGGCTACACCGCCCAATGACCTCCCGCCAACCGAATGAGAACGCCCATGAACGACAAACCTGATCTCGCCGACACGCTTTCCGGCATTTTGTCGCGCAACTGGTGGGTGCTGCTTCTGCTGGGCCTATTGGCGATCATGTTTGGCTTGCTGGCACTGTTGTCACCCCTTGGCGCAGCAGCCGTGCTGACGTTGTGGTTGGGCGTGCTGGCCATCGCTGAAGGGGTCGTGGTTCTGGCCGGGGCCATCCGGGGCTCGGCGCCGGTCTCGCGCGGCTGGGCGGTGTTCTATGCGCTGGTGTCCTTGGCATTCGGCATCATGGCCACGCTCGACCCGCTGAACATGGCCGGCACCTTGCTATTGCTCGTCGCGGTGTGGCTGGCGATCAGCGGTATCTACCGCATCGTGTTCGCGATCCGCGTGCGTAAGCGCGCGCGACACGAATGGCTGCTGATTCTCAGTGGCCTACTTGCGGTGCTGATGGGCGTACTGTTCGCGCTCTACCCGCTGTCTGGTCTGGTGGTCACCACGCTGTGGATCGGCGCGTCGGCGCTGATCTACGGTGTGTTGCAAGTCGTGGCCGCTTTCCGCTTGCGCAGGTTGGGCAAAGCATGACCGAGCCGACCGAAAGCTTGATCCTGGTGCTGAACTGCGGTTCGTCAAGCATCAAGTTCGCGCTGTTCGCAGCCGATGTACACCCGCTTGCGCGCACGCCGTTGTGGAATGGCAAGGTGCAGGGCATCGGCGGACCGGCGCCGGACTTCGGCGAAACCGGCGTTGCCCCGCACCGCGTCGAACTGGACGCAGGGCATCCACATTCCGCGGCGCTCCAGGTCATCCGCGAGCGCATCCGGACGCGCTTGAACTTGCGGCGTGTGGTTGCGGTAGCGCACCGCGTGGTGCACGGCGGCACCAAGTACTCGGCGCCCACCCGCGTCGATGCGCAGACGCTGGCCGACCTGCGCAGCTACGTCCCGCTGGCCCCGCTGCATCAGCCGTTTGCGCTGGAGGCCATGGACATCCTGTTGCGCGAACACCCGGACATCGTCCAGGTTGCCTGCTTCGATACCGCCTTCCACCGTACGTTGCCGAAGGTGGAGCAGCTACTGCCCCTGCCGCACGCCGCCTGGGCGCGCGGATTGCGCCGCTACGGATTCCACGGGCTGTCCTACGAATACATGGCGGCCGCGCTGCCCGAACGCCACGGAGACCTGGCCAGCGGCCGGGTCATCGTCGCCCATCTCGGCAGCGGCGCCAGCCTGTGCGCGATGCGTGGCTTGCACAGCGTTGCGACGACCATGGGCTTCTCCGCCCTCGACGGCCTGATGATGGGCACCCGCACCGGCGCGCTCGATCCGGGCGCCGTGATCTACCTGATGGAGATCGAGAAGCTGAGCCTGGAGCAAGTGGCGCACATCCTGTACCACGAATCGGGGCTGCTCGGCGTGTCCGGCATCTCGGCCGAGCCGCGTGTGCTGCTGCAGAAGGAAACCGGCAACGACGAAGACGCCGCCCGCGCGCGTGACGCGCTCTCGCTTTACGTGCGCCGCATCGTCCGTGAAATCGGCGCGTTGGTCGCCGTGCTGGGCGGACTGGACCTGCTGGTCTTCACCGCCGGCGTTGGCGAACACAGTCCCGAGATACGCCGCCGCGTCTGCGAGTCCCTGGGCTTCCTGCCATTGCGGCTCGACGCGCCCGCCAATCTGGCCAACGCGCCCGTCCTATACGCCGC
>CALEZI010000016.1 GCA_937928755.1 uncultured Rhodanobacteraceae bacterium | reverse complement strand
CCCGTGCCCCGTGCCCCGTGCCCCATGCCCCGATTCAATTCGCGAAAAACGCCTCAACGTCCGCGAGCACCCGCGAGCGCCGCATCGGTGGCAGCGATTCGAGGAACTGGCGGCCATAGGGTTTGGTGTTGAGGCGCGGGTCGCACAGCATCAGCACGCCGCGGTCGCGGGTGCTGCGGATGAGGCGTCCGGCGCCCTGCTTGAGCGCGAGCACGGCGCTCGGCAACTGGTAATCGCGGAATGGATTGCCGCCGTTCTGGCGGATCGCCTCCAGGCGCGCTTCCATGACCGGATCGCCCATTTGCGCAAACGGCAGCTTGTCGATCACCACCAGCGACAGCGCATCGCCGGGCACATCGACGCCCTCCCAGAAGCTGGCGGCGCCGAGCAGCACGCCGTTGCCGGACGCGATGAAATCGGCCAGCAGCGCCGGTCGCGGGCGTTCGCCCTGCACGAACAGCGGGTAGCGGGTGGTCGCGCGCAGGATCTCGCCGGCCTCGCGAAGCGCGCGATGCGAGGTGAACAGCAGGAAGGCGCGACCTTTGGATGCCGCCAGTACCGGCAACACGGCATTTACCACCGCTTCGGTGTAACCCGGTGTATTCGGTTCCGGCATATGCGTCGGCTGGTACAGCAAAGCCTGGTTCGGATAGTCGAAGGGACTGTCGAGTTGCAGCGTCTGCGCCTCGCTGAAGCCAGTGGTGGCCTGGAACAGGGCGAAGGATTTGCCGACCGCCAGCGTCGCCGAAGTCGCGATCCACGCCGCGCGCGAGGCGATGCGGTACTCGGCCAACGGCTCGGCGGCGTCCAGTGGTGTCGCATGCAGGGCGAAACCGCGCTGGAACAGCTCGAACCAGCAGACTTCGCCGATGCGAGCGCCGCCGCAGGCGCGTTCCAGGCGCGCAATCAGGTCGGTCGCGCGCGCACTGCAGGCTTCGAGGCCGGTGCTGCGCTCGGCTTGCGCCTCCAGCGCCTGCACCAGTTCCGCCAGTGCCGAGCCAAGCCCGGCCAGGGCATCGGTCACGTCCCCGCGTTCGGCCGCCAGCGACCACGGTCCCTTGATCGGCAGGTCATCCAGCGCGAGTCGGAACTCGCGCGTCTTCTGCTCGAGTTCGCCCACTGCCGGCTTCAGCAAGGCCAGCGCGCCAGTCTGCGCCGCGGCCTCGGTGAGGGTGTCGCGACACAGTTCGGCCAACTGACGGAAACTCACCGAGATGGTGAAGAACTGGCTGGCGACCTCGGCGATCTGGTGCGCCTCGTCGAGGATGAAGGCCTGTGCGCCGGGCAGGATCTCGCCGAAACCTTCGCGCTTGATCGCCAGATCGGCGAACAGCAGGTGGTGATTGACCACCACCACATCGGCTTCCTGCGCCTTGCGCCGCGCCTTGACCACGAAACAGTCGTTGAACTTCGGGCAGTCGCTGCCGAGGCAGTTTTCGGCGGTCGACGTCACCCACGGCCAGACGCTGGAATCCTCGGCGACGGCGTCGAGTTCCATGCGGTCGCCATTACGGGTCAAGCGCGCCCACGAGCGGATTTCGGCGAGGTCGCGCACCGCTTCGCGGCTGGCCAGACGCGCCTGTTCTTCGGCCAGGTCGAGCCGGTGCAGGCACAGGTAGTTGGCGCGGCCCTTGAGCAGCGCCTTCTTCGGATTCAGTTTCAGCGTGGCGCAGACGCGCGGCAAGTCGCGGTGGAATAGTTGATCCTGCAGCGTCTTGGTGCCGGTCGACACGATGACTCGGCGATTGCCCAGCAGTGCCGGCACCAGATAGGCAAAGGTCTTGCCGGTGCCGGTCCCGGCCTCGACAATCAGTGCGCCACGCTCATCCAGCGTCGCTTCGATCGCCGCCGCCATGCGCTGCTGCTGCTCGCGTGCGGTGAAGTTCGGATCGGCAGCGAACGGGCTTTGTGGGCCGAGGGCGTCGGCTGCGGACATGCGCGGGGTCGTCTGGAGAAAGCGCGCAGTCTAGCCCGCTCCCGCTCTTGATGGGTCCCGGCTGGTCTGGACGCTTCGGGCTATGAAGGGCAAGAGATGACAAGAGCGTCCAGACAAGTCTGGATCCACACGAGCCAAGGCTGCCTCGGTCGCTGGTCCAGTGTAGCGTTGGCACGGTTTCTTGCCTGAGCTCTCCCCAGCCTTCCCGAACATCGGGGAGGTTGTCTCGCCTGAACCTGAACGACTTTCACGGCAACCGACGAACGCCCATGAGCCACAATCTCCCGACCCTCGACGCCCCACGCGTGCGCCTGCGACAGCTCTCGGTCGCCGATCTCGATGATCTGTACGCGGTGTTTTCCGATCTTCGCTCGATGCGCTACTGGAGCCGTCCCGCGTTCATCGACATGACCGAGATGCGCGAATATCTGGCGGCCATCGACGCCGGCCGCGAACGCGGGGACCTGTTGCAGTGGGGCATCGAGCATCTCGGCGAGGGTCGCATCATCGGCACCACCACCTTGTTCAACATCGACCGCCAGCAAGGGCGCGCAGAGATCGGCTATATCCTGGCCTCGCCGTGGTGGGGCCAGGGCCTTGCCAACGAGGCGCTGACGCGCCTGCTGCAACACGCGCGCGACGAGATGCGGATGCGCCGCATCGAAGCCGACATCGATCCGCGCAATGGAGGCTCGCTGCGCTGCAGCGAGCGCCTCGGCTTCGTGCGCGAAGGTTACGCACGCGAGCGCTGGGTGGTCGCCGGCGAGATCCAGGACGCGGTGCTGCTGGGATTGCTGCTGCGCGATCTGGTGGTGCGTTCGTAGGAGCGACGTGTACGTCGCGATGTGGCTCTCGCCGCATCGCGGGTCGCGACGTGCACGTCGCTCCTACGTGGCGTGGGCGCGCGGTATCGCCGAGCGCGCGAACAAGTACAGCGTCAAGCCGCACAAGGTCAGCAATGCAGCGCCGATCGCCAGTTGCCGCGCATCGTGCTGCAGCAGCGGCGCCAGCAGGCCGGCGACGCTGGCGTTGACGATCAGGCTGAGGAACATCTGCAACGAACTGGCGCCGCCGCGACGATCCGGGAACAGGTCCATGCTGGCGATGGTCAGCAGCGGGAAGGCGATCGCCACGCCGAAAGCGGTCACCGCAATAGGCAGCACGGCGTAAGGCCAGGTCACGCTATCGACGGCGTGCGTGTAGGCAATATTGCTGATCCCGGCGATCAGCATCAGCGCATATCCCAGCATCAGCCCGGTGCGCGGCTGGATGCGCCCGGCCATGCGCCCGCTGGCGAAGGAGCCGATGATCATGCCGCTGATGGTCGGCACGAAGAAGGCGCCGAACTGGCGTTCGTTCATGCCGAGGATCTCCATGACGAAGCTCGGTGCCGAGCTGATGTAGAGGAACATCGCCGAGAAGTTGAAGCCAGCGGCAAAACACAGCACGACGAAGCGCCTGTTCTTCAGCATCGCGAAGTAGCCGAGCAGGAGCTTGCCCGGGTGCAGCGGCGTTCTTGCCGCCAGTGGGTGCGTTTCCGGCAGAAAGCGCCAACAAGCCGCCACCAGTGCAATCGACCAAAACACGAGGAACCAGAACGGCGCGCGCCAGCCGAAATACAGGAGATACCCGCCGATGATCGGCGCCAGTGCCGGGGCGATGCCGAAGATCATGCTGATGCCGCTCATCACGCGCTGCGCGCGGGCGCCAGCGAAGCAGTCGCGCACGATCGCGCGGCCGACGATCACGCCGGCGCCGGCACTCAACCCCTGCAGCACGCGGAACCACAGCAACTGGTCGATGCTCTGCGCCAGCGAGCAACCGATCGAGGCCAGCGTGAACACCGCCATCGAGCCGAGAATCACCGGCTTGCGCCCGAGCGCGTCCGACAGGCCGCCGTGCAGCAGCGACATCACGGCGTAAGCCACCAGGTACAGCGACAACGTCTGCTGCATCTGGAACGGTGTCGCGCCGAGCGCGCTGGAGATCGCCGGGAAAGCCGGGAAGAAGGTGTCGATCGCAAATGGACCGATCATCGACAGGCTCGCCAGCAGGACGATCAGCGAGCGCGCAGATTTCGAGTCCATCGATCGGGTTCAGGCGGGTGGGGAGGCATTGTAGCGGGTCGGCTGGCGCTGGTCGGGCATTTGCAGGAGCGACGCGCGCGTCGCGACCGGTGATGCGACGCGATGGGCCGACTGCAGGAGCGACGTGCACGTCGCGACCAGTGATCCGCAATGGCTGATGGTCGCGACGTACACGTCGCTCTCACCGGACATAACGCAAGTATCTGAAAGAAAAGATTTTTCCGCAAAGGACGCAAAGGACGCAAAGGACAGCAAAGCCAGCACAGCCAGCACAGCATCAACACCTTGATTCTTGGCTCTCTTTGCGTCCTTTGCGGACAAAAAAGCGGTCCGCATGGTCGCCGCCAGTTTTATGCGCGAAAGAGCGCACCGCCAGGGGCGACCGGGACTCCTGCAGGTCAGCGCGCGCTCACGCCGCCACCAACTGATACCCCTTGATCCGCCGCGCAAACTCCTCCAGCGCCGCAACGCCCGAGCGCTCGGCGTCGTCGCACCATGCGCGCAGGCCTTCGACCAGCGCTTCGCCATTGCGGCCCGAACGTTCCAAAGTTTCTGCGAGGCGGCGCCGGTAGTCCATCACCGTGCTCATCAGCGGCCGCTCGCGCACCCACGCGGCCATGCGCTCGCGCGATGCGTCGTCGAGCCAGCGGCCGTCGTTGGCCAGCGCGCGCTTCAGGCGACCACGCAGGTGAGCCATCTTGTCGCCGGCGCGCTCTGCTTCTTCGCGCAGTACCGGCACAATCACGCCGCGGAAATACTCGCGCATGACGCCGAAGCGGTGCGTCAGCAGCGCACGCACGGTCTCCATGTCCGGCATGCTGACATTCGGCCGGATCGCCACACGGGGCGCAACGCGCGTAACCCTGGCCAGACCCAGCGCCGACAGCATGCGGATCGCCACCCAGCCAATGTCGAATTCGTAACTGCGCAGTGCGAACTTCGACGAACTCGGATAGGCGTGATGGTTGTTGTGCAGCTCTTCGCCGCCGATGAAAAACGCCCACGGCGTCAGATTGGTCGAGGCATCGCTGGTCTCGAAATTGCGGTAGCCCCACCAGTGGCCGAGGCCATTGACCACGCCGGCCGCCAGCACCGGAATCCACAGCATCTGGATCGCCCAGATGGCCAGTCCGACAACGCCGAACAGCGCCACGTTGATTAGCGCCATCAGCGTCGGACCGAACGGCGGATGTGCCGCGTAGATGCGCCTTTCCAGCCAGTCGTCCGGCGTATTGGCGCCGTACTGCTCGACCATTTGTCGGTCCTTGCGCGCTTGCTGATACAGAACGACCCCATGGAACAGCACCTTGCCGATGCCGTGGATCTGCGGGCTGTGCGGGTCGTCCTCGGTCTCGCACCTGGCGTGGTGCTTGCGGTGTATCGCGACCCATTCCTTGGTCACCATCGCCGTCGTCAGCCATGCCCAGAAACGGAAGAAATGCGCGATCAGCGGATGGAACTCGACGCCGCGATGCGCCTGGCATCGATGCAGGTAGAGCGTCACCGAGAAGATGGTCGCCTGGGTGACGAGAACGAAATAGACCAGCACCAGCCACCATGGCGAACCGGTCAGGCCACTGGCGAGGAAGGTCAGGAAATCGGTGGGCATCGCGCGTCCAGATACTCGAAGGAGGCGCGATTATGGTGAGCGAAGGTGACGGTACGCGACGGTACGGTCGCGAGGCGACACCCGACGCTGCAGACGGAGAGTCCAGGCCGCCACCTGCTGGTGTGGGAGCGGATTTACTCCGCGAGCATTTTGCTCATTCGGACAAGAAGCTCGCGGAGTAAATCCGCTCCCACATGAAGATCAATGGCTCGCGCAGCGGCTCTTCGGCGCTTGGCCAACGAGCGCGCGGCCGGCGCGCACTACCGGCCTACACGGGTTCGCCGACTCGCCGCTCCAGTCCGCTCGCCGCGAGCACCTCGCTCCAAGGAAACAGCGGCCCCGGATCGCGCTTGCGCCGCACCTTGACGTTGGGGTCGTCGGTCGCTTCGACTTCGGTCTGGTCGAGGTCCTCATGCCCGGCGATGGCGGCCAGTCGCGGGCAGCGTTGCCTGAGCTCGGCAATCAGATCCAGCAACGCATCGATCTGCGCCGTGGGGTACGCCTCGGTCATTTGCTGGTGACGCGAATGCAGCCAATCCGGATGGCGCCCGCGGTTGACCAGTTCGATGCCGATCGAGTTTGGGTTGTAGCCGCGCGTGTGATGGGCGATGCGTTCGATCGGCACGTACTGTTCGATGCGACCGTCGCGATCGATGTAGTAGTGGCCGCTGTTGCCGGTGCCGCTGGCGTAGTGCTCGATTTCGCCGAACGCGCGCGCGATCGCCAGACTGGGCGTTTCGGTGCAATGCAGGACGATCAGATCGATCTGGTCGATCCCGCGACTTTGCAGCCGGTCGATGTAGGGCAACGGGTTGTCGATGATCATCGCGAAGTCGGCGGCCTCTGGCTTAGGTAGGATACGGGCGCGGCGGGCGAACTGCTGCAGATCACGACTCTGGAGCAGTGATGACGTACGCAGCACCGATCGGCCATGTGATCCTGTCTCACGGTATGGAAAGTGGCCCGAACGCGACCAAGGTCACCCGGCTCGCGGCCGTTGCCGAGGCCTTCGGCTTCAGCAGCGAGCGTGTCGACGATCAGGGCATCATCGATCCATTGATTCGACTCGACCGCCTGTTGCCGAAGATCGACGCCGCGCCGCGACCGCTGGTGCTGGTCGGCTCCAGCCTCGGCGCCTATGTGTCCGGGCTTGCGTCGATGCAGCGCAGTATCGACGGACTGTTCCTGCTGGCACCACCGGTGCGACTGCCGGGGATCGCGCCCGACCTGACCTTGCACGCGCCGCAGATCGCCATCGTCCATGGCTGGCGCGATGAATTGATCCCGGCGGCTGAAGTCGTGGCGCTCGCCGCCGCCACGCGCGCCGAACTCAAGCTCTTCGATGCCGATCACCGCCTGACCGACGTGGTACCTGCCATCGAACGCGAGTTCGCCGCTTTCCTGGCACGCGTCGTGCCGCTCGACGCATGAGCACGCTGCCGCTGTTCGCGACCTGTGCGCGCGGGCTGGAAACCCTGCTGGCGCGCGAATTGGCGGCGCTCGGCGCCGTCGACATCCGCGAGACCGTGGCCGGTGTCGAATGCGCAGCAAACCTCGCCGATGCCTATCGCATCGGCTATTGCGCGCGTCTGCCGAGTCGCTGGCTGTTGCGACTGGCGGGCGGCGAGATCGCCGATCCGGACCAGTTGTACGACCTCGCGCGCACAGTGCCGTGGCACGAGCACTTCGGATCGACCGACCGTTTTGCAGTGAGCGTCGCCGGCAAATCGCCGGCCTTCCACGACACCCGCTTCGCGATGCTCAGGGTCAAGGACGCGATCGCCGACGCTTTCCGCGAACGCGACGGCGTGCGTCCCTATGTCGACGCCGATCTGCCCGATGCCAGCATCAACGTCGCGCTGAAGGGCTCGCGCGCGATGATCTCGCTCGACCTCGTGGGCGGCTCGCTGCACGAGCGCGGCTATCGACGGCCGGGACACGAGGCGCCGATCAAGGAGAATCTCGCCGCCGGCGTGCTGATCCGCGCCGGCTGGCCGGAGATGGCCGAAACCGAATGCGCCATCGTCGATCCTTTCTGCGGCGGCGGCACGCTGTTGATCGAAGCGCTGTGGATGGCGGCGAAAGTGCCGGCGCAGTGGCTACGCGAGGATTTCGCGTTCACCCGCTGGCGCGGCCACAACGTCGCTACCTGGGAACAAGTGCGCGCGAGCGTCGACGCGCAGGCGCAGGAAGGCCTGAGAACTTTGCGCGTGCGCGGATTCGGCAGCGACAGCGATGCCAATGCGATTCGCCTCGCGCGCGGGCAGTTGCAGACGGCGCGGATGGCCGGTTTCTGTGTTCTTAGCAACGGCGATGCGCAAAAGCTGAGCAAGCCGGCAGGCTTCGATCGCGGCCTTGTGGTGGGCAATCTGCCTTACGGCGAACGCCTCGGCATCGAGCGCGAACTGATGCCGTTGCACCGTGGTTTCGGCGCCGCATTGAAACAGAGCTTCGTCGGTTGGCGCTTCGCGCTGCTGGCCGGCAGCGACGCGCTGGCGCGGGCCACCGAGTTGCGCGCCGAGAAAGTGCAGAAGATCTACAACGGCACCCTCGAATGCCTGCTGATCACCGGTCCGGTGGTCGCGGCTCAGGTGCCGCGCGCGGATGCGCCGGCGCACTTCAAGAGTCCCGGCGCCGAGATGGTCTACAACCGCATCGTCAAGAACCGCAAGCGCCTGAAGCGCTGGCTGGAACGCGAACACATCGAGTGTTATCGGATCTACGACGCCGATCTGCCCGAGTACGCCGCTGCCATCGACGTCTACGGCGATCGCCTGCACATCCAGGAATACCAGGCGCCGAGCGAAATTCCGGTCGCCAAGGCCGAGGAGCGCTTCAAGGACCTGGTGTTCGCCGCGCGCAAGGCCTTCGACGTACCCATCGAGAACATCTACCTGAAGCAGCGCCGCAGCCAGTCGCCGGACGCGCAGTACCGACGCCAGGATCACAGCGGCGATCATTTCATCGTCAGCGAGGCCGACGCGCGCTTCGAGGTGAACCTGCAGGATTACCTCGATTCGGGCTTGTTCCTCGATGGCCGCCAGGTGCGCGAGTGGATCCGCGACGGCGTGCGTGGCCTGTCGTTTCTCAACCTCTTTTGCTACACCGGCTCGGCGACGGTGGCTGCGGCCCTCGGCGGAGCGCGCGAAAGCACCAGCGTCGACCTGTCGCCGACCTATATTGCCTGGGCCGAGCGCAACTTCCGCCTCAACTCGATCGATCCGCGCCGCCACAGATTGGTCGCCGACGACGCCGTGCGCTGGCTCGGTGGCTGCCGCGAGCGCTTCGACCTGATCTACGTCGATCCGCCGACCTTCTCCAATTCCAAGCGCACGCCGACTGTGTTCGACGTGCAGCGCGACCACGCGCCGCTGCTGCGCCAAGCCTTGCGCTGCCTGGCGCCGGGTGGACGCATCCTGTTCGTCTGCAATCTGCGGCGCTTCAAGATCGATCCGGAACTGGCGCAGATCGCCAAGATCGACGACGTCACGGAAGCCAGCATCCCACCCGACTTCGTCCGCGACCAACGCATCCACAAGGCGTACTGGCTGCGCGCATTGGCGTAAGTGGGCGTGCTGGGCTCTTGTGAGTATTGGTCGCCCCTGGCGGTGCGCTTGCTCGCGCAACGAACCTGTGGGAGCGGGTTCATCCCGCGAATGCTCTCGCGAAGTAAATCCGCTCCCACATGAAATCAAAGCCTTACGGCATGTTCGGTGGTTCATCCCACGATCTGGGTTCCAAAAAGCTCGCGGGATGAACCCGCTCCCTACAGGCTTGCCGCGGCCCCGAGTGGGCTCTGTCCGCGCGCCTGCGGCTCACGAACCGGTTTCAGGAAGCTGTCCGTCAGCACACTGGTCCCTGCCGGTGGGTTGCGCTTTCACCCTTCATTCAGCGCACTGGCGTACCTTGATGCGCATGCCGCGATTCCGCTGCGCTCACGGAGGTTTGGGTCATGAAAAGGTGGGTACTCGCACTCGTCGCCATCATCGCGATCAACTGGGGCCAGGCCGCGCAAGCGGGCGGCAGCTGGTCGATCGGCTATTCCGACTACAGTCGCCACGGCGGCTACAGCCTCGCTTTCGGCAACTGGGGCAGCGCCATCTCCTTCGCCTCCGGCTGGGGCTATCCGAGCTACGGCTACGCTGGCTATCGGGCGCCCTACTACGGTAGCTGCTACTACGGTTGTGGCTACGGCTACCGCGGCGGTTACTACGCGCCGAGCTACAGCGGCTACTACGCGCCGCGCCATTACGGCGGCTATTACGCTCCCCGCTATTACGCGCCACGTTACTACGCCCCGCGCCATTACGGCTACTACGCGCCGCGCTACGGCTACAATCACTATCGGTACTCGAACCGCAACTACGGGCGTCATGATCGTTACGACCACCGTCGTCATGATCGCTACGACGGTCGCTCCTACCGGCAGTCGTACAAGGATCACGATTCTCGCGGAGCCCGCCCGCAGTACGCGCGCTACGAGCGCGGTGATGGGTATGGTCGCGACCAGAGCGCCTACAGCCGCGCCCGCGACGATGGACGCGAGTTCCGCCACGAGGGCTCGCGCGATCGGCGTTATTACGACTGACCTGCGCGTTCACGCGATTCGCGGCCGCAGTGGTTGACGCTGCGGCCACGAGGCACTTATGCTTCGCGGCTCGCTTGACGGGCGGTTAGCTCAGCGGTAGAGCATTGCTTTCACACGGCAAGGGTCACTGGTTCGATCCCAGTACCGCCCACCAATAGAATCAACGACTTGGGCTCGCTTCGGCGGGCCTTTTTCGTTTGGTGCGGCATGCGCGCGTTGCGGGCGGCGCGCAGATTCCGGGTGATGGCGTAATCCATTGCCCCACTGCACCGGTTTGCGCCGCTCGAGTTCGCAACATGGGCTCACGGACCGTCCGTGGTGTACTCGCGCAGCCCTTCGAGAATGTCGCGATTATTCTGCGTCATGTCGATCAGGCGGGTGTCGAGGTCGGCGATGCGCAGTTGCAGGTAAAGTACGACCTGCGAGTCGGATCGCAGCAAGTTGGCGACCGTTGCGACCGCGGCTTCTGGCAATTCGGGTGTGCAGGGATAGTCGATCACCCGATCGAATTCGCGGTAGTCGCCGGGCTGGATGTAGCGATCGCCGCACGCCCTGGACAAGGCGCGCTGGACGTCGTTCGGGATGTGCATGCGATACCAGCGGCGATACGGCGACTCCAGGCCTTCCTTCACGAGGTTGTCGATGGTGGTGATGCTGTACAGCCGCCCGGCCACCTGCCTCAGCTTCTCGTCGGCGATCAGGCCGAGATTGCCGGTCGAAACCAGTTCATCCCAGGTGGCGCGACTGGCGGCACCCTGCTTGTACTGCGAGGCGCGGTAAGCCTGGACCAGCAAGTCCGCATCCGACAGCGGCGCGCTGCCGTTGAGCGCGCCAACGGTGTGCTCGGTGGCTGCAAGCACATCGCGGTGGTACTCCAGCAGGAAGCGGTAGCGCCAGTTCTCTGCGCGCATGTCCGCGAGCAGCTTCCGGGTGAACAGCTCGCCCTTGTGCCGGTCTTCGCGCTCGGCATTCCAATTCGCCACCTGGATACCGAGGAACACACCCAGCACCAGCAGCACGAACTCGATGACAATGGCGGTCCAGTTCTGTTCGCGCAGGTTCTGGGCGAGGCGGCGCAGGATCATGGCGGCGTGCCGCCCTGGTGCCGGTCGCCTGAACCCAGCAGGGCGATCACGACCCTGGCTTTTTCCTTCTGCAGGCGAACGTTGAGCACCTGGTTGTGCGAGGCACTGGCGAACGTGCTCAAGGCGGTCTCCATGTCTGGGTCTGACGCCAGTTGCGCGAGGTCCACATCGACCCACGGTTCCCCGCCGTTGCGCAGGATCTTCTGCGGGTCGAGCTGCGCTGCATCGGCGCCCCGGTCGAACCGCATGTGCCTCACCAGCGTTGGCCGCAGGGGGTCGACGCGCTGCACCAGCACGTCGTAGGCCTTCATGGTATAGCCGGCTTGGGTGTCGTAGTCCGCAAGCGCCTCGCGCAAGCGGCTGTCGTGGAGCAGTCCCAGCCGACCGGCGGAGAGCAACTCGACGTAGCTGGCTGCGCGGGGTGCGGGGATCCGGGAACCCATTGCGGCGTCCAGGTCGCTCAGCATCTCGGCCTTGGCACGTGGCCACGCGCTTTGCTGGCGGAACGCGTCGAGGTCGTTGATCAAGCGGATCGTCCCGGCCGCCGAGCTCTCCCAGCGTATCAAGTTGATGACCAGGCGCGCATCAATCGCCCCGAAATCGCGTTGCAGGCGCGCGATGTATTCGGCTTCGAGCGCGTGTTCGCGCCGCTGCTCGTTCCAGTTGGCGGCCTGGATGCCCAGGAACACGCCCACCACCAGCAGCACGAACTCGATGGTTATCGTGGTCCAGTTCTGTTTGCGCAGGTTCTGGACAAGGCGGCGCAGGATCATTTCGGATTCTCTCTCCGGGTCATGGCGTGGACGACCAGTCCGCGCGCTGCTGGCTTTCCCCGCACCCGTTCCGGCGTCGCCTCGTCGCACCCGTCAATCAGGTGCAGGCCGGCCATGCGGATGACATTGCGGCGCATGAGTTCGCTGAGGATCCTCAGGGCTGGGGATCTCGCAATCATGATGGTCGCCAGCCGCTGCCTGCGTGTTCGCCCAACCGGTCCAGCATATCGCGGTTGCCATGCGTCAATGCGGTCAGGCGATTGCCGAGATCGGCGATGCGCAATTGCGCAAACGGCGGGACCTGCGGGTCGGATCGATTCGTCGGTACCGGGCTTCCGCGCGTAACCGAATGCAATCAACCGGCGCAATCATCGGCGATCTGGAGGGGACGCCGCCTGGCCGATCAGCGTCTCCAGTGGGAACAAGTCCAAAGTGCGTCATTGCGAGCGCAGAGAAGCATTCCAGGACTTTGATTTTGCAGATGTTCTGGATTGCCGCGTCGCTTCGCTCCTCGCAATGACGACTTGATCAGAGGTTCCCTAG
>CALEZI010000015.1 GCA_937928755.1 uncultured Rhodanobacteraceae bacterium | reverse complement strand
ACGTAGCCCGCTGCGCAGGCAACGTGACCTACAAATAAATGCTCTAAAATCAAACGTTTAGAGGATGCTCTGTGAGAGTCACCTTGCGGCGCGTGACCCGCCCGCTCCCGGGAGTCGGCGCGCCAAATGTCCAACCGGCGTACCTGACACTCGTCATCCCGCACAGCTGACAGCCCGCACTGCAGCCACCGCGCTCCAGAGTCGACACTGGCTCCATGCCGATCACGGCAATGGAGGCAGCGAACATGAACAAACCGGTCATCGCCCGCTGGAACGATGTCAGCAAGCGTTACGGCGCCGTGCTGGCGCTCGACCGGCTGAGCCTGGAGATCCACGCCGGCGAGGTTCTCGCCGTGCTCGGACCGAATGGCGCTGGCAAGAGCACCGCACTCAGCCTGCTGATCGGATTGATCCGTGCCAGCAGCGGTTGCACTGAACTGTTCGGGATGGACCCGACGGCGCCGGCAGCCCGCCGCAACCTCGGTGTGATGCTGCAGTCCGGCGACCCTCCCGATACGCTGACCGTAGCCGAACACGTGCGCCTGTTTTCCGGCTACTACCCGCAGCCGCGGTCATTGAGCGAAACGCTGGAACTGGCGCAACTGACCGATCTGGCAAATCGCCGCTACGGCGCGCTGAGCGGCGGCCAGAAGCGCCGCGTGCAGTTTGCGTTGGCGATCTGCGGCCGTCCGCAACTGCTGTTGGTCGACGAGCCGACCACCGGCCTCGACGTCGAAGCCCGTCGTGGTTTCTGGCAGGTGTTGCGAGGACTGGTCGCGCAAGGCACGGCGGTGGTGCTCACTACCCATTACCTCGAAGAGGCCGATGCGCTCGCCGACCGCGTCGCGTTGATCCAGCACGGGACGTTGGTGGCATTGGACAGCCCGTTGGCGATCAAGTCGCGTGTGGGCGGGCAATGCCTGCGCTTCCGCAGCAATCTCGGTGACGACCTGCTGCTGCAGTTGCCGGGTGTGCTCAGCCTGTGCCGCGATGGCATCCACCACGAGCTGCGCGCGACCGAAGTGGAACGCCTGCTGCCATTGCTGCTGGCCGCCGACCCCGGTTTGCGCGATCTGACGATCAGCGCGCAGTCGCTGGAAAACGCCGTAGTCGACCTGATCAAGGAGGCCGCATGAACACGCTGACGATGGGTCCGTCGATTCCGCGCATCTATGCCCGTGAATCCTGGTTTGCGTTCATCCAGGTATTGCGCGAACCCGCGTTCGCACTGCCGACGCTGTTTTTCCCTTTGGCCTTCTACGTCCTGTTCGGGCTTATCTTGCCGAGCAAGACCGGCAATGCGGCGCCAGCGCACTATCTGCTGGCCACCTATGGCGCGTTCGCTGCGATAGGCCCGGCGCTGTTCGGCTTCGGCGCGGGCCTGGCGATGGAGCAACAAATGGGCTGGCTGGCGCTCAAACGCGCCAGTCCGATGCCGATTGGCGCCTATTTCGCGGCAAAGGTGGCCATGGCCATGCTGTTTGCACTGGGCACGACCATCCTTCTGGGCAGCGTCGCCGTGATCTTCGGCAAGGTCCACGTGAGTTTCTGGCAATGGCTGCACCTGACCGGCGTGCTGGTACTTGGCGCGATTCCATTCTGCGCGCTCGGCCTGCTTATCGGTTCGCTGGCCAAGGCGCACGCAGCCGTCGCCATCGTCAACCTGATCTACCTGCCGATGTCGGCGCTATCCGGGCTGTGGATTCCGGTCAAGATGTTCCCGGCCTTCATGCAGGATCTGGCGCCGCTGCTGCCCGCCTACCATTTCGGCGTGCTGGCGCTGGACGCCGCCGGTATCACTGTGGGCAATCCCGCCAGCGCACTCGCGGCGATGATCGGATTCACCGTAGTGTTCACCGGGCTCGCGCTGTTTGCCCAGACGCGCCGATGGAGTCCGTGAGTCGATCCAGCACCGCGCGCCGGTGTCGCGCCACGACAGTCCTTCGCACCCGTGCAGTACCATAATCACCCATGAGCATTCCGCCGACCAACGCGCCAACGCCTGAACTCTCGCACAAACCGGCCGAGCCGGCGGACCAGCACGAGTCGCGCGAGCTTGCGCTGTGGCGCCGGATCAACCTGATCTACTTGGTATTCGCGTTCCTGCCGCTGCTGCTGGACCGATCGCTGCGCAACGATGCCAACGCCTGGCTGGCCACGCTGGCGGCGATCGCGGTGTTCCTGCCGATCTACTGGCGCAGCTACGAGGCACGACCGGCCGCGGTGTTGCCGATTGCAATCGCCATGATGTTGATCGGCAGTGCGCTGACGCCGGTCAGCTTCGGCGGCAACACCTTCGTGATCTACGCGCTGGCCACAGTCGGTTATGGCCTGCCGTGGCGCGGCTCGGCGTTGTTCTACCTCGCCGCATGCCTCGCCTACGGTGGCGTGCTGAGTTTGTGCGGGCTGCCGCTCTGGTTGCTGCTGCCGGTCGCCATGATCGGTGGCGTGGTGATGATCGGCGCAGTGTTCGGGCGCATCCAGAGCCGGCGCAATGCCGAACTGCGATTGACCCAGGACGAGGTGCGACGGCTGGCGCGGATGAACGAGCGCGAGCGCATCGGCCGCGATCTGCACGATCTGCTCGGACACACGTTGTCGCTGATCGCCATCAAGAGCGAACTGGCCGGCAAGCTGATCGACCGCGACGTCCGTGCCGCGGGCACGCAAATCGGCGAAATCGAAGCGATCGCCCGCAAGGCGCTCGGCGAAGTCCGCGAAGCCGTCAGCGGCATCCGTGCATCCGGCTTCAGCGCCGAACTGGCGACTGCGCGCTTGAGTCTGCTGAGCGCCGGCGTGTCGTTGGACGCGCGCATCCCGTCGTTGCCGCAACTGGCCAACGACATCGAATCCGCCTTGGCACTGAGCCTGCGCGAAGCGGTCACCAACATCGTGCGGCATGCCGCCGCCGACCGCGTCGAAGTCGAACTGCAGGCCGACGCGCGCTCGTTGGCGCTGTCGATCAGCGACGACGGCCGCGGAACGACGATCAAACCCGGCAACGGACTGACCGGGATGCGCGAACGCATCGAACACCTCGGCGGTCGCCTGCGGGTCGATAGCGCGCCCGGCATCGGTACGCGCCTGCGCATCTGGTTGCCGCTACCGGAAGGCGCCGCGGCATGATCCGTCTGGTGCTTGCCGAAGACCAGGCCATGGTACGCGGCGCGCTGGCGGCGCTGCTGCAACTCGAAGGCGATTTCGAGGTGGTCGGCGAAGCCGCCGATGGCATGATCGCGCTGGAGATGGTCGAACGACTTCAGCCCGACCTCCTGGTCACCGATATCGAAATGCCGCGGTTGAGCGGCCTCGACCTCGCCGCACGCCTGCGCGAGCGCAACTGCCCCACGCGCGTCGTCATCGTCACTACCTTCGCTCGCGCTGGCTATCTCAGGCGCGCGCTGGATGCCGGCGTGCGCGGTTACCTGCTGAAGGACGCGCCGTCGAGCAAGCTCGCTGAAGCGCTGCGCGAAGTGCACCGCGGCGGCCGCTCGATCGCCGCGGAACTCGCCGGAGAAGTCTGGCGCGAAGAACGCGATCAACTCACCGAACGTGAACGCGCCGTGCTGCGCCTCGCCGGCGAGGGCCTGGACTCGGCGGAGATCGGCGAACGCCTGCATTTGTCCGCCGGCACCGTGCGCAACTATCTGTCCGAGGCGATTGGCAAGCTCGGCGCCAGCAACCGAATCGAAGCCTATCGACTGGCGCATCAGAAAGGGTGGTTGTAGTCGGCAGCTGCGGCAACGCACAGCTCGCTGAGGCAGCGGCGTCGGAAGACGCCACTGCCCTGCCTCGCACGCGCAGTCGCGCCGGTTCTCAACGCCGGTTCGCCGCAACCGACTGTGCCATCAACTCGGCGAAACGGCCGACGGATTCGAAGTTCTGCGCGGTGATGATCTTGCAGTCGACCCACACATCATCGGCGGCGCTCATCGGATTGCCGACGGCGGCGGATGTCAGCATGGTGGCGCCATTCATCTCGACCTGCCAGCGCGCCGGTTGTTCGGCGTCCGGGTAATCGATCCCGCGGAAGCGAAAGCCGGGTGTTCCACCGGCCGGGCCGACGACAACCCGCCCATCGAGCGGGCTGACACCGTCGACGCGCGCCCAGGCCAGCACGGTCACGCCGTGGCAGACGCCAGCGACCGGCTTGCCCTCGACGGTGAACTGCTCGACGAGACGGTTCACCTCCCGGGCGATCGCCGGTTGCGGTTGATAGGCCACGTTGTGGTAGGTCCCGGAGAATGCGTACTGATAGGACGACGCACCCCAGCCTCCGACGAATACGATCGCGGAATACTGGCTAGCCGATGCCCTCGCCAATGTCATGTCCGGCCGCACGGCGGGGCCAACACCGCCGCCTTGCGGCTGCGCCAGCCTGGCCTCGCCGGCCGCCACGATCACCGCAAGACCACGGGCTTCGAGCGCAGCGCGCGTCGCTGCGTATTCGGCGTAATGAAAATCCTGGTTGGCGATGACGAGCAACACCGGCTGCGGCGGTGCGGCGGCAGCGATCGATACGTCGGCCGCAGCGACAACGAAGGCGATCTGCAGCAGTTTTCTCGGCAAGCGGGTGCGCGGGGGTGAAACGTTCATTGGGGGTCTCCTGGCTCAAGTGGGAAATCGACCCGCCCCCGGAAGGGATGGCGCCGTCGATACCCAGGAGTACGGCAACCGGTGCCGGAAACGACATGCGCAGCGCACGCCTCTTGATGCCCAGGGGCAATGATTTCGAATCGAAGTGCTGTGCGCAGATCGAAACGCCACGGCAAGCCACCGTCAAGCGCGGCAGCTATTCCGCGTCGCTGACGGTCGACGGCGTCGCCTGGCGGTCAGGTATCGATCTTGATCCGCTGCACGCGCTTGCGGTACGCATGCTTGTTGTCGCCCGGTATGCCGGACTCGCGCGTTCCCTTGACCTCGCCGACCTTCTGGTCCGAGCCAACGACGGGTTTGGCATCGACCGTGGTTTCGCGTTCGAAGGCGTGCGACTTGTCGGTGTTGCGGTAATGCCGGTAAAGGCTCCAGTAGAGGCCGGTGGCAGCCGCGGGGCCGAGTATCAGCAGAAACAGGCCACTGTCGTCGCTCATGATTGGGTCGCCAGGATCCAGAGTGCGATGCCTTCGACGAAGGTACCGACGGTGAGCGCGGCGGTCAGCAGTTTCCACTGCTGCACCGGCACGCTGCCCATGGTTTCGCCGGTGCGGCCGTTCACCGCAATGTAATGCAGCAGGCCGCCGTTCTTGCCCGGCTGGTGGTACGAATACAACCAGACCGGCAGGTACATCGAGACCCAGCGCGTGCCGTGGACGGTGATGCCCTCCTGCTCCCAGCGCACGCCGCGATCGTATCGCGCCACCGATTCCACGACCTGGGCACGGGCAATCGACAGCAACTGGTCTTCCAGCCGCGGGCGCAGGTGTTCGACGTCGCGGTCGCGCTTTTCCGAGGTGTATCCGGCGAGGTAGGAGGCGTTCCACTTCACCGCGTTCTTGGTGTCGAACGGCAGGATGGTGTTGATGATGTTGTTGGTGTTGGCGCGAGTGTCCAGGTTGCCGCGTTCGCTGGAGGACTCCAGCGTCAGGTCGTCGACGGTGAAGTCCACGTGCCGATCCACCTGGTACACATCGGCATCGTAATAGGTCTTCTTGTTGTTGCCGCTGCCCGTGGTGTAGCGACGCGTCTGGATCTCGCCCTGTCCCGCTACGGTCGCACTCACCTTGCCGTCGACGATCATGTAGGGCAGATACACGCCGACCACATTCTCCGGCGTGAATTCCTGTTTGAACGCCTTCAGCGCGAACAATTTTCGCTTGTCCACGAACTGGCGAATTCGCGCGACGGCGTCTTCCTTCTTGATGTGGAACGGCAATACCGCGTCGGGTACCGCGCCATTCGCGATCTGCTCGTTGACGCCGAAGACGTGGCGACACCAATGGCAGCGTGCGGTCATCGCGCTTTGTGTATTGACCGTCACTTCGGCGCCGCAGCCGGTGCACTTGAAGCTCATCAGACTGGATGCGTCGGCCGCGATGTCGCGCGCGCCGGAGGCGATGACATCGCCGCTCAACTGGTCGATGCCCTCGCCGAAGCCGAATGCCTCCTCGACCCGCTGGCCATGCCATTGATTGCGGCAGTACAAGCAGATCAGCAAATCGCTGCCGGGCTTGTGGCGGATATCGGTGGCGCCGCATTTCGGGCAGTGGTTGAGACCATCCTTGAGCTCGGCGGCGGACGTGTCGATGGCGACCGGATCGGGCGCCTCCAGCTCGTCGCGGATGATCTTCGGCAGCGTCGCCGTGTCGATCGGAAAGCTGCCCGGTGCCGGCGGCACGTCCTGCGGCGAACCCGGACCGGAAGGGGGCGGCGGCGGTGGAATGCTGTTCGACATGCTGGTTCTAACCGGACATTCCGTACGTCATTGATTTCAATGTGGGAGCGGATTTACTCCGCGAGAGCTTTCGCGGGATAAACCCGCTCCCACAGGTTCGTTGCGCGAACAAGCGCGACGCAAGGGGCGACCAGGACTCTTACAAACCCAATGCCTTGGCTTTGACCGCGTCGTAGTCGCCCTGGGTGATCAAACCCATGTCGAGCATCTCCTTGGCCTTTTTCAACTTGGCGATCGGGTCCTCCGCTGGCGCCGCGGCGGGCGCCACCGGCTGCTGCAGACTGCCGATGCCACCGAGCATGCCGGTCGCCATGCCGAGCCCCATGACGCCCGCTGCACCGCCGGTCTCTCCGGCCGACTGGATACCCGCGGCGACGCTGGCCTGCAGGTTGGAGTTGCCGCGCGCGCCGGACAGCGCATCCGCGCGTTGCACGGTCTTCAGCAGTTCCCTGGTGTTGGCGTCGTACTCGATGGAAACGATGGCGACCTTGACGATGACCAGGCCGCGATCGGACTTCCACTGATAGGCGTTCTCCACCGCGGCGGACAGGCTGCGGGCAAAACCAATCGAATCCTGCTGCAGCTTGGTGATCCGATTGCCCTTGCTCGGGTCGTTGGTGTAAAGACTGAAAGCCGGCGCCAGGGAACCGACCACTTCGTTGAACAACTGGCCGGCCGCGGCATTGTCCATGTCGGTGAAGTCGAAGACCTGACCCGGCTGCAAGTAGGTGGCCGGCACGAACTGCTTCACGAACAGGATCGGATCGACGATCTTCAGCGTGTAGGAGCCGCGCGTCACCGCGCCGACCTGCGTATTCAGGAAGCCGTCGTCCCAGTAGATTTCCGACTGCGTGCCGAAGCGGTTGTCCGGCAGTTCCTTCAGCGAGACAAAAAATGCCGCCTGCTGCGAACCGGGCTGGCCGCCGAACTTGAAGCGTTCCCAGCTCTGCTTGATCAGCGAGTCGACGATGTCGTCGCCGGAGAAGATCGACTTCGAATTGAGATCATCCGATCGCCATTCGTATGCGCCGGGCTCAGCAACGAAGGCGGTAATCGCGCCATCCTGGAACAGCAGCAGCCCGTAGCCTTCGGGCACGACGATCTTCGACCCGTTGGTGATGATGTTCGAGGAACCGCGGATATTCGATCCGCGCCCAGCGTTGCTGCCGCGCGGCACCGCGGCGAACAGCGCCGCCGTCGCCGGCAAGCCATCCGGAACCGTGTAGAAGTCCTTCCACTGGTCGGCGAGCGTACCGCCGATCGAACCCGCCACCGCCTGCAAAAGACCCATGATTTCGCTCCCAAGATTCGTGGCCGGGCACCGTAGCAAACCTGCGCGGCAAACGATACATGCCTGTCGGTCGGCAAACGATTCTGCCACGCTGTCGCAGGCGCGCCGACCTGCCTCAGCAAACGCCATTGCGCAATGCGTCGAGCCAACCTCTGGCCCATGCCGATGCCGGACCTTGTCGCTACGCTCTCCAGCCTGGAGGCGCTCGGCGCGCGTTCCAACAATGTCCAGTCGCTGTCAGGGAGGCTAACTGCGATGCACCTGCTTCGAATTCTCGCCTGTTCGATGGTCGCGCTGGCCGGGACGGTCGCCGCGGGCGACCGAGCGCAAGTCCCGGCCGAGTTCATCCACGACCAGGTGTGGGTGACGCCAACGCTGGGCGGCGAGCGACTGCGCCTTTTCACCGACACCGGCGGCGGTTGGAACGCGATCTCCGACGCGCTGGTGCAGCGACTCGCGCTGGTCCGCGAGCCCAGCGAAGGCGGCGAACTGGTGGCCTGGCCAGCCTTCGACGAAGACGCCAGCATCCCCGCCGCGCCGCCGCACTTCATGGGCGGCCGGCTGGCGCTGGCGCCGCAGCAGCAGTTGTCCGGTGCCGACGGTTTCCTCGGTGGACGCTGGTTTGCCGACGGCGTGTGGGAGTTCGACTACCCGAATCGCCGCTTGTATCGCCTTGCCGGCTTCACCGACCCTGGTGAGCAGTTCCATCGCGTCGCGCTCGGATTCCAGACCAACGAAGCCGGCCACCGAACCATGCATTTCCCGAGCATCGAGGTCGAGGTCGATGGAGAAGCCCTGCCGATGCTCTATGACAGCGGCGCCACGGCGACAACCACCGAAAGTTCGGCGCCCGTCTTCGGCGTCGAGCCCGGAACCAACGTTGGCACCAGCTTCATCGAACATGCGGTTTTCGAGCGCTGGGCCAAAGCCCATCCCGACTGGCGCGTGATCGAGGCAGCCGACCTCAAGGGGACGCAGAAGCGGCGCATGATCGAGGTGCCGCGGATCACCATCGCTGGTCATTCGGTAGGCCCGGTTTGGTTCTCCGAGCAACCCAAGGGTGCCTTCCAGTCCTACATGGCCGGGATGATGGATCGGCCAACCTGGGGGGCGCTGGGCGGCTCGGCGCTGAAGTACTTTCGCGTCGTGATCGACTATCCCGGCTCGGCGGCGTACTTCCAGCGCTGAGCAACCCTGCACCGGTCGTCCTCGCGCGCTGTGAAACAACGCGGCAGCACTGAATTGCCTGTTGAGTCGAACACCTGGTTTGCTCGCTGCGCTCGCGCTGGCGGGCTGCCGGTCTTGTTCAGAGGCTTCCCGAGAATCGAACATCACGACGCATGACGCGGGATTCGAAGCCGCACAACAAAGGCCGACAGTGCTGACACGACTCGTTCACATCGTCATGGGTGTCGCCCTGCTGCTGCCCACTGCAGCCGGCGCGCAAACCCTGCCGGATGACGCCATGTTGTTGCAGCAAGCCCGCGCATACGTCGACGCGGCGCGACTTGCGCCGGGTCTGGTGATCGGCGTGCTCGAGGCCGATCAGACGCGCTTCGTCGCGCATGGCGACAGCGGACATCCCAGGGGAACGCCACTGGGGCCGGACAGTGTGTTCGAGATCGGCTCGATCACCAAGCTAACCACGGCCCTGCTGCTGGCGCAGATGGTCGCCGCGGGCGAGGTGGAGTACGACCAGCGCATCGTTACCCTGTTCCCCGAAGACATCGTCCTGAGCGAGAACCTGGCGTCGATCACGCTCGAACAACTCGCCACCCACACCAGCGGATTGCCACGACTGGCGCTGAATCCAGGCACCCTGTGGCGTGGGCTGTTCTCCGACGACCCTTATGCCGGTAGCACGCCGGACGAGATCTTTCGCGCTGTGGCGCAAACCGCCGCCACACGACTGGGCGAGCGGGGGCAATACAACTACTCCAATCTCGGCGTCGCCCTGCTCGGTCAACTGCTGGCACGCAAACTGGGTGACCACTTTGCGGTGGCGCTGGAGCAGCGCGTATTCAGACCCCTTGGCCTGCCAGCGCTACCGCTGGCGCCACTGGCGCACGATGCCCCGACATTCGTGCAGGGGCACACCGAGAACTTCCGTCCAGCGGCGTCCTGGAACCTCGACGCCTATGCGCCCGCCGGCGGGCTGCAGGCCAGCGCTCGCCAGTTGCTGGACTTCGCCGCGACCCAGTTGGTCGCACCAGCGGACTGGGTGCGCGAAGCGCAGCGCCTGCGCCAACCATTGGATGCCAAAAGCGGACGCGGCGCGGCGCTTGGTTGGGCGGTGCAGCGGCTCGGCACGCGCGAAGTCTGGTGGCACAACGGCGGCACCGGCGGCTTTCGCACCCATCTGGCAATCGTGCCCGACGAGCGCATCGCGCTGGTCGTGCTGAGCAATGGCAAGGGCGATGCCGATGCGCTGGCGCGCAGCATCCTCGATCCTGGCCGCCCCCCTCCGCAGGCGGGAGGGCGCGGCTGGCTGGCCGTGATCTTGACGCTCGGCGGCATGCTGGTCGCGCCGCTGCTCGGATTCACGCTGCAAGCGCGAGAGCACTCCCGCGGCAATGCGAGGGCAGTCGATCGCTGCGACGCGATCGGCGCGGGCCTGTCGATGGGATTGCTGCTGTTACTGGTCGAGCGGATCGGCGACTTCGCCCGGGTACCTTTCGTGCTGTGGTGGCTGGCCGCGCTGGGCTGCGCCGCTCTGCTGATGCATCTCGCGTGGCGCGCTCGCCAGTGGCCGTGGCGCAGCGACCGCGGCTGGCGCTTCGCGCTGCGCCTCGTCGGCGTGGCGTTTACTGGCGCCATCGTGGCGCTCTTGCTGTAAACGCCGAGCGATGCCGTGCCAAAGATCCCGCACTGCGGATATCTTCAACCCTGGTCAAGAACAAGCACCGAACCACGCATGAACATCGCCGATCTGCGCAAAAGCTACGAGCGCGACGAACTCGACGAATCGGCGTCGGCCGACGACCCCATGACTCAGTTTGGGCATTGGCTGGAGCAGGCTCTGCACGCTGAACTGGCCGAGCCCAACGCCATGACGTTGGCCACCGTGGGGGCCGACGGTCGCCCATCCACCAGAGTGGTCTTGATCAAGGGTTACGACACCGACGGCATCGTCTGGTACAGCAACTACCAGAGCCGCAAGGGTCAGGAACTGGAGCACCAGCCATTTGCGGCGTTGCAGTTCCACTGGGTGGAATTGCAGCGCGTGGTGCGCATCGAAGGTTGCGTGAGCAAGACCAGCGAGGCCGAATCCGACGCCTATTACGCCTCGCGTCCGCTCGATTCACGTCTCGGCGCGTGGGCGTCGCCGCAGAGCCAGGTCATCCACTCGCGCGCCGTGCTGTTGGCCGGCGTGGCAAAAGCTGCTGCGCGTTACGCCTTGCACCCTCCGCGGCCACCGCACTGGGGCGGTTACCGCTTGCTGCCGGACCGCTGGGAGTTCTGGCAAGGACGCAAGAGTCGGCTGCATGATCGCCTGCGCTACCGCCGGGAGGCTGGCACCTGGATCAGGGAACGCCTGGCACCCTGACAAACCGTCCGGAGGTTTTGTGAGCTCAAGCGCTCTTGATGCGACGGTCGATGTGCTCGATCTGTATCGCTGGGCGACGCAGGATCCGCAGACTCAGGCGGCAGTCCTGGATCAGATCTACCGGCGCATTCGCGGCGTACCCGCGCAGGTGCTGCGCGAGGATTTCGCCGGCAACGCCGCGGATTCGGTTGCCTGGGTCGGCGGCGACAGCAGCCGGCGCGCCATCGCTGTTGACATCCATGCGCCAACCCTGGCTTACGCCGCGGCGCGCGCCCAACGCCTGCTCGGGGATGACCGTCGCCGGATCCAGTTCCACTGCAGCGATGTACTCGCGCTCGCCACGCCAGCGATGGAGCGTGCGCAGTTGCTCTGCGTACTCAATTTCAGCTGCTTCTATTTCCACCTGCGCGCAGACCTGCAACGCTATTTCGAACGCGCATTCGCGTGCCTGGACGAAACCGGCGTGTTCGTACTGAATGTTTTCGGCGGCCCTGCCGCAATGCGCCCGAACCTGGATCGGCACCGCATCGTGCCGCGACCAGAAGCGGGTTCGTCGGCACCGGCGGCGTTCGACTACGAGTGGGAACAACGCAGTTTCGAGGCCGGCCAGGCGCGCCTCGATTGCCGCATTCACTTCGTCGTGGACGATCCCGACGTCCCCGGCGGAAGCCGTCGCATCGACGACGCCTTCCGCTACGACTGGCGACTCTGGACCCTGCCGGAGATCCGCGAATGCCTGTTGGCGGCGGGCTTTGGTGACGTCCAGATCTGGCGCCATACGGCTACCGCGAAAACCGACGGCACCAAGGTTTTCCTCGGCGCTGTGGACGCCATCGAGAATCTCGACCTGTGGCTCGCCTACGTGGTCGGGATCCGCTGAGTGGACTCGGCTGCCGCAATTCCGTCGCTCGCGACGCGCGATGCCGCGCCTCGTTCCATACTGCCCGCGTGCCCAGGCGGCGAACCGCGATGAACCTGCAACCTCACTTGAGTAACGCATTGGTCACGCTGCGCCCGGTGCAGGAATCTGATTTCGAGGACCTGTACGCGATCGCGTCCGACCCGCAGATCTGGGTTCAGCACCCAACGCCCACACGTTACCAGCGCGCGGTGTTCGAGAACTACTTCGCCGGCGCGCTGGCGTCGAAGGGAGCGCTGTTGATCCAGCGGACTCACGACGACGCCCTGATCGGCTGCACGCGCTACTACCAGCTCGACCTCGCCGAGCGTTCGGTGAAGATCGGCTACACCTTCATCACTTGCGCCAGTTGGGGGCGTGGCTACAACACGGCGTGCAAGGCGCTGATGCTCGAGCACGCTTTCCAGTGCGTGGACCGGGTGTTGTTCGAGGTCGGTCTGTGCAATGTGCGCTCGCAGGTGGCGATGACGCGCCTGGGAGCCCGTCGCATTGGCGAAGCGCCTGTCGCCTATCACGGCGAGGCGAGCATGCCGAATGTGATCTTCGAGATCGCCAGGTCAGATTGGCACGCCAGGTGAGTCGCCGGTGCATTCGCCCTCATCGAACGTCCCATAGGACATTGACTTTCGGGATGAATTCTTCCCTCTCCGCCGAGGGGGCAAGCGCGCTTCAAGCGCCGAATTCCGCCATGACCAGTTGGCGCACGCGCATGCGCGCCCGGTGAATCACGCGATCGAACTGCGCCGGCTGCAGATGGTAAAACGCGCAGATGTCGCCCTTGTCTTCGCCTCGAAGATAGAAGGCAAGCAGAATGTCGCGGTCGCGGGGCACCGTCAGCGCATGGATCGCGTGCAACAGCTGCGACCATTTCTGCTGCTGCTCGGCGAACACCGGCGGCGCATCCATCGGTTCCGCGGACGCCGGCTCGGTTTCCAGTGGCAGCAGTCGCTGCTGCCGCTGATACTGATCAGAACAGATGTTGCGCACCAGGCCGGCCACGAATGCCGCCACCTTCTCCTGCTCGCGCAGACGGCCATCGCGTAGCGCCACCAGCAAGTCGGCCACGGCGTCCTGCGCCAGGTCATCGACATCAGCCCAGGATTGAACGCCGCGACGACGGATCATGACGCGTATCGCCGGGAGCATTCGGGCGATCAGAGCACTCTCTGCTGCCTTGTCCCCATTGACGATTCCCTGAACAAGACCTGTCCAGTGCGCCATCGATCCCCCGGGTTGATGCGAGATGTAACGTTTGAACGAGACTAACAGGCTGTGCAAGTGGACTGCAGCCTTGTTGCCGGGACGACGTGACTCAAGCAAAACAAATGTAGCGAACAAGGTGGCGATGCACTCGCACCGATGCCGGAAGGCTCGGTGAGCGCATACTGAAATGAGCGAATCATGGGACTGAGAGAAGACGTGGAGCGCGAGTGGCTGGAACGCGAGCAGCGGATCGTGCGCTACTGCGCCGGGCGCCTGTCGGCAGTCGACGAAGCCGCCTTCGAAGCTGAATTGCTCGAGGACACTGAACTAGCCTCCGATGTGCAGTTGGCCATGGTCCTGCGTGATGCATTGCAGCAACCCGAGCAAGTCCCGAAGGCAGGAAAGACGGCAGCCAAGCTGCTGCGTTCACCCTGGCTGGCGCTGGCCGCGGGCATCCTGATCGGCATCGTCGGGATCAGCGTGCTGAAGGGTCCGGACGCCAATCCGGAAGTGTTCGGCGATGTCGAGTACCTGACGCTGGGCGTGGTTCGTAGTGCCGAACCCCAGGTCCTGCCGCGTACCCAGCGCCTGGGCGAACGCTCTCTGCTGATTGTCGAAGTGCCGGCGGAACCGTCCATTGACCAGGTCGAAGTCACGCCGCCGAACGGTCGGCCGTTGCTGCTGAGCGGCACCCGCGACCAGGGCTATCTGCGAATCGCCCTGCCGCCGCCGGTGGCGAGCGGCGATTACAGCATTGTCAGCGGGCCCGTCCGCTACAGCTTCACGGTCGAGTCGCGTCCAGACTAGTGTGGTTTGCCATTAATTCGTTGAATCATTTCCGCGCCTTTTGACCCGA
>CALEZI010000014.1 GCA_937928755.1 uncultured Rhodanobacteraceae bacterium | reverse complement strand
GAGAGTAGGGTCATAGAAGGTCACGTTGCCTGCGCAGCAGGCTACGTGACGCTGCTCGTTGTCACGTAGCCTGCTGCGCAGGCAACGTGACCTACACAAAATGCTCAGCAATCAAAGGTTTGGCGGATGTTCTGTGAGAGCGACCTTGTGTCGCGAGCTCCGCAAGTAAAAGCTCGCGACACAAGGTCGCTCCCACAGGTGGGCAGGCGCACCGCCTTGGTTGACCGGCATTCCGACCGAAATTCCCTAAGCCATCGCGCGCCTTCGCCGCACACGATACTGCCCCGGTGTCTCGCCCATATGCCGCTTGAACATGCGCGAGAAGTGGCTGTGGTCGGCAAAACCAAGTTGGTCGGCGATGTGGCCGAGCGGCCGGTCGCTGTCGATCAAGGCGCTGCACGCGGCCTGCATGCGCAGACTGGTCAGGTGATCGGCCAGACTCTGGCCGAAATGCCGGCGAAAGGCCTGCGAAAGAGCGCGCGGGGAGATGCCGAGCGTGTGCGCGAGAGCGCCGATCTGTTGCGGGCGAGCCGGGTCTTCCGCCAGCCGCCGCTGCAGCTCGCGCAAGCGCTCCGGAACCTGCGTCGGCGCGCTCTCGACCGCGCGCAGCAGTTGCAGCAGGGCCTCAAAGGCGAGCACTTCGAGTGCCAGCGGCGACAGGCTGTCGGCTTGCCGCAGCTCGACGCGGAAACGCTCGCTGAGGGCACGCGTGGTGTCGTCGAGCAGCGGTGGCATCGCGCACATGGCCTGCCAGCGCTGCGGCAATCGAGCGAGGAATTCGTTGCCGAATTCGAGATGCACCACGCGCGCGCCGCGACCGCGGATGTTGACTGCGTGAGGTGTGCCGGCGGGCAACAGGCTGATGCTGCCGACACGCAGTTCCAGCGTGGTCTCAGCGCGTGTTTCCAGCAACGTGCCATCGAGGACGATGTTGATGCTATGCCCAGCATGGGTGTGCGCATGCAGTCGATCGGCGCCATCCGGCTCATACAGCTCCAGCATCAGGCCACCCGGCAGGCGCCAGGACTGCTGCGGAATGGCAAAGCGACGCGGGACGCGGAGTGGTGGCATGGGTGACCAGGAAGCGCTGGCGCGAGCGGCCTGCGTATTTTCGTGCCTGCACCATGAGCTCCGGCAACACGCACGACGAGTGGCAAAAGCCATGGCTGGCACAGACTCGGCGATCGATGTCGTTCGATCCACCCTGACCATTGCCCTTCGGGTCGAACGACGCGGAAATGATTCAAAGTAGTTTCGGCGCAGGCGCACCACACCAGGAACCCCCGGAACAAGTCCAAAGTGCGTCATTGCGAGCGCAGCGAAGCAATCTAGGACTCTGATTTTGGAGATGTTCTGGATTACCGCGTCGCTTCGCTCCTCGCAATGACGACCTGTTCACAGATGAACGGCGTGCCCGCCAGGCAAGGTGGGCTCGGCACCCGCTTTCAGGCAGCATCGCGGCCATGCAAATCGCCACCATTCGCCAGCGCCTGAGTGATCTCGGAGCCGGCAACCTGCACCAGCAGACCGTGCTGCGGAACTGGACGCGCGCCTGGCCGCTCGACACCTGTCGTGGCGAACCCGCGCGCTACTTTCCCGCCGCGGTGCGATCAGCATTGCCGGAGATTGCCGAAGAACTCGCGAGCCTGGCGCAGACGCAGTCCGAGCACCCCAGCGCCGATGGCTCGGTGCGACTGCTGGTGGGGCTGCGTGGCGGACAGTCGGTCGAGAGCGTGCTGCTGCCGCGCGACGGCGTGTGCGTGTCGTCGCAGGTGGGCTGCGCGGTGGGCTGCGTGTTCTGCATGACCGGACGCGAAGGTCTGCGTCGACAGGTGGGCAGTGCCGAGATCGTCGCCCAGGTGGCGCTGGCGCGTCGCGTGCGAAGCGTGCGCCGGGTGGTGTTCATGGGCATGGGCGAGCCGGCGCACAATCTCGACAACGTGATTGACGCGATCGAGTTGCTTGGAACCGTCGGCGACATCGGCCACAAGAATCTGGTGTTTTCGACCGTCGGCGATCCGCGCGTGTTCGAGCGGCTGCCGCGTGGCCCGGTGAAGCCGGCGCTGGCGCTGTCGCTGCACACCAGTTTTGGCGATCTGCGGGCAAACCTGCTGCCGCGGGCGCCACGTTTCGATCCGGCAGATCTGGTCGAGGCCGGCGAGCAGTACGCGCGCGCGACCGGCTATCCGATCCAGTACCAGTGGACGCTGCTCGAAGGCATCAACGACAGCGACGCAGAACTCGCCGGCATCGTGGCGCTGCTGTCCGGCAAGTACGCGGTGATGAACTTCATCCCGTTCAACGCTGGCGAAGGCCTGCCGTTCCGGCGCCCGAGCCATGAACGCGCCCGGGAGATGGCGCGACACCTGCACCGACACGGCATCCTGAGCAAGCTGCGGAATTCGGCGGGCCAGGATGTGGACGGCGGCTGCGGACAGTTGCGCGCACGCGCCGCGCGGACAGGCTCAACTGGGGCCAGGGCCGCGAAACCAGACCTCCCGACGATCGGTTCGTCCTGATCCCAGCAACCAGTTTCACTCGCGGCGTTCGCTTCTGCCTGCTTGCGGCATTCAGGGTCATGTACCCCAGCCCAGGAGCCGTCCGATGCGCCGCCTTTGTGTGTTGATGCTGCTGCTGTTCACGACCAGCAGTCCCGCGCAGACCTTGTCGTTGTGCATTGGCAATGTCAGCCAGTTTGCCGCCGCCATCGATGCCGCCGCCGGGAATGACCCGGCATTCGACAGGGTGATCGCGCGGGTGCGTACCGGCATCTACGATCTCAGCGGCAGCACCGCCTTCAGCGGCAACAACGTGGGGCGGCTGATCAACAAGCATCTGGTGATATCGGGGGGCTACAACAGCGATTGCAGCTCGCGCAGCCTGAACAGCTTCAACACCATCGTGCGCAATACCACAGCGAGCCGCGGGCTGTTTCTGGCGCCGATCGGCGATCTGCTCATTCAGGGGTTCACCTTCGACAACTTCGAAGGCAATCTCGGCACCAACGTGACCAGCACGGTGGATCGACTGGTGCGCATCGAGTTCAGCAACAATCGGGTGTTCGGCGGCAACGGGAATTTCGAACTCAACGCGGAATCGGGTAGCGGCACTTCGCTGTTGATCCTGAAAAACAACGAATTCGGCGCGCGTGTCGCGATCTGTCCGATCGATCTGAGCGGCGACAGCGGCGCCAATACCGAAGTGCGCCTGATCATGGCGAACAACACCATCAGCCTGAATTCGAGCGACAACCAGCGCGGCGCAGTGTGCCTGCGACACATCGAACAGCCGGGCTTCTACAACAACATCTTTTTCGCCAACGTCGGCGGATCGGACCTGCACGGCATCAGCAATGTTGCGCCGATCACGACGCGCAACAACATCCTGGAAGCCAGCACCAATCTCTCGGTCGGCTCGTCGAGCGGCAATCTGAACGTCAATCCGCAATTCCTGAATGCATTGGGCGGCGACTTCCGCGTGCAGACCGGCTCGCCTGCAATCAACAGCGGCGAAGATGTGGTGCCGACCGGAGTCAGCAACAGCGACATTCTCGGTGGACCGCGCAGTGTCGGCGTGGCGATCGATCGCGGCGCGCACGAGTCGATCATCACCGGCACCACCAACATCGCGGTCACCAGCGTCAGCGACAGCGGCGTGGGTTCCCTGCGCAACGCGATCCTGGCGGCGAATGCCAGTCCCGGCTTCAACCGCATCACTTTCAACTTGAGCGGCGGCTGTCCGCGCGTGATCAATCTGAACTCGCTGCTACCGGACATCAGCGACAGCCTGACCATCGATGGCACCACGCAGCCGGGCTTTGTGCCCAACACCAACGACATCAGTTACAACGGCACTCGTTGTGTGCTGCTGAAGCCGACCAGCGGATTGCTGCAGACCGGCTTGCGGGTGCCGGCAACGGCGCCGAGCGGCGTGCGTCTGGTGGTCGATTCGCTGATCTTCGGCGGCTTTGGCTACGCGGTACGACTGGACGGCGGCCGCGCACATCAGTTGGTCGGCAGCCAGTTCGGCGGCAACGCGAACGCCCCAGCCAACGATGGCGGCATCTGGGTGGCCGCTGCCGATGACGTGCAGATCGGCGGCAGCGAGTTCAGCCAGCTCAACAGCTTCGCCGATTCCAGCGGCGCCGACGGCGTGGTCAGCGCCGGCATCCTGCTCGGCGCCAGTTCGCTGCGCGCCGAGGTGATCCGCAACTTCATTGGCTTCAACGACCGCGGCGCGCTGGAAGGCGGTAACGACTTCGGCATTTATGTGCTCGGCAATAGTCACGTGATCGAGCAGAACGTCATCGGCAACAACAACATCGGCGTTTTTCTCGGCAGCGACGCAGCCAACAACTCGCTCGGCGGCAACCGCATCGGCGTACCTGCGTTCTGTTTTCTGGAACCCTGTGCCACGTCCGGCAATCTGGTTGGAGTGCGCATACTCGGCCACGACAACGCGCTGGTCAGCAATCTGACTGCCTTCAACAGTGGTCCGGGCGTGCGCGTTGAGGGCAACAGCAATTCGATCATCGATCACACCGCGCACAGCAATGGCGACGGCAGCCTGCTGGTGCCACCGATCGACATCGCCAACCCGGGCTTCACCGCCAACGACAACGACGCCGTCGCCAACCCGCCCAACGGCAATCGCGGGCAGAACTTCCCGGTCATCGTCAGCGCCGATTTCAGGCAGCCCGGCCCGTTGGCCAGCGTCCAGGGAGGCCTGAACTCGCGCAACGGGCGCTACCGGATATCCGTGTACGCCGGCGACCGCGTGCTCGATCTGGCGCGCTGCGAATCGACGCGCAGCCTGTGGTCCGGCGACATCGAGATCACCAATGGCACCGCCAGCACCAACGGCGGCGGCATCTTCATTGCCCAGGTGCTGAAGTCCTTCGCCTTCGGCAAGCAGTTGTCGGCCACCGCAACCCGCCTCGAAGACCTCAATCCGGGAATCGATTTCACCGACACCAGCGAAATCGGGCCGTGCTTCGGGGCGCCACTGTTCAGCGATGGCTTCGAGTGACGCGGGAGACGACCATGAAGTGCTTTCGCTTGCAGCGACTGGCGCTGCTCAGCCTGTTCGCTGCGGTCAAGGACGCATCCAGGCGTGCCCGGTCATCAGGGCATTGGCTTTCTTGGCGTCCTTTGCGTCCTTTGCGGACAAGAAAACAGTCAGCCGGACCGCCGCAAGTTTGATGCGCGAACAAGCGCACCGACGGGGGCGACCAGTACTCCACCGAACAGCCGTAAGGCAGATTTTCATGTGGGAGCGGACTAAACAACCACCAGCTGAAGCTGGTGGGTTTGTGCTGCGGA
>CALEZI010000013.1 GCA_937928755.1 uncultured Rhodanobacteraceae bacterium | reverse complement strand
GAGCGCGCGGCGATGCACGCTCTGTCCGCTGCATTCGCCGATGGTGCGCTGGCCGGTCTCCGCGGCCGGCGCATCGGCATCGAAATTGCCGACCTCGAACAACGCTTCGTGGTCGAAGTGCTCGATCGGCAGCTCGTGGTCCTCGATCCGGTCGCCATGCCTGATGCCTGCGTGCGCGGCACCCTCACCGATCTGTTGCTGCTCGCCAGCCGCAGCGAGGATGCCGACACGCTGTTTTTCCAGCACCGCCTGACCCTCACCGGCGATGTCGAACTCGGCCTGACCGTGCGCAATCTGCTCGACCAGTTGCCGTGGGAGCAGATTCCGCTCGGCGCGCGCATCCTGCTGCACCACGGCGCACGCTTCGCCAACGAGGCGCGTGCGGCATATCGCGCGGCGCATTAGGCGCGGGGCCAGGCGGCTTTTGTGGGAGCGACCTTGTGTCGCGAGCTCTGTCAGCCGGAGCTCGCGACACAAGGTCGCTCCCACAGCAGGATTCACCCGCCCGCGAACACTTTCCCCCACAACGCCTCCACGCGGCGCTCCACGCCCGGATCGAGGGTA
This sequence comes from uncultured Rhodanobacteraceae bacterium, assembly GCA_937928755.1. Lineage (GTDB taxonomy): Bacteria > Pseudomonadota > Gammaproteobacteria > Xanthomonadales > SZUA-5 > JADKFD01. Next base: position 50,935 of record CALEZI010000013.1, on the reverse strand, counting down.
ATCGGCCGGCCCCATTCGCGGGTGGTCTCGCCCGGCCATTTGTTCGTCGCGTCGAGGCCGAGCTTGGAGCCGAGGCCGGCTGTCGGGCTGGCGAAGTCGAGGTAATCGATCGGCGTCGACTCGACGATCATGCTGTCGCGCGCCGGATCGACGCGGGTGGCGATCGCCCAGATCACCTGGCGCCAGTCACGCACGTCGATGTCGGCGTCGACGACGACGACGAACTTGGTGTAGGTGAATTGCCGCAGGTACGACCAGATGCCCATCATCATGCGCCGCGCATGGCCGGCGTACTGCTTGCGGATCGACACCACGGCGACGCGGTAGGAGCAGGCCTCCGGCGGCAGATGGAAGTCGACGATTTCCGGAAACACCTTGCGCAGGATCGGTACCACCATCTCGTTCATCGCCATCGCCAGCACCGAGGGCTCGTCGAATGGCGCGCGGCCCATGTAGCTGCCGTGATAGATCGGGTCCTGGCGCAGCGACATGCGCTTTACGCTCATCACCGGAAAGCGGCCCTGACCGTTGTAGTAACCGGTGTGATCGCCGAACGGGCCTTCGATGGCGCGGTCGCCCGGATGGATGAAACCCTCCAGCAGGATTTCGGCGCCGGCCGGCGCATCCAGGCCAGTCAGCGCGCTGTGCCATAGCTGGCTGCGCTGGCCGCGCAGCAGGCCGGCGAATTCGTGCTCGCTCAAGGTATCAGGTACCGGCGCCACCGCGGCCAGCAGGGTGGCTGGATCGGCGCCGAGCGCCACCAACACCGGGAAAGGCTGGCCCGGCGTTGCTGCGCAGTGATCGGCGTAGTCGAGCGCGCCGCCGCGATGCGGCAGCCAGCGCATGATCAGGGTGTTCGGGCCGATCAGTTGCTGGCGGTAGACGGCGACGTTCTGCCGCGTCTGCCGCGGACCACGGGTCACGACCAGGCCAAAGGTGATCAGCCGGGCGACATCCTCGGGCCAGCAGCGCTGGATCGGCAACAGGCCGAGGTTGACCTCTTCGCCCTCCAGCAGCGTGTGTTCGAAGGCTGCCGTGGGCACCCTGCGCGGCGCCACGTGCGCCAGTTGCGCCAGTTCCGGCCAGGATTCCAGCGCCGCCTTCAGCGACGACGGCCAGCGCGGCTCCTTGATTGCCGCCAGCAGTTCGCCGAGTTCCTTCAGCGACGCCAGCGGTCGCCCGCCGAGCGCAGCCTCGATGCGCCGGTTGGCGCCGAACAGGTTGCCGAGCAGCGGCACGCTCGAACCACATGGCCGTTCGAACAGCAGCGCCGGACCATCGGCCTTGAGCGCGCGCAGGCAGAACGAGGTGCTCTCGAGTTCCGGGTCGACCGGCACGACGACGCGCTTGAGATCGTCCTTGTGTTCCAGCAGTCGCAGGAACTGACGCAGGTCGGTGTAGGCCATGGCCGGGCTGCCGCACGATGAATGTGGGCGCAGCATCGCCAGCATTACCCATTGCGGTCATTGCCGTGGATCAAGTGGGGCGTGGGTCGCGCTGGCTGCCACCCAGGCGCGTGGCCTTCCAGCAGCGAAAACGCTCAAGCTGCTGCAGAGTGCCGCACCTGCGGCGCCGCTGCTGCCGGCACCAGCGCAATCAACGCGCGGCCAGCCAACGCTGACGGAACTCGCTGGCGTTCAGCGGCGCGCCGAAGTAATAACCCTGGGCGCTGTCGCAGCCGAGCGCGCTCAGGGCTTGCGCCTGCTCGGCATTCTCGACACCCTCGGCGACCACGTGCAGGTCGAGGCTGCGCGCCATGGCGATGATCGCGCGGATGATGGCGTGATCGCTGCTGTTGTCGAGCATGTCGCGCACGAACGACAAGTCGATCTTGATGCGATCGGCGGCGAAGTGCTTGAGGTAGGCGAGCGAGGAATAGCCGGTACCGAAGTCGTCGATCGACAGCGTGAAACCGATCGCGGCGAGACTGCGGACCGCCAGCATGGCCTGATCGGCAGCCAGGCAACTTTCGGTCAGCTCGATCTCGAATTGCTCGCAGCGAAGGCCGGCGGTCTTGATCTGCGCCGCCATGCGCTCGGCCAGATGCGGCTGGCGCAGTTGCTGCACCGACAGGTTGATCGCCAGGCGCTCAGGCAGCGCACAGCCCGCGTCCTGCCAGGCGCGCAACTGCCTGCAGGCAGCGACCAGTACCCAGTCGCCGATGCGATCGATCATGCCGCGATTCTCGGCCAGCGGAATGAAACGCGCCGGTTCGATCCAACCCAACTCCTCATCGTGCCAACGCAGCAAGGCCTCGATGCCGATCATCCGCCCGTCGCGCAGGTCGATCTGCGGCTGATAGTGCAGTTGCAGACCATCCTCGCGCAAGGCGCTGTCCAGGCGCGCCGCCAGCAGCAGGCGTTGCTCCAGTTCGGCGGTCATCGCTCGCTGGTAGTAGCAGTAACCGTTGCCGTGCGCCTTGGCCCGGTACATCGCAATATCGGTGTGCTTGAGCAGTTCGTCGAGCGTGGCCGCATCCTCCGGATACAGCGCGATGCCGATGCTGGCGCTGATCGCGAAGGCATGCCCGGCGACGGTCAACGGCGTGTCCAGACAACGCAGCAAGCGTTCGGCCAGCGCGCTCACCTGCGCCCGGTCGCTGGCGCCGAGCGCGAGCAGGAATTCGTCGCCGCCGACGCGCGCCAGCAACTGCCCCGGCTGAACCTGGGCCGCGAAACGGCGTGCGATTTCCACCAGCGCGAGGTCGCCGGCAGCATGGCCGTGGCAATCGTTGATGTCCTTGAAGCGGTCGATGTCCAGGTACAGCAAGGCGGCCGAATGCCCCTCGCCGATCTGCGGCTGCAGCCGATCCAGCAGCAGCGTGCGATTGGGCAACCCGGTCAGCGTGTCATAGAACGCCAACTGTTCGATGCGCTGACTCTGCCGTCGTTGCTCGCTGATATCGGTGCGGATGGCAATGTACTGCACCGGTTTGCCGCGTGCGCCGAGCACCGGAATCACCGTCGACTGCACCCAGTAGAGGTGGCCATCCTTGGCGCGATTGCAGAACTCGCCATGCCATACGCGGCCGCGGCCGATGGTGGTCCACAGGTCCTTGAAATAGGTCCTCGGATGGTGGCCCGAATTGAGGATGCGATGATCCTGCCCGAGCAGTTCCTCGCGCGCATACCCGGAGATCGCGCAGAAACGGTCGTTGACATGGGTGATGCGGCCACCGGCATCGGTGACGGCGACGATCGCGTGCAGGTTCAACGCCGCTTCGAGGATCTCCACGCCCAGTTGCGCCAGCGCGGCCGGTTGCTGTCCGGCATCAGCGTCGATGCGCAAGGGCGTTACCGCTTCGCCGTTGCCAGCCGCAGTGTCGGGCAGATCGCGGAATGAGATCGACATCAGCGGACGGACTCCGGCGCCGGGCGCATCGGCAGATACTATCGCGCGGTATCGGACGCAGCGGCAATCCGCCGCGCGAGGTACTCGAAATAGCGCTTGAGGTAACTGATGTCGTTCTCGCGGTCGATCAGGTACGGGTTCATCAGCGTGTGGCGCAGAATCACCAGGCGGTCGGCAGCGCTGTCGTCGGCATCCAGCGTGGCCGGATCGAGATCGAGTTCGGCCAGCACCCGCGCGGTGTCCGCCGGGCCCAGCGTGTCCGGGTGCAGCGTGGTCATCGAGCCAAAGAACTCGCGCGCCTGCAACGGTATGCCAGGATCGGCCTTGAGGTCGTCGTAGAGATGGCGTACGAAACGGTTCATCGCCGCGACGTCGCGATTGCCGACCGGATTCAGCGCCATGCACACCAGATTGCTGTCCGGCGCGAACGGCACGCTGACGCGCACGCGCGCCGACTGCGCTGCGGCGAACGCGGTCAATTCCTGCAGGAAAGCCTCGGCGCTGCGGATGGTCTGCCGCTGCAGCAGGCCGAAGTGGGCGTGGTCCAGCGGCAGCACCTGGTGCGTCACATATACCGCCGCGGCATTCGCGCCCGCCTTGGAACCCTCCGGAATGAAGCGCCCGAGTGCGCGGTGGCGCTGGAAGAAATCGTCGCCGCCGGTCGCCTTGAACACATAGTCGGCGCTCTCGTCGAGCAGACCGACGGCGCGGTGGTCGCGGCAGACGAAGGCGCCGACGCCAAACGCCAGATAGCCGAGCTTGTGCGGATCCACGGTCACCGAATCGGTCTGGCCGAGCGCCGCAAACGCCGCATGCACCGCGGGCGATGGGAACTGCGCATAGTCCGCGCGCAGCTCGCTCAAGGCGCGCAGGCTGCCGTCGGGTTCACGAAACAAGGTCGCCAGATAACCGCCCCACGCCGCATCCACGTGCACCGAAAAGCCGAGTCCGCGCGCCTGCATGCGTGCACGCGCAGCAACCAGGCCGTCGATCGGGTCGATGGTCCCGAACTCGGTGCTGCCGAGCACGCCAACCGTCATCAGCACGCCCTGACGCTGCCGCAACGCGTCGTCGAGCAAACCGTGAAGTGCCTCCAGATCGATGCGCATGCCCGATTCCGGCACCAGACGCAGCGCATTGCGGCCCAGCCCGATCAGTTTCAGCCCCTTGCTCCAGGAATAGTGCGCCGTCACCGGCGCCAGCACGATCGGTGGTTTCAACTGCGGATGGCGCGCGAAGAATTCGATCAAACCGAGGGTTTCGAGACGCTGCGCAGCGACGCGCTCGCGCCAGTGGCGCGCATCGTGGGCATTCAGGGTTCCGAGCCACTGGTTGAAACGTCCGATCAGCGCGATGCTCGCATCCGGCCCGAGGTTGAATGCGTGCCAGTCGTCGCCGTCGATGCCGATGTCCGGCACGCCCGCCGCACGCAAGGCCAGCGGCCACGCCTTCAGCGCCAGCGCCAGCCTGAGCGACTGGTAGTTGGCCAGGGTGCCGCCACTGGTCAGATGCCCGAAAGCACAGTCGGGCGCGGTCGGATCGCTCGGGTAACCGAGCATGCGCGCCAGTTGCAGGCCAGCCTTCAGCTCCAGGTCGATGGTTACCGTCGCCACCTCACCGGTGACGTTGTTCGGGTTGTACGGCAGCGTCAGGATCTGCGCCGCCAGGCCCGGAATGAGCAGGTCCGAGACCATGTGGCCGAGATAACGCGGACTGTGGAACGGTACCGAGCGCTTCAACGCCGCCGACAGCCCGTGCAACTCGCGACGCAAGCGGGCTTCGAAGGCCTTGAACTGCGGCGCCTGCGCCGCGTGCGTCGGGATCGCGGGCGGATCTTCGGGGTGAAAGTTGCGGCGCCAGTACACGTGGTCGCGCAGGAACTCGACGACCAACTTTTCCAGAAGCGCGTCGTTCTCGCCGTAGGGACCGAGAAAGCAGGGGTAAAGGGCAGGGTCGCTCATGGTGCATGATGCTCCTCGATGGCGCGCGCCGCTGCATTGACGCGAGTCAGAGCCGGGCGCTGCCGTCCACGTCCGCGTGTCGCCGGTCCACACCGGCATCGATCGGCGATACGAACGCCTCGCGCATGACCCAGTCTTGCGCGGCGATCCGTTTGCTGCAAGGTCATTGGATAGCCACCCGCACATGCCAGGACTCATGCACGTCTGCGCTCTTCTGCTCGGCATGGCACTGGCCACGCAAACACCGGCTGCGCTCCGGGTCGGCGCCGACCTGCCCAGCGCCGGCGTGCAGCGCGGCGATCAAGTCATCGGCTTTCGCGGGCGTGCTGCCAGCGGCGACTGGGAGGACGTGGCAACCGAGGATCCGATCGCCTTCCAGTGGAACTGGTTGCGCTGTTCCGCGCAACGCGCCTGCAAGATCCTGGTCGAGCGCGACCACCAGCGCGTGCACCTGCCGCTGTGGATCGACGACGTGGAGCTGCTGCCGGCGGATCTGTCGCCGCTCCAGTTGGCGCAGATCGCGAAGGATGACGCCGCCGCTTTGACCGAACTTACACGCCAATGGCGCACGGCCGGACGTTCGACGTTGGCGGCGTGGCTCGGTCAACGCCGGGCGATGGCCGCACTGGATCGTGGCGAGGTCGAAACTGCCCTGGCGCTGGAGGCCGCCGCGCTGGCGGATCTGGCGGCGACGCCGGAACTGGCGCTGCAACTGCAACTGGACCTGAGCCTGGCTCTGCTCGCCAACGGGCAGTCCGAAATCGCCAGCGAACGCCTCGATGCCCTGGGCGCGCGCGAGCTGCCGTTGGCGATGCAGGTCCGCGTCGCCCGCGTGCGGGCCGGCGTCGAGTTCAACCGATCGCGCCTGAACGAGGCCGAGCGCATCCTGCGCAGTGTCGAAACGCTCGCCCGGCAGCAGTTGCCCGCTTCGCACCTGCTCGCCAGCACGCTCAACAGTCTGGCCGTGGTCATCCGTCCGCAGGGACGACTGCGCGAGGCGCGGGAGCTTTTCAGCGAAGCCCTGACCGCGGCCCAGGCCTTCGAAAGCGATTCCGTGCTGCAGGCGATGATCCGTTCCAACCTCGGGCTGCTGGAAAGAGCGGCAGGCGACCTCGCCGCGGCCGAAGGCGCGCTGCGCGAGGTCCTGGCGCAACTCGAGCGCCTCGGCAATCAGCCGGATCTGGTCTACGACACGCAGTCCAACCTGGCGCTGGTGTTGCTCGACCGCGGTCGCACGCGCGAGGCGGCCGCCTTGTGGAACCTGCAGGTTCCGGGCACGGACGACGCCGAGGCGCAACATCGTGCCGGCCGTGCCCAGCAGAATCTGGCCCTGGTGCATGCGCAACAAGGCAATCTGCCGGAGGCCGTTCGCCGCCTGCGGCAGGCGCTGGAACATTGGGAAGCGGCCGCGCCGGATGGCCTGGACGCCGCCAACGCGCGCCTCGATCTGGGATTGTATGCGGGGCTGTCGGGGGATCCGGTCGAGGCCCGGCGGGTGCTGGAGCGCGCCTTGCAGCAACATCAGCGCATCGCCCCCGACGGCAACGGCGTGATCGGCGCCTTCGACGCGCTGGCGAGCGTCGCCTTGCAGACCGGTGCGTTCGATGAGGCGCTGAAGCAGCAGGATGAAGCGATCCGATTGCGCGATCGCGGCGAACAGCCCAATTGGCGACGCGATTTTGCCCTGATCCAACGCGGCAGGATCCTGCTCGCACTCGGTCGCCACGAGCCGGCATTGCTGGCCTTGAAGGAAGCCCGGGAGCTTGCCCGGAGTGCGGGTCGCGAGGCGCTGCTGGCCACGGCACTGGCGGTCGAGGGCGAGGTGCTGTTGCAGATGAATCGCAGCGTGGCCGCCAGGGCGGCGGCCTGCTCCGGTGTCGAACACATCGAACTGCTGCGCGGCACCTCGCCCAGCGGCGCCGAGTTCCGAACCAGTTTCGTGCATACGGCGGCGCCGATCTATCGCAGTTGTCTGGATGCGCTGCTTGCCGCCGACGACCTCGGCGCGGCACTGGCGCTGTACCAGAGCGAGCGAGCGCTGCTGCTGTATTCGCTGATCGCCGATCGCGACCTGCGCTTCGCCGACCTGCCGGCAGCCCTGGCCGCCGAACGCCGCGCCGCGCAGCTCGCGCTGCAGGAAGTCGCCAACGCGCTCGAAAACGCCGTCGACGCAGCGGCAATCGAGCAAGCGAAGGCTCAGCGCGAACAGGCGCGCCAGCGACTGCGGCGAAGCGACGAACGCATCGTCGCGGCACTGCCGCGCCTGGCGAGTTGGCAACCGCAGCGCCGGACCACCAGCCTGCACGCACCACCCGGAAAGGTGGTCGTCGCGTTTGCGGTGCGCGGCGACCACACGCTGCGTTTCACCTTGCGGCCGGACCAGCCGCCGCAGAGCACACGCCTTGCGCTGGGCAATGACGAACTGCAGCGCAGCATCGCCGCCTGGCGCCTGGCGATCGGCCGCCACGACAGCGTGCGCGAACGGCAACTCGCGCGTCGGTTGCACGCGGCGTTGCTCGACGTCGGCAGCCTCGACGACAGCGCTGCCCTGGTGATCGTTCCGGATGGCCCCTTGCATGCGATGCCGTTCGCCGCGTTGCTCGACGCGCAAGGCCGGCGGCTGATCCAGGTTCACCCGCTCAGCCTCAGTGCGCTGCTGCCCGACGACTTGCCGGCGACCGACCCGATCGCCGATATCGACCTGCTGGCGCTCGCCGACAGTCGCGCCAGCGGCAGCCGCGCCCGGCTGCCGGGCGTCGACGCCGAACTGGCCAACCTCGCCAGGCTGCCGTGGCGGCGCGTCGAGTTGCTGCGCGGCAAGGATGCCAATGCGGACGCGCTGCAGCGGCTGGGTCCGCGCGCGCGACTGCTGCATTTCGCCGTGCATGGCGTCAACGACCCGAGCTCGCCGATGGACAGCGCATTGATGCTGCACGACGCCAACGGACGCCCTCATCCGCTGCCGGTGTGGGACATCTTCGAACGTCTGCGCCTGCACGCCGACCTGGTGGTGCTCGCCGCCTGCGATAGCGCACCCGGCGCGAGCATCGACGACGATGGCTGGCTGGGGCTGACGCGCGCCTTTCAGTTCGCCGGCGCACGGCGCGTGATCAGCGCCCTCTGGTCGGTGGACGATGCTGCCACCGCCAGCCTGATGAGCGATTTCCATCGGCGGTTGGCGTCGGGCGTTGAACCGACACTCGCTCTGGCGCAGTCGCAACGCCAGATGTTGCTGGGCGGCGACGCGGTGGTGACCGATGCGGCCCGCGGCGTCGGCGGCCTGAGCGTCGCCGGCGCACTCAGGCGCGACCTGGCCCAGCCCTATTTCTGGGCCGGGTTTCACCTTTACGAGGCGCCACGCTGAACGCGCGCTGCGCTTGAAGCCGCGGGCAGGCGGCGCCACTCGTGCGGCGTCGTCCCGGGCTCGGGGTCGCCCGCTACCGGCGCGCACCTACCGTGGCTGTCAGGGCGCCGCTCGCGCCGCGTCCAGTTGCGCCAGCAACTGCTGCGGCGGCACATAACCGAGGATCAGGCTGCCGCCCTCGGTGACGATGGTCGGCGTGCTGCCGATGCCGATGCGCTGGCCGATCTCAAACTCCTCGCGAATCGGGTTCGGACAGATCTTCGGCGCCACCGGTTCGCCGCGCTTGGCCAGGGTCAGCGCTTGCCGGCGATCGTCGGCGCACCACACCGACACCGCCGCGGCATGCGAGGGCGAGTCCAAACCGCCACGCGGGAACAGCACGTATTCGACGCTGATGCCAGCGTCGTTGTAGGCCTTCACCTCGTCGTGCAGCTTGCGGCAGTAACCGCAGTCGAGGTCGGTGAACACGGTGACCCGGTGGCGCGCATTCTCCGGCGCGAACACGATGCGCTGGTCGGCTTGAATGGTCGCGACCGCTTCCTTGCGCCGTCCCGCGCGGGTCACTTCGGTCAGGTTCTTGCCCGCCGACACATCCCACAACGCGCCGGTGAGCAGAAACTTGCCGTCGGCGCTGACGTACACCTCCGTTCCGCCGACCACCGCTTCGTAGACGCCGGGCATCGCCGCAGGGCGCAGCGACTCTATCCTGGCGTCGGGAGCCAGCGCCGTTATGGCGGCCCGGACCTTCGCTTGCTCATCGGCGGCGTCCGCGTGCGCGGCGAAAATCAGACCCACCAGCAGCAACCCATGCAGTTTCATGAACTCACTCCAATCATTGAGCTGCCGAGCCGACAGCGTTGGTAGGAGCTGCCCGGGGAGCACAAGGTTCCAGTTGGCGACAATCCTTTCGGCGCACTACGCAGGGCGTCGGGCGCGCGCCGCAAGGCATGCAGCGCAGAGTCCGCGTCGCCAGCTGGGCTGGTTTTGCCACGCCTGCTCCCGCCGCGGCTATGCTCCGCCCCAACTTCGCAACCGGAACCCGCCCGCCCATCATGGCTTTGCCGTCCATCGAATCGCGTATCGCCGCTGAAATCAGTGCCCGCAATGAACAAGTGATCGCCGCGGTGCGGCTGCTGGATGAGGGCGCGACGGTGCCGTTCATCGCGCGCTACCGCAAGGAAGTGACCGGGGCGCTGGACGACAGCCAGTTGCGCACGCTGGAGGAGCGCCTGGGCTATCTGCGCGATCTGGAAGAGCGGCGCGCCGCCGTGCTGGCGAGCATCGACGAACAGGGCAAGTTGAGCGAATCGCTGCGGGTCGAGATCGAACACGCCGAGACCAAGGCGCGGCTGGAGGATTTGTACCTGCCGTACAAGCCGAAGCGCCGCACCAAGGCGCAGATCGCGCGCGAGGCCGGACTGGAGCCGCTGGCCGATGCGCTGCTGCACGATCCGACGCTGGCACCCGAAACGGCTGCGCTCGCGTTCGTGGACGCCGAAAAAGGCGTTGCCGACGTCGCCGGCGCGCTCGAAGGCGCGCGCTCGATCCTCTCCGAGCGCTTCAGCGAGGACCCGGCGCTGGTCGGCGAGCTGCGCGAATGGCTGTACGAACACGGCCGCATCCATGCCCGCGTGGTGCCCGGCAAGGAAAACGACGGCGCCAAGTTTCGCGATTATTTCGATTTCGTCGACAACCTGGGTTCGATTCCCTCGCATCGCACGCTGGCGTTGTTCCGCGCGCGCGCCGAGGGCATTCTCGATCTCGACCTGGAGCCGGTGCCGGTCAAGCGCAACGATGCGCGCGGCGGCAGCGACGAAGCGGAAGCCATCGAGCACGGCCACCAGCGCGCGCAAGCCCGCATCGCCCAACGTGCCGGCGTGGCCAATCAGGGCCGGGCGGCCGACGCCTGGCTGGTCGAGACCTGCCGCCAGACCTGGCGCCACAAGCTGCATGTGCGCCTGACGCTGGACTTGTTCGGGCGCATCCGCGAGCGCGCCGAGGACGAGGCGATCCGCATCTTCGGCGACAACCTGAAGGACCTGCTGCTGGCGCCGCCGGCCGGCCCGAAGGCGGTGATCGGACTCGATCCCGGCCTGCGCACCGGCGTCAAGGTGGCGGTGGTCGATACCACCGGCAAGGTGTTGGCCACCGACACCATTTATCCGCTGCAACCGAAGAACCAGCACGAACAATCGGCGGCGACCATCGCCAGATTGGCGCAGCAGCACGGCGCACGCCTGATCTCGATCGGCAACGGCACCGGCTCGCGCGAAACCGAGGCCTTTGTCGCCGAACTCGCACTCAAGCATCCGGAATTGAAGCTGACGCGCATCGTCGTCAGCGAGGCCGGCGCCTCGGTGTATTCGGCGTCCGAGCTGGCGTCGCGCGAGTTTCCCGGCATGGACGTGTCGCTGCGCGGCGCGGTGTCGATCGCGCGGCGGCTGCAGGATCCGCTGGCGGAACTGGTCAAGATCGAGCCCAAGGCGATCGGCGTTGGCCAGTACCAGCACGACGTCAACCAGGTGAAGCTCGGCGCGCGCCTGGATCATGTGGTCGAAGACTGCGTCAACGCGGTCGGCGTCGATCTCAATACCGCGTCGGCGCCGCTGCTGGCGCGGGTGTCCGGCCTGTCGACCGGCACCGCCGAAGCGGTGGTGCGCTATCGCGACGAGCATGGCGCGTTCACTTCGCGGCGCAAGCTGCTGGAGGTGCCGCGCCTCGGTCCGAAAACCTACGAGCAGGCCGCCGGATTCCTGCGCATCCGTGATGGCGAGCAGCCGCTGGATGGCTCCTCGGTGCACCCGGAGGCCTATCCGGTGGTCGATCGCATCGCCAGGTCCACCGAGCTTCCCGTCGGGCAATTGATCGGCAACGGCGCGGTGCTGGCCAAGCTCGATCCCAAGGCCTTCGTCGACGATCGTTTCGGTCTGCCGACGGTGCAGGACATCCTGCGCGAACTCTTGAAGCCCGGCCGCGATCCGCGCCCGGAGTTCAAGACCGCGCAGTTTTCCGCCGATGTGCACAAGATCGGCGACCTCATCCCCGGCATGGTGCTCGAAGGCGTGGTCACCAATGTGGCCGCTTTCGGCGCCTTCATCGACATCGGCGTGCACCAGGATGGCCTCGCGCACGTTTCCGAGCTGTCGGACAAGTACATCAAGGACCCGCGCGAGGTGGTCAAGACCGGCCAGATCGTCAAGGTGCGCGTGCTCGAGGTCGATGTCCCGCGCAAGCGCATCGGGCTCAGCCTGAAGTTGACCGTTGCCCGCGATGCGCCGGTCGGCGAGCGTCGCAGCGCCGCGCCGCCGCCGAGCGGGCGGCCGCAGAATGCGCCGGGCCGCGGCGGCTCTGGCGGACTCAAGCCAAAGGGCGGGCAAGCATCGCCGCCTGTCGCCACCAAGGCATCGCCGATGGGTACACTCGGGAACCTGTTGAGCGAAGCGATGAAGGCGAAACGCTAGTCCCATGAACTGCCGTTGCGAGGGTCTTGCTTTGAGGGCACGAGGGCATGAGGGCACGAGGGCGCGCAAGAGCCCAAGCGCGCTCCGAGCCCGCATTGACGTGCCCTCGAGCCCTCATGCCCTCGTGCCCTCCGTTCGAGACGCGCTCAGCGTCGGCGTCGCCGACTGCATCGGGACCGTCGCATCATGAGCACCCGTCGCGCCCGCGTCACGCGGCAGCCGCGCCTGCGGACGTCGATCCTGGGTTCGCAGGTCGTCGGTGTGGAGCGCTTCACGGTCCGCGCGCGGAACTTGCGGCCAGGCTTGCAGTCGAAACCCGCAGGCCTGGACGAGACTCCGATGCGCGCATTCCGACTTCCGAGGGCACTGGCAGGAGAGACCGCGGCACCGCTGTTGCTGGTGGCCGGTACTCGTCTCGAAGCGCTGCGCCTGCTGCCCTTGTTGCGCGCGCTGCGTGCCCCCGGCCGCGGCGAAGGTGCACTGCTGGTCGATACCGGCGAGTCCGGAGCGGGCGTGCGCGAGGCTCTGCGCGAACATGGTCTGGCGCCCGATCTGCGTCTGCCCGGCGCGCGCGGCACCGGCGCTGCGGCGCTGGCCATGCTGCGCCTGGCAGTCCGGGTCAAGCCAGGCATGGTGGTCGCCGGCGGCGCCTCGCGCAGCGGCCTGGCGGCTGCCCTTGCCGCGCGCGGCGCCGGCATTGCCAGCGCGCTCATCGCGTCCACTGCCGACAACGCGCCGCGCCTGCGCTGGCGTCTGCTCGGCAGCCTGTGCACCTGGTTCTACGTCGGCCGCGAAGCACCGCCGATCGAATTGCCGCGCGGCCGCGCGCTGCAGACCGGCGATCCTCTGTTCGATCTTTGTCGCGAACAGGCCGATGCGCTCGGCGGCGCCCACGAGCCGCTGTCCGCACGCGTGGTCATCGCCAGTGAGCTCGGCGCCGCCGATGGCGAACGGCTGGTCGCGGCGCTGCTGCAGCGGGAATCCGATTTGCGCATCGACTGGATCGGCGCGCCACCGCTGGGCGAACAAGACCTCCACCCGCGCCTGCGCCGGCTCGGTCCGCTGCCGCACTGGCGCGCACTGGCGCTGCTGCGTCGCGGCCGCGCCCTGGTGACCGACGACGCCCTACTGGCGCTGGAGGCGCGCTGGTTCGGTCGCCACGTCTACTGGATCGGCGCGAATGCCGCGCCCAAAGGCTGCATCGAGGTCAAGTTGGCGGAACTGGCGCAGTCCCTGCACCACGCGCTGGACCACACGCTGGCGCCACGTCCGCTGCCCGAGGATGGCCGAGCCGCACCGCGACTGGCCGCGCATCTGCTCGATCGGGTCGAACAGCGCGCCTTTGCCGGATTGCTGACTCGCGTGCGACCCCGCTGAAGGGCGAATGCATCGCGTGTTGCACGCAGAACCGGCGCGCCTGCCGCGGGCTACAGAGCATCCTGCAAAGCGACCAGATCCGCCGCCAGCGGCGCCTCGACGCGCTGCGCCGGGACTTCGAGCACGCGCGGCACCTCGATCGCCGTGGCGTGCAACGCCAGTCGCGCGATCGGCAGCCGGTCGAATGGCGGTTTGAAGGTGGCCAGGCCATACACGGCGTCGTGCAGGATCGGGCAGCCGATGCTGCGCAGGTGCACGCGAATCTGATGCTGGCGACCCGTCCGTGGGTGGCAACGCACCCGTGCAATGAGCCCGCCCGCGAGTTCCCACTGCTGTTCGATCGCGTAATCGGTACACGCCGAAATCGCGCCGGGTTCACCGGCTTGCGCCGGGCGCATCTTGCCCTTGCGCGCGCTGTGCATCGGCGTGTCGATGCGCCCGTGCGCTGCGGCTGGCGCGCCGGCGCACCAGGCGTGGTAGGTCTTGCCGACCTGAGCGCGCTGGAACGCCAGATTGAGCGCGCGATGGGCCTGCGCGTCGCGCGCGTAGATGATCGCGCCGCTGGTCTCGCGGTCGATGCGGTGCACCACCCACAGCGGCACGCCGAGCTGGTCCTGCAGTCGATGGCGCAAGGAATCGGCCGGGTCCTCGTCGCGCGCCGGGATCGCCGCGATGCCCGCCGGTTTGTCGACGACCAGCCAGCGCGCATTGTCCGCCAGCAGTGTGAGCGGCGCGTCAGTCGACATCGGCGAACTCGGTCAGCCAGTCGCGCGGCTTCAGGTAATCATTGAGGCGCGCCTCGGCGCTGCCGGGCGGCGGCTGGTAACCGTATTCGAAGCGCACTTCGGGCGGCAGCGACATCAGGATCGATTCGGTGCGTCCGCCCGACTGCAAGCCGAACAGCGTGCCGCGATCCCAGACCAGGTTGAATTCGACATAGCGACCGCGGCGGTAGCGCTGGAAATCGCGCTCGCGCTCGCCGTACGGCGTGTCCTTGCGACGTTCGACCAGCGGCAGGTAGGCGGCGCTGAAGCCGGATGCCACCGCCTGCATCAGCCCAAAGCAGCGATCGAAACCGAAGCCATTGAGGTCGTCGTAGAACAGGCCGCCGATACCACGCGTTTCGCCGCGATGCTTGAGATAGAAGTAGTCGTCGCACCAGCGCTTCCAGCGTGCGTAGAGATCGTCGCCGAAGGGATCGCAGACACCCTTGGCGATGCGATGCCAATGGGCGATATCGCTATCGAAGGGGTAATACGGCGTGAGGTCGAAGCCGCCGCCGAACCACCACACCGGCTGCGGCCCGGTGGTGCTGAACAGGCGCACATTGAGGTGGGTGGTCGGCACGTAGGGGTTGCGCGGATGAAACACCAGCGAGACGCCCATCGCGCGGAAACCCTGGCCGGCCAGCTCGGGCCGATGTGCGGTGGCGCTTGCCGGCATCTTCGCGCCAACCACGTCGGAAAAGCCGATGCCGGCCTGTTCGAACACCTGCCCGCGCTTCAGCACGCGGGTGCGACCGCCGCCGCCCTCCGCACGCGTCCAGGCGTCCTCGGCGAATCGCGCCTCGGGCTCGAAGGCCTCGATCTCGCGACAGATGCGATCCTGCAGCGACAGCAGGAAGTTGCGGACGATATCGATATCCATGCGCTGATCGGCGGCTGCGGGGCTGCGTATGATAGGCGGCTTGGCGGCGGCTCCCCATTCCGGATAATCTCTGCCAGGAAACCTCGGAACAAGTCCAAAGTGCGTCATTGCGAGCGCAGCGAAGCAATCCAGGACTTTGATTTTGGAGATGTTCTGGATTGCCGCGTCGCTTCGCTCCTCGCAATGACGACTTGATCAGAGGTTCCCTGCAAGGCATGACCGCACCCTCCCACCCCAATCCACGTTGGCTGGTCGACCTTGCGGCCGAACGCATGGACGACGCCTTCGCCGACTGGCGCCTTGGCGCGCGCGGCGTCGGCACCGCCAGTTTCGATCTGCCGATGCCGGCGCTGTATTCGCTGTCCGAGTCCTGGCGCAGCCACGGTCGCTTGCGCGGCGGACAGCTCGGCGCCGCGCGTTTCGCCGGCGACGAGGACCTGATGCTCGGCGAACTGATCCTGTCCGAGCGCGATTTCGGCGGCATCGGTACCACCACGCACGAGGCTTATCGGCGCCTGCTGGATTACGTGCCAAGCTCCGGTTACCCGTATGTGCTGCGCATCTGGAGCTACTTCTCGCGGATCAACGAGGGCGCGGGCCAGGCCGAACGCTACCGCCAGTTCTGCGTCGGCCGCCAACTGGCGCTGGAACGTGCCTGGTTCGAGGCCGATCCGGCGGCCACCGTGATCGGCATGCCCGATCGCTCCGATCGTCTGCGCCTGCTGTGGCTGGCATCGAAGACGCCCGGGCGCATGCTCGATAACCCGCGGCAGATGACGCCACGCAACTACCCGCCCGAATACGGGCCGGAACCGCCGCGTTTCTCGCGTGCGGCGCTGTGGCAATGCGCACGCGGCAATGCGCTGTTCATTTCCGGAACCGCCAGCGTGGTCGGACACAGTTCGCGCCACCCGGGGCGCCTGGACAACCAGCTTGCGGAAACCAGGCGCAATCTCGACAGCCTGCTCGAAGTCGCCAACGAAGCGGCCGGCGTCGACAGCAAATTCGGCCCCGGCACGGTGCTGCGCGCGTACGTGCGCGAGGAAGAACATTTTTACGCCACCGAAGCCTTCCTGCGCGAGGCTTTCCCCGGCGCAGCGTTTGCCGTGCTGCAGGGCGATGTCTGCCGCCAGGAACTGCTCTGCGAGATCGAGGGCGTGCACCAGTTTTGAGTGAAATTGCCGGGGCGGCCTTCTGTAGGAGCGACGTGTACGTCGCGACCGCGATACCTGCGATGCGTTGGTCGCGACGTACACGTCGCTCCTACAAAGGAATCCCCATGCCCCACAACGCGATTTACCCCAGCGACGACCGCTGCCGCGAAGTCTTCAACCTCGTCGAAGCGCTGATCGAGCGTCGTTACGGGATACCGGTGATCATCGCCGACGTGCCCGACCCGTTCACCGGCGATCTCGACGGCGCAGAGATCCAGATCGACCACGATCTGCCGGCCGAGGAGGCGCTGTTCATCCTGGTTCACCTGTTCGGGCACACGGTGCAGTGGAATCTGTCGGAGCGCGGACGCACGCTCGGCGTGCAGCAACCCGATCCGAACCTGTCGGCCGAGCGCATGGCCGAGTTGTACCAGTACGAGCGGGATGCGGCCGAACTCAGCCTGACGCTGTTCCACGACGCCGGCGTATTCGATTTCGACCAGTGGCTGGCGGACTTCTTCCACTGCGACTGGGCCTACCTGGTGCACTTCTACAAGACCGCCGAAAAGCGCCCGTTCAAGAGCTTCTGGCAAGTCGGTACCGCAGCGCTGACGCCGATGCCGATCCCCGAGTTCACACCCACGCGCTGGCGCGCGCGCTGGGACGGGATCGTTGTTTGACGTAGCCCGTGATCAGCCGTCGTGTTCGACACCCGAATCGGTGGACGCCCAATCGAGTGCCGCCATGAACATCGCGATGCCCACCGAAATCACCAGCTTCATGACCTGTCTCCTTCGCCGCTGCGCGTTTTCCCGGTCTCGAATGCCGGGTCAATCACATGACAACGCAGTGTGCAGGCAGTTCAATGACTGCAGCATGACGAAATTTTAACAAGTTCGGGCGGATTGCGGGCATCGACGGCAAAACGACCGCTCGTCGGCGGATGGTCCGATTCTGCGTCGCCTGTGGGAGTCCTGGTGCGCTTGTTCGCGCATCGAACTGGCGGCAATCCTGCGGGCTGTTTTTTTTGTCCGCAAAGAACGCAAAGGACGCAAAGAGAGCCAAGAGCCAATGGTTTGATGTCTTGCTCGCTTCGCTTTCCTTTGCGTTCTTTGCGTTCTTTGCGTCCTTTGCGGACAAAAATTAATTCCTTCAACGACTTGCGTGATGTCCCGAGAGAGCCCAGTGGCGATCTACGGCATCGTCCGATCCTGTCAGCTCGCCGCCGCCTGCCCCAGGATCTGCCGCACCAGCGTGCCGATCTCGTCCTTGCTGCCGGTGATCATCATGTAGTGATCGCGATCGAGGCTGGTGCCGATGGTGATCGCGTAGTCGGTGCCGGTGTTGTGGCCCTCGTCGTCGAGGCGGGCGAACGATTCGACCTTGCTGATGTAGATCACCTGCGTCGCATCGAGGAAGCCACCCTGCGGCAGTCGCACCCAGCGTTGCATGGTTTTCGCTCCAATGATCGATTGCGCCTGAGTCTAATCCCAATGCGCAGGTCGCGGCGCAATCGCAATCAGGCGCGTCGCAGCAGCGAATTGGCCAGCGCCTGCAAGGCAGCGAGATCGGTCAGTTCGACTTCGCGCCGATCGATCGCGATCAGGCCGTCGTCGGTCATGCGCCGGATCACGCGACTGACCGTCTCCGGCGCCAGGCTGAGGTAGTTGGCGATGTCGGTGCGCTGCATCGGCAATACGAAGCGTCTGGCCGAGAAACCGCGGCTGGACAAGCGCTCGGACCAGTTGATCAGGAATGCCGCGAGGCGCTCCTCGGCGCTGTAATCGCCCTTGCCGAGCGTCGCCGTGCCGATGTCCTTGCTGATCAGGCGGAACAGCGTCTCCTGGATCGACGGGATACGCGTGGCCAGCGTCGCCATCGCCGGGAACGAGAAGCGGCACAGCATCACGGTGTCGACGGCGACTGCGTTGCACGGATAACGCGCCGGGTAGATCGCATTCAGGCCCACCAGTTCGCCCGGCGTGTAGAAACCGAGCACCTGCTCGCGCCCCTTGTCGTCGAGCACATAGGTCTTCACCAGGCCGGCGCGTACCGAAAAGATCGCGCTGAACGCATCCCCGGTGCGAAAGATCTCGTCGCCCGCGTGATACGGCCCGACGTGTTCGATCAGGCAGTGCAGTTCGGCCAACGCGCGCTTGTCGTAACCATCCGGCAGACACAACTTGCCGAACACGCAGGTGGTGCAGAAATGCGCCGCATCGCCATCGTCGATCGGCGGCGCTGGCCACAGGGATTGCGGGTTTTCGAGCACAGCGCCGCTCCGGGCAGTCAGTGGCCGTAGTCTGCCCGCGGATGGTGCATGGGGCTAGTGTGGCGCGCGGTCGCTTTCAGTGGGAGCGGGTTCAACCCACTCTCGGCGAACATGACGCAAGTCGCTGAAAGAAGAGATTTGTCCGCAAAGGACGCAAAGAACGCAAAGAGAGCAAGGAAACAAAGGGTTGGTATTTTGCAGGCTTCGCTTTCCTTTGCGTTCTTTGCGTCCTTCGCGGACGAAAAAACAGCCCGCATGGTCGCCGCCAGTTCGATGCGCGAACAAGCGCACCGGCAGGGCGACCAGGACTCCCGCAGAAAGCAGTCAAACCAACCCCAGATCGCGCAGCGGCGCGCGCGCATGCGCAGCGCCGTAATCGCGCGCGTCCCACACCACGAATTCCGGTTCCCAGCGCCCAAGCGCGTCGATGTCGATCGGGCACAACTGCGGCTCGGGACTCGGCCGTTGTCGGCCCAGTTGCGCCTCGATTTCGCGCAGTGCGATCTTCAGCGAGCCGTGGTCGAGATTGCTGGCGATCACTGCTGCCTGGTTCAGATAGGCCGGCGCGCCGGTGCGACCCAGCGCCGGGCTCTGGTGGCGCGCGGAAACGGCCAGCACGTCGAAGCGATCGCGCAGCTGCGCGATCGCCGCGTCGAGTTGCCGCTCGGCATCGACATTGCTCCCGAGCATCAACAACACGCGCAGCGGCACGGCGTCAATCGTTGAGTCGCTCTTCATCCGCCTGTGCCTGCTGCAATGCCTGGCGATCCATCTCGACGCGCACGGCGATCTCCGCCGGCAGCAGGCCGGCGATGCTCTTCCAGGCGGTCAGGCTCAGGCTGCGCAGCGGGAAGCGGCGCATCAGCTCGCCCGACAGTTCGTGGGTGAAGCGTTCCAGTAGTTCGAACTGGTGGCGGCGACCGAAGTCGCGCACCGACGCGCACACTTCGTCGTAGTCGACGGTGTCGACCAGCGCGTCGCTGTGCGCGGCGCGGCGCGCGTCGAGGCGCAGTTCCAGGTCGAGCTTGAGCGACTGCGGCGCGGTCTTTTCATGCGCGTAGACGCCGATCACGGTATCGACGCGCAGGTTCTTGATGACGATCGTGGTCAGGCTCATGGAGGACTCTGCGGTGGCGACAGTGATGCGAGGTCGCGCCGGGGCGTGGCGCGGATGACCGTATCCTCGCGCTCGCCGGCGGCCAGGCGCAAGGCGCCGGCGAGGGCAATCATCGCGCCGTTGTCGGTGCAGAAGGCCGGGCGCGGGAAGTAAACGCTGGCGCCGCGCCTGTCCAGGCCCCGCTGCAGGCGTTCGCGCAGGCGCACATTGGCGCCGACGCCGCCGGCAACCACCAGGCGCTCGCGCCCGGTCTCGTCGAGCGCGCGCAGGCATTTCCACACCAGCGTATCGACGACCGCTTCCTCGAAGCATCGGGCGATGTCGGCGTACTGCGCCGGCGCGCTGCGCTGGGTCGCCAGCAGCACCTGGGTCTTCAGCCCGCTGAAGCTGAAGTCGAGCGATGGTCGGTCGGTCATCGGTCGCGAGAACTTGAACGCCTTCGGATCGCCGCGTTCCGCCAACCGTGCCAGCGCCGGACCGCCGGGGTAGCCCAGGCCAAGCAGCTTGGCCGTCTTGTCGAAGGCCTCGCCGGCGGCATCGTCGAGGGTGTCGCCGAGCAGGCGGTACTGACCGATGCCGGCGACATCCATCAGCAGACTGTGGCCTCCGGACACGATCAGCGCGACGAACGGAAACGCGGGCGCCGGTGTCTCCAGCAACGGTGCCAGCAAGTGGCCTTCGAGGTGATGCACGCCGAGCGCCGGGATGTCGAGCGTCCACGCCAGCGTCTTGGCCAGCGTCGCGCCGGTCAACAGCGCGCCGATCAGACCCGGGCCTTCGGTATAGGCGATGCCATCGAGGTCGCGGCGCGTCATGCGCGCTTCGTCCAGCACCTGGTCGACCAGCGGCAGCAGTCGGTGGATGTGATCGCGTGAGGCCAACTCCGGCACCACGCCGCCATAATCGCGGTGCAACGCCGCCTGCGTATGCAGCGCGTGGGCGCGCAATCCGTGCTCGGTGTCGTACACCGCAACACCGGTTTCATCACAGCTGGTTTCGATGCCAAGAACACGCATGAGAATCTGGGCTTTGATCGTTCAGTAAAATTCGGGTTATCATTGTGGGCTCGCTAGGCGCAGAGCGCCAGCCAGGTGTTACCACGGAGTGTCCATGCCCAACGTTAAAGTCCGCGAAAACGAACCCTTCGAGTTTGCGCTGCGCCGTTTCAAGCGCTCGTGCGAGAAGGCCGGTGTGCTCAGCGAAGTCCGCCGTCGCGAGTTCTATGAAAAGCCGACCCAGGAGCGCAAGCGCAAGCTCGCCGCCGCGGTCAAGCGCAATCTGCGTCGCGTGTCGCGCGACGTGACCAAGCGCCAGCGGATGTACTGATCCGCGCTGGCGGGCGCCTCGCGCCCGCTGCGTTCAGGGTACTCCCGAGGCCGTCGGCGGATTCCCGCCGGCGGCTTTTGTCGTGCTTTGGATGTTTCGAGTTCAAGAGCCTTTTGTCCGCAAAGGACGCAAAGAACGCAAAGGGAAGCAAGGAAGAGGTTGGCGCAGGGCTGCACCAACGCTCCAGCGCCGAACACTCTCCAAAGCTCTTCTTTGCGTCCTTTGCGGACCAATGCCTTTCTCCGCCCCGCGTCAGCAAACGCGCGGCCACTCCAGATTGCAGCACAGAGGAAACCACATGAGCCTCAAGACCCGATTGATGGATGACGTCAAGGCCGCGATGAAGGGCGGCGACAAGGAGCGCCTGCAGACGCTGCGGTTGATCACCTCGGCGATCAAGCAGGTCGAGATCGACACCCGCAGCGAGGGCGAGCGCCTGGAACTGGACGACGCCCAGGTGCTGGCGGTGCTGGAGAAAATGCTCAAGCAGCGCCGCGATTCGATCCAGCAGTTCGAAGCCGCTGCGCGACAGGATCTGGCCGACAAGGAGAAGTCCGAAGTGATGGTCATCGAGGCCTACATGCCGTCGCGCCTGACCGAAGCCGAAGTCGACGACCTGGTGCGCGCGACCATTGCCGAGACCGGCGCGACCGGCGCCAAGGACATGGGCAAGGTCATGGCGGCGATGAAAGGCAAAGCCGCCGGCCGTGCCGACATGACCGTGGTCAGCGCGCGGGTGAAGGCGTTGCTCGCCTGAGAGCAGGGGCACGGGGCACGGGAAGAGCATCTTCGCTGCGCTTGCTCTTGTGGGTCCAGACTTGTCTGGACGCTCCTGCTCCGGCATCGCCAGAGGCGTCCAGACAAGTCTGGACCCACCAAAGCCCGCCCCGGCCAGCCTTTCCGTGCCTTCGTCCATACGCCCCCGTCCAGACGCCGCGTCACGACCCGGTGTTATCCTTCACGGCTCTTTGTCGTCCGCCCGCCGATGAATCCTGCCTTCCTCGACTTCGAACAGCCGATCGCCGAACTGGAAGCCAAGATCCAGGAGCTGCGTTTTGCCGGGCAAGGCAACGCGTTGAACATCGAGGAGGAGATCGGCAAGCTCAAGGACAAGTGCCGCGCCAAGACCCAGGCGATCTTCGCCAATCTGTCGCCCTGGCAGATCGCGCAACTGGCGCGCCATCCGCATCGGCCGCACACGGTCGACTACCTGAGCCTGCTGTTCGACGAGTTTCATGAACTGAAGGGCGATCGCCACTACGCCGACGACCCGGCGATCATTGGCGGCCTGGCGCGCATCGCCGGTCGGGCGGTGATGTTCATCGGCCAGGAAAAGGGCCGCGACACCAAGGACAAGGTGCGCCGCAATTTCGGCATGCCGCGTCCGGAGGGTTATCGCAAGGCGCAGCGCCTGATGCAGATGGCCGAGCGCTTTGGCCTGCCGTTGTTGACCTTCATCGATACACCGGGTGCCTATCCCGGGGTCGGTGCCGAGGAACGCGGCCAATCCGAGGCGATCGCCATGAGCCTCGAAGTGATGTCCGAGCTGCGCGTGCCGATCATCTGCACGGTGATCGGCGAGGGTGGTTCCGGTGGCGCGTTGGCGATCGGGGTCGGCGATCGCACGTTGATGCTGGAATATGCGATCTATTCGGTGATCTCGCCGGAGGGTTGCGCATCGATTCTGTGGAAGAGCGCCGATCGCGCCCGCGAGGCCGCCGACGCGCTCGGCATCACCTCGGCGCGCCTGCTGCAATTGGGGCTGGTCGACCAGGTCATCGACGAGCCGCTCGGTGGCGCCCATCGCGACGCTGCGGCGATGGCGGCGACGCTCAAGGACCATCTGGTGCGCCAGCTCGACGGCCTCGACCGCATCGAGGCCGGCAGCCTGGTCGAATCGCGCTACCGCCGCCTGCGTGGGTACGGATCGCAGCGGGTGGAGTGAGTGGCGAGGCCGTGGAGCGCGCCCGAAGTCGTTGATTCAATGTGGGAGCGACCTTGTGTCGCGAGCTTCCCAGGCAACAGCTCGCGACACAAGGTCGCTCCCACAACGTTGGAACTCCGCTGGATCGAAGGATTACGGCGCCCGGTGGCCAAGATGACTTTCGTCCTGATGCGCCGACTGACCCCATGGCCACGCCCGATCCGATCCTCGCCCTGACCGCTGCCATCGAAGCCGAGCTGGCCGAACTGCCGTTGGCGCCGGTCTGCATCGGCCTCAGCGGCGGCGTCGATTCCTCGACGCTGCTGGCCTGTGCCGCGCGTTGCGCGCAGGTGCGCGAGCGCGGGCTCAAGGCGCTGCACGTGCATCACGGGCTGCATGCGGATGCCGATCGCTGGGCCGAACATGCGGTCGCGCTGGCCACTCGCTTCGAGGTGCCATGCAACGTGGTGCGCGTGCAAGTCGACGCCCGCGGGAAAGGCGTCGAGGCGGCGGCGCGCGACGCCCGCCATGCCGCGTTCGCCGAAGTCCTGACGCCCGGTGCGACGATGCTGCTGGCGCACCATCGCGAGGATCAGGCCGAAACCGTGCTGCTGCGGATGCTGCGCGGCGCCTCGGTGGACGGACTCGGTGCGATGCGTGCGCTGCGCGGCCTCGGCAGCGGCTGGCTGCTGCGCCCGTGGCTGGCGCAGCCGCGCGCGCGAATCATCGCCGCGGCGGAGCAGCTTGGCCTCGACTGGATCGAGGACCCGGCCAACGCTGATCTGCAACACGACCGCTCGTACCTGCGCCAGCAGGTTTGGCCACTGCTCGCGGGCCGCTTCCCCGCGCTCGGCGAGCGCCTGGCGCGACTGGCCGGACATGCGGCATCGGTAGGCGACGAACTGGAACGTGCGGCAGCGCGAGAGCTTGCCGGGCTGGTCGGCAAGGACCCACGCACGCTGGCGATCGCGCGCTTGCTGACCCTGGGCGAAGCGCTGTTCGGCGCCGTCGTACGACGCTTCGCGCGCGAACTCGGCGTGGCGCCTCCGGGCTTCCACGAGCTGGCGCGCCTGCGCCGCGAAGTCCTGCTGGCGGCGGTCGATGCCAGTCCGATCCTGCGTTGGGACGGACACGAGTTTCGCCGCCACCGCGACCGGCTGTACCTGCTGCCGCAAGCGAGCACGCTGCCGGCACCCGCCATCGAGCTAGAGTGGCGGGCTGGATTGCACGAGCTGGAACTGCCTTCCGGTTACGGCCGCCTGCTCGCCGTCGACGGCGATGGTCGGCCGGCGCCGGTGCCGAAGACGCTGAGTGTGCGCTGGCGCCGTGGCGGCGAACGCCTGCGGCTGAAGCGTTCCGCGCATTCGCGCGAACTGCGGCTGATCTTCCAGGAACTCGATGTACCGCCATGGCAGCGCGAACGGGTGCCGCTGTTGTTCGATGGCAAAGAGCTGCTGGCGGCAGTTGGCATCGTCACGAGCGAACTTCTCGGTCAGTCATGGCCGGGGATCCGCGTCGAATGGACTTAGCGTCCGCGCCCAGCGCCGCATCGCCGTGCAGTCCCAGCGATCACGGCGGCGTCTTTTGCTACGATTCCGCCCTGACCATCAAGGAGCGTCGCACATGGGCAAACTGCTGGTTTTCCTGATCGCCGCGGGGCTGGCGATCTGGTGGTTCACCCGCGATCCGGTCGAAGTCGCTTATCAGAAGTGCCTGGACAAAGTCGCCGAGGGCATGGACAAGTCGGTTTCCGGCGGCGGCAGCGATGTCGAGAAGGCCATGGCCGATGCGGTCAAGGGCATGGGCAAGGCGATGGGCACTGCGGCCTGCGAAGCCATGCGCGCAGCCTGCAAGGACGATCGCGACGGCGCGCTGTGCAAGGCGGCGATGGCGCAGTTTTGAGCGCTGCCGCGCGCTCTTGATCCTGGTGGGTCCAGACTTGTCTGGGCGCACCTTGCACGGTTCGGGCTTGCCCCGCACGCTCTTGTTCTTGGTGGGTCCAGACTTGTCTGGACGCTTCTCGATTTGATGGCTGGGAGAGCGTCCAGACAAGTCTGGACCCACCAAGTGCACGCCTCCGTGCGAGCCTTTCGCGTGCCCCGTGCCCCGTTTCACCCGCCCCGCAACAGCCGCCCCAGCAACAGCGCCGCAACCAGCAGCAGCCAGAACGCGAAAACGCGCCGCAGCCGCGCCACCGGCCAGCGGTGCGCCAGCGCGGCGCCGATCGGTGCGGTCAGCACGCTCAGGCTGCCGATCGCCAGCGCGAGCTTGAAGTCGACCAGGCCGACCGCCCAGCGCGACAATGCAGCCGGCGTATCCGCCAGCATGTAGCCAAGCGTGCCGGCCATCGCAATCGGCAGTCCGGCGGCCGACGAGGTGCCGATGGCAGCCCGTAGTGGTGCACCGAGCCGGTACAACAACGGCACCGTGAGCGAGCCGCCGCCGATGCCGACGGCGGCCGATACCGCGCCGATCACCAGGCCGCCGGGTGCCAGCCAGTGGCCCGGCAATGCGCCTTGAGGCGTGGTATTGCCCGGCTGCGGGCGACCCATCTGCCAGGCCGCGAACACGCAGAAGGTGGCAACGAACAGAGTCAGCGCAGTGCCCGGAATGCCGGCAACCAGCAAGGCGCCACAGCCGCTGCCGAGCAACAGCCCGGGCGTCAGCCACGCCAGCGCACTCGAATCCACGCCGCCGCGGCGAAAGTGCGACCACGCGCTGGCACTGGCGGTCACGCAGATGCTGGCCAGCGAGGTGGCGACCGATACGTGCAGCGCATCGGCGGGCGCAATGCCTTTGCTCGGCAGCCAGAAGGCGAGCGCCGGCACCACGATCAGGCCACCGCCGACGCCAAGCAGCCCGGCCATCACGCCGGCGAGTGCGCCGATCAGCATCAGGGTCATCGTTTCCAGCATGAAAAACCACCACTCCTGTTCAGGCAAAGTCTCAGGTATGTCCGACAAGCCCTTGTACAATTGACGGTAAAGCATCGTTTGTCAGCCGCAGCAGAGACAGCCGACCGGTGCACCACCGTCATTACCCGGAGCCGCATCGTGCCACGCCTGAGCTTGTTGTTACTCGTGTTCGCGGCGTTCGCCCTGCCCGCTGCCGACCTGGCGCCGCAACGGCAGCAGTTCCAGGCGGCGTGGCGGTTGGCGCAGAACGGTGTGGATGTGGCCTCGCGCACACGCGAGCTGAGGGATTATCCCCTGTACCCGTACCTGCCGTACGAACGCTTGCGTCGAATCCCGGACCAGGCGCCGTTCAAGGAGATCGAGCAATTCCTGCGCGATTACGGCGACAGCCTGCCAGGGCACCGTCTGCGTACCCAGGTGCTGGAGCGTTATGGCCGCAGCGGGCGCCACGAGGAATTCCTCAAGTTGTATGTCGAGCAACTGGCGAGCGTCGAACTGCGTTGTCACGCATGGACGGCACGACGCGCGCGCAAGCTTGCCGGCGACGCCACCGCCGAGGCATTGGCGCTGTTCGACGCACTCGACAAGGAGCGCCCAGGTTGCCGGCCGGTGCTGGGGCATCTGCGTGCCGCCGGCCAGTTGACGCCGCAGCGGGTCGACGCGCGAATCGACAGCGCCCTCGCCGCCGGCCAGATCGAACTGGCGCAGGTGTTGAGTCAGGAGTTGCCCAAAGCGCAGCGCGAGGCAATGCAGCGGCGCATCCTTGCCCATGCCCAACCCGCTGCGGCGGTCAACCAGGCCGCACGCTGGCCGGCGAATGCTGCCAGCGCGACCGCGGCCTCGGTGGCCTTGGCGAGGTCGGCGCGCAAGAGTGCGCTGGCAGCGGAAACGAGTTATCAGACGCTGGCCCGGCGCCTGCCGTTCAGCGCCGCCGACAAGGCGCGCATCGAGGCCGAGATCGCTCGTTACGCTGCGGTCGAACGCCTGCCCGAAGCGCTGCGCCTGCTCGCCCGTGTTCCCGCTGCGGCTTTCGACGACAACCTGCGCGAATGGCAGGTGCGCTATCACCTGCGCCGACTGGAATACCAGGCAACGCTGGCCGCGCTGGAAGGAATGTCGCCAGCGCTGGGCAGTCAGAGTCGCTGGCGCTATACGCAGGGGCGGGTGCTGGAATTGCTCGACCGCGCCGACGAGGCGCAGCCTTTTTTCGCCGCTGCCGCGAACGAGGCCAATTTCCATGGATTCCTGGCCGCCGACCGCATCGGCGGCGCCTATGCGATCTGCCCCGCGAGCAGTCTGCTGACCACCGATCTGGCGCTGGCCGTGCTCAATCTGGGCGGTGTGCAGCGCGCACTCGAGTGGTACGCCATCGGCGACATCGACCGTGCGCGCACCGAGTGGTTCTGGCAGTTGCCGCAACTGTCGCCCGAACTGCGCCGCGAGGCCGGGCTGATCGCCAGTCGCGAAGGCCTGCACGAATGGGCGATCTTCACCATGAGCGGCGAAACGCTGATCCGCCAGTACGAGGCGCGCTTCCCGTTGCTGCACAACGACGCCGTGGCGCGCGAGTCGAAGACCACCGGACTGCCGGTGCATTGGGTCTACGGGCTGATCCGCGCCGAAAGTGCGTGGAACGCCAATGCGCGTTCCCCGGTGGGGGCTCGCGGCTTGATGCAGTTGATGCCGGCGACCGCCGCCGCGGTCGCCAAGTCACTCGGTGTGCGCGTCGACCCGCTGACCGATCCCGCGCACAACATCCGCCTGGGAACCACCTACCTCAGTCGCCGTGTCGCCGATCTCGACGGCAATGCATTGCTGGCGACCGGCGCCTACAACGCCGGCATTGGCGCCGTGAAGCGCTGGCTGGCGCCGCCCTTGCCACCCTGGGACCTGTGGGTCGAGACCGTGCCCTACAAGGAGACCCGCGAGTACATCGCGCGCGTGATGGCATTCGCCGTGCTCTACGACTGGCGCATCGACGGCAGCCCGGCGCGGCTGTCCGCCTTGATTCCGGGTCTCGCCGATCAGGCCGGGCCGGCACCGGTGGCGTGTCCGACGGCGCTGGCTGACAGCTCGCCGTAACCGTTGCGGCGCGCTGCGCATGTGATCTGACGGCTTTCACGCGGCTACCGCGCAGCAAAGCCATCGCCGCAGTCCGCCGGCGACAGGCGCCGCCGGTCGGTTGGCGAGAAAACCTTGACGCCAGGCCGCGCCAGCGCGCGTACACTTGGTGCGCCACGGGCATCGCTCGCCGTCGACCGTTCCCTGCATCGGGCCAGGCCACATGAATACCCTGTCTGGAGTTCTGCCAGCCGCGCGATTGCTGATCGCCTTGCTGATCTGGGTGCCGATTTCCGTTTCGGCACAGGTTGCTGTCACAGTGAGCTTCGACGCGTCCGCCGCGGTGCTCACCAATCCCGAGCGTGCACAAATAACCAGCCATGCCCAGGCTGCCGGCTTCCGCTGGGGCCAGATGCTCGGCGTCAGCGGCCCACGCAACATCGAAGTGCAGATCGGCATTGCGCCGATCAGTACCGCCAATGGCGCCAGCCTGACCACGGTTTTCGTCGGCATCATCAACGGCCGCGACACCTTCGAGCAGGGCGTTGCCCACGAACTGCGTACCGGAATCGATCCCGATCCTGCCGAGGCGGATGCGCAGTTCAACTTCGGTCTGACTTACCTGCGCAATGAACTGTGGTTCGATCCCGATCCTTTTGCCCGGATCGCGCCGGTGCCGATCGACCGCACCGATGCCATGGGTGTGTTCCTGCACGAATTCGGCCACGCCATCGCCTACAACGGCTGGGCCAATGGCCAGGGCGTGCCACCCGCCACCTTCTGGTCACCGTTCGACCGATGGATGCAACCGGGTACGCCGACCTTGTTCCAGGGACCGGCGGCGGTTTCGACCTGGGGCAGCGCGCCGGATCTGACCACTGGAAACATCATGCATTGGGGCAACAGCAGCAAGCCGCTGCAAGCGCGCTTCCCGGCGCCACGCAAGGTCGAATGGCGCAACGGTGCGCCGGTACCCCACCTGGTCTGCGACGATCTGGTGTCTGCGGACCTGCCGGACTTCATGCGGCGCGGATCGCCGCCACCCGGGCTGCTCGGGCAACTGATGAACGGCGTCGTGATTTTTCGCGGCACCCGCTACGACATCTCGGCGCTCGATCTGGCAACGCTCGCTGACGTCGGCCTTCCGAACAACAATCGGCTCTTCGCCAGCGGCTTCGAGACGCCGTAGCCTCAATGCGGTGGCGTTGTCGAGATTCCGTCCGCCCCGAACGTGTCGAAACCCGGGTGCAGGCTTCAGTAGAGCGCTTCATCGCGCAATCATTCAGCGGCGAGACCGTGACGTGTGAATGCGGACACCGGCTGCGGAGCGGGCTGTGATGAAAGGTCGGAGGTTCGTGGAGCAGCCCACACGACAAGCCGAATCGGCGAATGACACTTCGATGACGCCGTCATATTCCGGCAATGTTTCCGCCATACGCTGATCGCGACGAATCCACCAAGGAGTAGTCGCATGGAAACGTGGCTGGCAATCCTGCTGATCGTGACCTTGATCGTGCTGATGGTGTGGTAACTGCGGCGCAAGCATCGGCGCGGCGAGCGCACCGAGTTCGAAGCCCCCGAGGACATCTTCGACGCGCCAGCCGGACGCGTTGCCGGCGGCGGCGGACGTGGAAACCGCAATTCCGACCATGACCGCAACGAAGGTGATGCCGGAGATGGCGGCGGTGGTGATGGTGGAGGCGGCGACTGATGCCGTGACCGGCAAACGCCGCTGGGAGCGACCTCGTGCCGCGATCTCTGGCCACCAGAGTTCGCGGGAAAAGTTCGCTCTCATGCCGTAAAGCTTCGATTTTCATGTGGGAGCGGATTGACTCCGCGAGAGCTATCGCGGGATGTACCCGCTGTCTCCAAACATACCGTAAGTGACTGAAACAAGATCATTTGTCCGCAAAGGACGCAAAGAAGAGCAAGACCGGCACGTGATGCGGCAGGGGAAATCCGACCTTTGCACAAATACCGTCGCCTGCTCTCTTTGCGTTCTTTGCGACCTTTGCGGACAAAAAGCAGACTCCGATATCGCCGACGGTTTGATGCGCGAAGGTGCGCACCGAAGCCGTGCGCCAGTGGCTCCCCTTGCTGCGCGAACAAACGGTGTGGGAGCGGATTTACTCCGCGAGAGCTATCGCGGGATTAACCCGCTCCCACCGGTTCGCTGCGCGAATACACGGATCGCCAGGGGCGGCCCGGGCGTTAACAGGTTCGCTGGAACCTACTTGAACGTGATCTCGCGCAACCGGTACTCGCCGGTGATCTCGCGGATGTTCGGATAGGTCTTCACCGTCTCCTGAGTCTGCTTCTCGTTGGCCTCGCCCCAGGCTTTCATGAAGGCGTCGTAGCGTTCCTTGCTGGGCTCCAGATCCGCGGCACTCTTGACCCGTGTGACCAGCACCACGTTGAAATCGCCGCTCAGCGGCAACTCGCTGACGTACACCGAGTAGCTCTCGATCTGCCCGAGTTTCTTCGCGGCTTCGCTGGACGCCACCCAGGTGCCGCGAATGCCTTCCAGGTAGTAGTCGATCATGTTGGCGTGCACGCGCACGGTGGACACGCTCTGGATCGAGGTGCTGACGTCGTAGTCGACGTAGGGCTTGAGCTGGGCGAAGGCCGGTTGTGCCAGGCCCATCGCGATCATCAAAGTGAGTGCTGTGCGGATCTTCATGGTTTCCCCCAGTGAGCAGCACAGGTCGAAGCGATCCGAAAGCAGCTGGAACCCCGGCTGGATTCAATGCGCGGGTGCAGCGATTCCGACCCCGTTCGCATCAGGGTCAGGCAATCGCGTATCAGCCTGTCGCTGCATTGCCTTGCGCGAAATTGCGCAGGGGCAGTGTGCGCCTGTTTTACATCGAGCGGCTGTTCCGATTGATGCAATGTCTTTCGTGGTTGATGCGGTTTCACTCGAAACTGCTGCGGAACACGCCGACCACGTCGGGGCCGTCGGTCGCCACGTTGTTGTTCAAATTGGCGTCGACGATGCCGACAGGAGGCGTCACCGCCGCGATGTTGCTGACCGGGTTTTCCGGCAGCGGTGCAACCGTGGCGGTGAGCTCAATGCTGACGCTGGACGCCGGGGGCAGGTGCACGAGGGTGTCGAGATTGCCGTTGCCGCCGGCGTCGCACTGCGCGCCGCCTTGTCCGGTGCAGGTCCAGGTGGCCAGACTGAACACCGGATCCAGCGTGTCGGTCACGCGCGCGGAGGCGGCTCCCGCCGGACCTGGATTGCTGACCACGATCTGATAGGTGGTCGGCAAGCCGCCGCTGACGTAACTGACACCGTTGCTCTTGCTGATCGACAAGTCGGCACTGGTACTGGCGCTCGGGATCACGGCGACGCTTGCCGAAGCCGGTCCGTGGCCGATGACATTGCTGGCAAGCACGCTGCAGTGATGGATCTGGCCGTTGTTGAGGCCGTTGACCAACAGCGGCGAGGCTGGACCGCTGCTGCTGGCCGCGCCCGGCGTGCAGCTCGCGGTATAACCAAGGATCGCACTGCCACCGTTGCTGCCCGGTGCGGTGAACGCCACGCTGGCCGAGGCATTGCCCGGCGTGACCGCGCCAATCACCGGAGCGCCCGGCACGCTGGCCGGCGTTACGCTGGCCGATGGCGCCGACGGCGCGCTGCTGCCGATCGCATTGCGCGCAACCACCGTGCAGGTGTACGCAGTCCCGTTGACCAACCCGGTCACGACGATCGGTGTAGCGGCGCCGACTGCACTCTGCGCACCGCAAGTCGCGGTGTAGTCGAGGATCGGCGATCCGCCGTTCGCGCCGGCGATGAAAGCGACGCTGATCTGCGCATTGCCCGGCGTGGCGACCACGTTGCCGGGGGCAGCCGGGGCAATCGCCGCGACGGTGTGCGCCAGCGGCGCGGAGACCGATGGCGCGTGCGCGGCGCTGCCCGAGTATTCGGCGCTCAGTGCGTGCGCGCCGACCGCCAACTGGCTGGTACTGCAACTTGCCACGCCCGCCACGATCGCAACGGTTCCGCAGCCGGCAATGGTCTGCGCACCGTCCTTGAAGGCCGCGCTGCCGGCATTGTTGCTGCCGGTGACGGTCGCGGTCAGCTCCACTGCACTGCCGAAGTTCGAGGTGGCCGGTCCGGACAACTGGGTGCTGGTGAGCGCGCGCGGCGTGACGCTGTTGCTGGCCGCCGACGGCGCGCTGCTGCCGATGGCGTTGTTCGCAACAACACTGCAGTTCACGGCGACGCCGTTGGCCAGGCCGCCGACGCTGATCGGTGAACTCGGGTTGCTGCTGCTCTGCGCGCCGCAGGTGGCGGTGTAGTCGATCAGCGCGCTGCCGCCATTGTTCGCGGGTGGCGTGAAGCTGACGCTGACTTCGCCGTCGCCGGCGCTGGCGCTGCCAATTACCGGCGCATTCGGCACCGTCGCTGGCGTGACGCTGCCCGTTGGCGCCGACGCCGGGCTGTTGCCGACCGTGTTGCGGGCTCGCACGGTGCAGGTGTACGCCGTGCCGTTGACCAGTCCGATCACCACCACCGGCGAGCCTGCGCCGATCTGGCTGACGCCGCCGCAGGTGGCGGTGTAGTCGAGGATCGCCGAGCCGCCGTTGGCGCCGGGCACAAAGGCCACGCTGATCTGCGCATTGCCGGGTGTCGCGCTGCCGATGGTCGGCGCCGCGGGCACGCCGACCGTCACGTTGTGCACCAGCACGGTGGATGACGAGGGCGTATTGGCGGCGTCGCCGGAGTACGCCGCGACGAGGTTATGCGCGCCGACGCCGAGCGTGTCGGTGGTGCACTGCGCTGCGCCTGCAGTGAGCGTGATCGCGGCGCAGCCGGAGATCGCGCTGGCGCCATCGAGGAAGGCCACGCTGCCGCCCGGCGACTGGCCGACGACGGTCGCGGTAAAGGTCACCGAGCTGGCGGCCGCCGAGCTCGCCGGGCCGCTGAGCGAGGTGTTGCTCGGCGCGCGCGGTGTGACGCTGTTGGAGGGCGGCGACGGCAGGCTGGTGCCGAGTGCGCTGCGCGCCACCACGCTGCAGGTGTAAGTGGTGCCGTTGACCAGTCCGCTGACGACGATCGGCGAGCCGGCGCCGACCGCGCTGACGCCGCCACAACTGACGGTGTAATCGATCACCGGCGAGGCGCCTGCACTGCGCGGGGTGAACACCACGCTGATCGAGGCATTGCCGGCCACCGCGGCAGGGACTTCCAGATCCTGCACCCGTACCGGCAGAAACCGGTTGTCGGTCGAGCCATCGCCCAGCTGACCTTGACCATTGCCGCCCCAGCAGAGCAGTTCGCCATTCGCTCCGAGCGCGCAGTTGTGGCTGGCTCCGGCGCCGAGCGCCAGCGCGCCGGTGGTCTGCGCGATCGGCGCTGCCGGTGTGCTGCGCTGGGTCAGGGTGCCGTCGCCCAGTTGCCCGCTGGAATTGAGGCCCCAGCACTTGACGCCAGTGCTGACCAGCGCGCAGGTATGCGAGCTGCCGCCGCCGATCGCGGTCGCCGCATCGCCGAGTCCGATCACGTCCACCGGCTCATTGCGATTGCTCTGCGTGCCGTCGCCGAGCTGGCCGAAGTCATTGCGGCCCCAGCAGGACATGGCGCCATTGGTGCGCATCGCGCAACTGTGGAAGGTGCCGGCGCCGAGCGCGGTGGTGCCGCTGGCCAGGCCGCTGACATCCACCGGGGCAGGCCGGTCGCTGTTGCTGCCGTCGCCCAACTGGCCGAACACATTCCAGCCCCAGCACTTGACGCCGCCACCGATGCCGCGCGCGCAACTGTGATGGTCGCCGGCGACCACTTCGGCAATGCCGTTGGCGAGGCCGACCACATCCACCGGTGCCGGTCGCTGGGTCGTCGAGTTGTCGCCTAACTGCCCAGTGCTGTTGCGGCCCCAGCATTTGACGCCGCCCACCGTGGTCAGCGCGCAACTGTGGTTTGCCGCCGTGGTCACGCTGACGATGCCCGCGGCGAGACCGGTGACCGCAACCGGCGTCGGCCGATTGATCACGCTGTTGTCGCCGAGCTGCCCGAACTCGTTGCGTCCCCAGCAAACGACGCCACCCGCGGAGGTCAGCGCACAACTGTGGTTGCCGCCGGTGGCGATCGCGCGCACGCCGCTGGCGAGCCCGACCACCGGCACGGGTGTCGAGCGATTGACCAGCGTGCCATCGCCCAACTGGCCATCGCCGTTGCGCCCCCAGCAGTACACGCCGCCGAGGCGATCGAGCGCGCAACTGTGGCCACCGCCGGCGCGTATCGGCGTCGCCACGCCCATCAGCGGAGATTGCGGCACGCCGCCCGGCACCACCGCATTGGACGGCGCCGAGGGCGCGCCGGTGCCATACACATTGCGCGCGACCACACTGCAGGTGTAGGTCACGCCATTGACCAGCCCGGTGACCACGATCGGCGACGTCGTCCCGCTCTGGCTGACCGCGCCGCAGGTGGCGGTGTAGTCGAGCAACACGGAGCCGCCGTTGGACGCCGGGGTGAAAGGCACCACGATTTCGCCATCGCCGCGTTGCGCCGTGCCGATCAAAGGCGCTGAGGGAACGGTGGCTGCGAGGTTTCGGCGGAATACCAGGTTGTTGACGATCAGCGTGGAGGCGCCGACGCCGTTAGTCTTGCTCAACTCCAGCACCACACGCTGGCCGGCGGCGACGGCCATGCTCAGACCGCCAGCGTTTGGCTCATCGTCCGCCAGCAACCATTTCTGCCCTTCGAGCGTACCCGCACTGGCGCTGTAGCCGTGTGCAGCCGATTGAGTCACGCTGTAGTCGAAGCTGAGCAAGCCGGATTCGGTCGCGCCTGCATGGGTGTAGCGGGCCACGCTGGTGCCGCAGCTTTCCGCCGTGGAAAGGGTCACGCTGCCGGCGGAAATCACGATGCTGGAGGCGCCGCATGCAGCGCTTTCGCTATGTGTCGCCCAGCGAGAGGGATCGAACTCGTCGACCAGGCCATTGACCGCGTCGCCTGCGGCGTACTGCGCGACCAGATTGCGTGGTTCGTCGATCAGGATCTGGCAGTCTTTGGGTGGTGCAACCAGCGGTGTCACCAGCGGTTCGCCTGGGTCCTCTTCGCGCGCATCGCAGCCGGTCCAGCCACTGAAGGGACGCCCCCCGGCGTTGCCTGGCGCCTCGAAGCCGTAAATCACACCGGAGGTGTCGACAAAACTGTGCGGCGTGACCACGCTGCCCACCAGCGGAGCGAGGAAGGGGTAAGTGATTTTTTCCAGGGTGACATTGCTGGTCCCGGTGGCTGTGACCGAAATGTTGAAGGTCGGATTGACGTACACCGCGTCGGCAACCTTGTTCTGGTTCATGGTCAGGTTGCAGGTGCGGTTGCCGGGACCACTCACTGAGGTACAGGCAAACGGTCCCGTGGTGACCCAATGGCTGAAGGTCGCCGCGTAGGCCGTGGCGGGGGCGGTCAGCGACACCACATCGTCCTGGCCGGTGGTGACGTCGTAGGAAGGACCGATTACGCTCTCGGTGACGCCGGACACACTCTCCGGATTGCCCAGGATTGCCACCCGCCCGACGTTCAGGGACCGCACGCGCAAGCTGCGCGCGATCTTTGCGTAGACGGCCACCACATTCCGGCTGCGCTCGAAGTTGATTTCGCACCAACTGCCACCGACGGCCGACACCGCGTCGCAGCCGAGCCAACGGCTGAAGATGTAGCGCCCGCTGGGCGCCGTGAGTGGCGCGCTCAGGACCCCCGAGGTTCCCAGTGTGATGTCCTGTACCAGATAGTTGGTGCTTCCACCCCACGCCGGACCACTGACCATGGTGATCGGGATGCTGAGTTCTCCGCCCGAGCGCACCAGGAGGCTCCGCGGCGGCCGCGTGTACGTCGCCGTCAGATTCAGCCCGCTGTAGCCGACGGTCGGGCGGATGCCGATGAACCAGCGGCCGGCTTCGGGGTTGACGATCACGCATTCTTCGCCATTGCCCGGCCCC
Organism: uncultured Rhodanobacteraceae bacterium; assembly: GCA_937928755.1. Taxonomy (GTDB): domain Bacteria; phylum Pseudomonadota; class Gammaproteobacteria; order Xanthomonadales; family SZUA-5; genus JADKFD01. The sequence continues at coordinate 15,058 of CALEZI010000013.1, read as the reverse complement.
TGCGAGGAGCAGCGAAATGCTGATGCGGTCGGCTTGCTGCCGAGACGAACGAAGATGTCGGCGTTGCCGCTGCCGCCCTGGGTGGTGACCAGCAGGACGGAGCGATCCGCGGGCACGTCGATGTAAAAGTGGCGCAGCTTGGAACTGGTATTCCAGGCGAGTTGCCCGACGGATTCGTCGTTGGCCAGCGGGGTGAGGTCGGTCAACGCCGCGATGGCCGCAGCCAGATCAACCCGCTTGATCGGGCCAACCGGCGTGTCGACATCAATGCCGGTGGCCTTCAGCACACTTTTGATATCCGCGACGCTGGCACCGTGATTGCGCGAGCGCATCAGCGCCCAGACACCCGCGATGTGCGGCGCAGCCATCGAGGTGCCGGAGTTTTTGAAGTAGTCGGCCGCGCCGCAGGTCGTGGCGGTCGCCCGTGGATTGACCATCGAAGAGCAGATGAGGCTGCCTGGCGCCACGAAATCAACAAATGTCGCGATGTTGCTGTATCTCGCGAGTTGATGCGCCTTGTTGGTGGCACCAACCGAGATGGCGCTGGAGATACATGCTGGCGTGCCAATCTGGCCAGCGCCAATGGTCTCTCGTGCATTCCCGGTAGCGACGACCGTTGCGATCTTGTTGCTGGCGAGCTGCGAGATCAAGGTATCTTCAAAGATGTTGTCCCAATCGCAGATTTCACTTTGCGGATTGGCGCCGAGACTCATGTTGACCGCGGCGATGTTTCGGGTTGATCTCAGCGTGTACACATGCTCCAGAGCCAGTAGCCGGTTCGAGGTGGCGAACCCCATGCAAGGCGACCCATTGCAGGTCTTGCGGTGTGCGATCTTGATGGAGATGATGTCCGAGCCGTAGGCTACGCCGTTCAATGTGCCGCCAAGACCATTGCGGCCGGCAATGATGCCCGCGACATGGGTTCCGTGGCCGCAACTGGAGTTCGGAATGGTGCAGGCGGTACCTGAACCCACGGCGGTGGACGAGGTTGCGCCTCCGGGACATTGGCTGGCCGTGCCCGCCAGCGAAAAGCACGCTTCGGAAACGATCCTGCCATCAAGGAAGGGATGCGGGCCAACGCCGGAATCGATGACCGCCACCGCATAGCCGGTGCCGATGTACTCGCCAGCCCAGGCGTCGTCGGCGCCGATCAACCCGACCGATTGCTGCAGCAGCGGTTCGTGGACGGTGTCCTCGACGAGATGGTGGACGTCCTTGCGGGCATACAGGCGTTCCAGTGTCGGCGCATCGACCTCCATCGCCAACCAGGGGGCGAGCTGGAAGCGTGCCACCGAGTCGGTCGACTTGGGCAAACCGAGCGAGGCGATGAAGTCATCCTGCCGCGCACGGATCTCGCTCCGCTGCGCGCTCGCCTTGGTGCCTGTGCCTGGGTCCGTCAGTTTGATCGTCGGGTCCAGCGAGAAGATTACGCGCACGCTGCCCTCAACCTGGACCGCCTTGTCCAGGCGCGCGCGCGTTTTTGCGCCCGGCTCTATCGCGCTGGCTGCGCTCCCGAACACACTCAGTCCCACAGCCAGCAGTGCCAGTGCATAGCACAAGGATCCGCGGGGAGACTTGCTCGCGCTGCCGTCGACGCCGGGCAGCGGTGCTCTCTCACGAATCGTTTGAACGGTCATTGCAGGCTCCAGAAATGGTGGCCACGGGTGTCGAAGAACGCACGCATGTGCGTGGGACCTACTCGAAGCCGTTGGCAAAAATCAGCGGACCAGCCGGTGCTGTGGCGTTGCCGATCACCACCTCGGACAGCGACAGTCCCGCGCCGTTGGCCGTGCTGATGGCGGCCGTCGCTGGTGTGTCGCTGGCGACCAGCAGCGACAGTGCGGCCAGGTCGAGGACAGCGGGCGCCTGGACGCTGAGTACGCTCTGGCCCGACTGCGCGGCGTACAGGCGTGTCAGGGCCGCGCCGGCGCCGACGATGCGCACGCTGCGATCGACGTTGACCGAGACGCTGTAATCGCCGGCGGCGATGTTGATCAGCACACAATTGGCCTGGGTCAGCGCCAACTGCAGCGTGGCGTGGGTGCCAGGCACATTGCAGGTGCCGGCGAGCGCGCCGCCGGCAGCGCACAGGCCAAGCGTCGCCATGAGGGTCCGCAGCGGGCTCACGGGTTGAAGCCCGAAAGCGAGCGACAGCAGAAGTACCGAAGTTGCTCACTATCGTCCACCACCGACACCACATTGCCGGTGGCAGCGAAGCGCAGCATGCGGTTGAACACGGTGCCGGTGCCAACGTCGATCGTCGAGGTACGCGCCGTGAAACCGGCCTGGTCGGTCAGCACGCCGCAGCTATCGGGGCCGCTGCCGGCATTTCCAGCGTCACAAATCATGAGCGCCTGGATCGGACACAGGGTCATGCCGTAGCTGTTGCAGACCAGCAGCGCATTGGTACCGGGCAGGGCTGCGTAGGCATCGTCGATACACCAGCTTCCCGCCTGGACCATGCGCACGCTGGTCGATCCGGTCTTGAACGGGCAGCGCGAACGGATCACGCCATCGACGCTGATCTGCGCGCCGTTGGCGGTGAACAGCGCGTTGTTGACACTGAGCGTCGCGCTGTTGATGGTCAGCGAGCCGGTCAGCGTGCCGCCGGTCTGGCGCAGATAACGCGTGTCATGGTCGCCGTTGTCGGCGAAGGTATGCGCCAGCGGTGCCACGGTAAAACAATCCTGCGCAGCGCCGGACTGGTTGATGCCACGCGCCGCGGATCCGGGATTGCAGTTGCCGGGATCGGAACTGAGCTGAGTGGCCGTGGTGGCGGTGGTGGCCGTGGTCGCGCTCACCGCGGCCACATTGGTCAGGGCGGCGCCATTGCCACTGAAACTGGTGGCCGACAAAGCCCCGGTCAGCGCGCCGCCGGTAAGGCGCAGGTAACGGTTGTCGTGATCGCCGCCGAGCAAATGCGCGATCAGCTCATCGTCGGTGGTGACATTGAAACAATCCTCGGCGGCGCCCGTGGCGCTGACGCCGAGCGGCGCGGTACCGGGCGCACAGTTGCTGCCATTGGCAGCCAGGCTCTGCGCGGTGCTCGCCACGATGCCGGTCAGCGCGCTGCCGTCGCCCTGGAAGGAGGGCGCGATCAGCGGCCCGCTCAGCGTGCCGCCAGTCAGCCGCAGATAGCGCGCATCGTGGGCGCCGCCGGCCTCGTGCGTCGCCAGATCGGCCGGAAACAGCACCCCGAGACAACCCTCGGCGTTGCCGGCGGCATCGATGCCGATCGGCACCTGGCCATTGGCGCAGTTGGCGCCATTGCTTGCCAGCGCACCGGCAGTGACCGCCTGCACGCCGGTAAGCAGGGCACCGTTGCCACTGAATTGACTCGCGCTGACATGGTTGGCCGTGACGTTGCCGACACCATCGACCGCGAACGTGGGTGATCCCTGTGCTGCTTTCGTCCCATTGGCGCGTGCGGCTGGCGGCACGGCACCCGGTGCAGTCGCGGCGGCGCCGTTGCTGCTCGCCGCGCCTGCAGACGACGCCGACGTCCCGGTCGACAGTTCGCGACGCAGCAATGCGACCGCCTGGTCCAGCGCCGCCGCAGAGACCTGCGGCGCGATCTGGAAGAAACTCGGTTCGGACCAATCGCCTTGCGATCCCTCATTGCGCGGCCGGATCGACCAGGCATAGCGCTCGCCCTCCGCCAAGCAGCGCTCCAGCGTCGGCGTCCAACTGTTGGCCGCCGACGGTACCCGAACCGCGAGCACCGGCTGCGCGTCGATCCTGGCATCCGCGCCACCTTTCGTCGCGGGGGCGAGTCGATAGACCACCAGTTCGTAACCGTCCTGATTGGCGACCGAGGTCCAACTGAAGGTGGGACAGCGCGCCTCGACGACCGCCAGCCCATGATCGCTGGCCGGCGAAACCGCGACCGGTGGCGCCGCACCGGCGGTCCAAGCGACCGATCCGGTCAGCGCCAGCACCAGCGCTGTCGCATACACCTGGAACGGCCTGCGCCTCGGCCCATGCCCATCAAGACGATCTTCACAAGCAGTCATCGGTGGTCCCCTTCCCGCGCTGAAACGCGCGATGCAAGGGTGCCCACGTGCGTGGCGAGGCGCATTTCGACTGGTTGCAATCGCATTTGCATGCGTTGCAATTCGGGCTTGTTCACGCTGCAGGAGCGCGCTTACGCGCGAAAGGGCTTGCCGCAAGATCTTCGCGCGCGAGCGCGCTCCTACAGTGTCTGCTCCGCTTGCCCGATGCGCCGCGTATCGCTTCCCGTTTCGTCATTGCGAGGAGCGCAGCGACGAAGCAATCCAGCGACTTTGTGTTTGCATTCGTATGGTTGATGACAACAAGAGCAGAGGCACTGGATTGCTTCGCTGCGCTCGCAATGACGATCCTCAGCAGCCCTCACTGTGCCCGCCCGCTCGCCGCCTGCGACGGCGGCCGGCCGAAGCGCTTGTGGAAGCTGGTCGAGAAGTGCGCGACGTTGCGGAAGCCGACGGCGTAGGCGACTTCGCTGACATTGCCTTCTCCGCGCTGCAGCAAGTCCCGCGCGCGCAGCAGGCGGGATTCGCGCAACAGATCGCTCGGCGTGACGCCGAACTGCGCCTTGACCGTGCGGTACAGCGTGCTGCGATCCTGCAGCATGGCGCTGGCCAGCGCATCGACGTCGAAGCCTTCATCGGCCAGATGAGACTCGATGACCGCGGTCAGGCGTTGTGAGTATCGCGATGGGTGAGCTCCTGAATTCTCGCCCAGACCGTCGCCTGCTCCTGGAGGTCCGCCGTCTCGGCGGCTGCTCTCCCCACCCGGCGCCGATTCCGGAGGGTCGCCGTCCGGGCGGCCGCTCTCCGCACCACCCTGCAGATAGTGCGCCTGCAGTCGCTGCCGATTGGCTATCAACCCGTTGACCGTCGCCAGCAGTTCCCGGCGATCGAAGGGTTTGGCCAGATACGCATCGGCGCCGCCTTCGAGGCCCTCGATGCGATAGTCCAGGCCGGCCTTGGCGGTCAGCAGCAGGATCGGGATGAAGTCGGTGTCCGGGTTGGCCCGCAGCGCACGGCACAGTGCGAAGCCGTCCATCACCGGCATCATCACGTCGCTGACGATTATATCCGGTAGTTGCGCTTTCACGGCGGCCAGCCCGCTGGCACCGGTATCCGCCTCGCGCACCCGGTAGTGCGGCGCCAGGTAGCTGCGCACCAGTCGGCGGAGATCGGGGTTGTCGTCGACCACCAGGACCGTGCGCCGCAGGTCGTCCTCGCTGTCGGCCGGCTCGACCCGGGGTTCGTTCGGCATCGCCACTTCCGGCAGCGACAGCAGCGAAGCCTGGCGCCGCGGCTCGGGCGGCGCGCTGGCGATGTCGGCTTCGGCCAGGTGTGCACGTCCGCACTTCAGTTGCAGAGTGAAACAGGTGCCGGCATCCGAGCTTTGCACCTCGACGCTGCCGCCGTGGCGCTCGATCACTTCGCGCACCAGCGGCAGGCCGAGGCCAAAGCCATCGGCGCCCGAGGCATGTTCGCCGCGTACGCGGAAAAAGCGCTCGAACAGATGCGGCAGCGCGTCGGCCGGGATGCCGCTGCCATTGTCGCGCACGCGCAACTCGATCTTGCCATCGGCGCTTGGCGGGTCCAGCTCGACCGCCACGATGCTGCCGGCAGGGGTATGCCGCAGGCCATTGACCAGCAGGTTGATCAGCACCGATTCCAGCAGCAGTGGATCGAACCACACGGGCAGCGGCATGTCCGGCAGGCGCGCCTGCAAAGTCGAGCCGCGTTCTTCGGCCAGCGGTTGCAACTGTTCGACCAGCGCGCGGATTGCGGCGCCGAGATCGGATTCCCGACAATGCAGGGTCTGCCCGCCGGACTCCACGCGCGCCACTTCCAGCAGGCGTTCGACCAGTCGCAACAGGCGCTGGGCATTGCGGCGCACGCGCGCGATCTCTTCGACAGCGGCATCCGGCAGGGCGCCATGGCGGCCCTCGCCAAGATCGGTCAGCGGCGCCAGGATCAGGCTCAGCGGCGTGCGCAGCTCATGGCTGATGCCGGACATGAAGCGCGCGCGACCTTCGGCCAGCTCCTGCATGCGGATGGTCTGCTGCGCCAAGGCCGCGGTGCGTTCGTCGACCAGCGCTTCCAGCGCCAGCGCGCGCCGGCGGATCTGCCGGTTGGCCAGGCGCCAGGCCATCACCAGCAGACCTATCAAAACCAACGCGGCCAGTGCCTGCGCGGTGCGAGTCTCCCACCACCAGGGTTGCACCTCGATACCTGGCAGTACGCTGGCGCTGAGCCACGGGCCACCCGAATGACGTGCCTGCAGCTCCAACTGGTAGCTGCCGGGGGACAGGTGCGTGTAATGCGCCTCGCGCTGCTGGCCGACGTCGGTCCAGTTCTCGCTCCAGCCTAGCAAGCGATGGCGAAAACGCAGCGTCTCGCTCGCTGCCAGGTGGATCGCCGTGTAGCCCAAGCGAAACTCGCGCACACCGTCGGCAAGGGTCAGTACGGCTGCGTCCGCAGACAGCGGCTCGCCGGCGCCATCGAGCAGGTGGATCCGTGGCGGCTGCTGTTCGCGCTCGGCAACCAGCGCCGGGTCGATCGCCACCAGACCACCAAAGGTGGAGAAGTACAAAGTATTGCCGATGGCGGCCACCGAGTAGGAACCATTGGTTTCCGGGTTGTCCATGCCATGTTCGCGGCCGTACAGCGTAGCCGGGACCTGGCTCATTCTCCCCGCCAGGTGATCGCGCAGATCGGCCATCAGCACACGTTGAATGCCGCGATTGCCGGCCAGCCACATGGCGCCGAAGTGATCGACGAGGATTCCGGAAACCGCGTCCTCGACCAGCCCGTGACGCTGGTCGATCACGGCAAAGCGCGTGCCATCGTAGTGCACCAGACCACCGCCATAGGTCGCGATCCAAAGCTCATCGCCGGTCTGCCGGTAAAGCGCACGGATGTCGTTCACGGGCAGCCCTTGCTCGCGCGCGAAACGCTGCAGGCGATCGTTCTCGATCCGGTACAAGCCGTCTTTGCTGCCGACCCACACCCCGCCATCGGCGTTGAATACCGGCGGTGTCTGCGCCTGAATCGGCCACTCCGCTTCCACCTGCGGCGGCGCATCGATGCTCAGCTGCAAGCGGAACCAGCCGGTATCTCCGTGTGCCCAGAGCCGGTCTGCGTGCTGTGGATCCTGGTAAAGATAAAAGGCGGGACGGTCCATGCGTTGGGTCGTGCCATCGGGCCGCACGCCTGTCGCCAGTTCGAATTGCGAATGCGTCCAACGGGTACCCATTTGATCGGTGAAGGTCCAGTACAACACGGGTACGGGCGGCCGCATCTCCGGTTGCAGGCGAAACAGGTTGGTGCCGTTCGGGATGATGTCGACCAACTGCAAACTTATGCCAACACCGCCATCGGGCAACGGCTGCAGGGTGGCCGAACGCCGGATGCCGTCGGCCGCACCCATCTGCCGCACCGGATTGGGCGCAACGCGCAACAGGCCGCGGGTGCTCGTTGCCAGCCACAGATTGCCTTCCTGATCCTCGATCAGCTCGTGAACCAAAGTGTCCAGCGGCAACTGCAGCAGTGGCGTGGAGGATGCGGCGCTCCACGCCTCAAGGCCGTGTTTGGTGCTGATCCAGAGCAAGCCGCGGCGGTCGCGCAGCCACACCGCGCGCAATAATTCAGGCTCGTGCGGCAGGGTGGCCAGCGGCGGACCGCCGGCGAGCGGCAGGATATCGACGCCGGCTGGCCCGCTGCGTGCCATCAGCCGGGCGTCGGCGAGCATGATCACCGGCGTGGCGCCAGGTCCGAGCGGATCGGCCAGGCCATCGGCGAGTCGCACGCTGCTGCCACCCAGTGCGCGCGCCCATACTGAGCCTTCGCTATCACGCACCAATACGACTTCGGGAAATCGGTTGGCCAGCGTCAGGGTGCCGCCGGGCTCGTCGATGGCATCGTATTCGCGCACCCGCGGATAGCGCTGGAAATGAACTTCGAGATCGCGGCGCAAGCGCGCCTCGCCGTCGACCCATTGGAACAGCGTGCTGCGCTCTCTCGCGTTCGGTTCCAATCCCTGGGTGAACCAGACGCTGCCATCGGCGGCCTCGGCAATCTCGCCGACCTCGTCGCCGGGGTAATACGGCGGCACGACCAGCCGAAAGCGACCGCTTTCCCGAACAATCAGATGGCCTTGCTCGGAGCCCAGCCACAAGCGCCCCGACGGGCCGATATCGAGCGCCGTGAAGCGGCTGCTCGGCAATTCGCCGCCGGAGACGTCATAGGTCTTGAAGTTGACGCCGTCGAAACGCACCACGCCGGTCATGGTCGCCAGCCACAGGAAGCCGTCCGCATCCTGCGCCAACGCCGACACATGATTGCCCGGCAGGCCTTCGGACACGCCCCACTCGCGCACCTGGAAACTGCGCTGCTCCCAAGCCGGCGCTGCCGCGGCCAGCATCGGGATCGAGATCAACAGCAGTTGCAGCAGCCGCGCGGCCGCCCTCATGCGCCGGACTCCGCGCATGCAGATGCCCCACGACCAATCTCATTTGACGTGACCCGACGGACCCGTTCCATGGGTCGAGTTTAGCCCGCATTTCTCACACCGGTCGCGGACGATCGCGAAGAGCTTTGCGCCGACCAGGCAATGGCCTGCATTTCTGCGCGTGCACGTGCGTCGAGGTCGGCATCCCGCCGAGCCGGGTGCGGCGACTGCCAGCACCCGGATCGATCTAGTTCTCGAATCCATCCCGGAAAAGGCGCACGATCTGATTTTCGAAAGCGCCAATGTCGGTACCGTCGTTGGCATTGGACACGGCCGGCTCGTCGAAGGTCCGCAAGAAACCCGTTCCGCGCTGATCGTGGAGGCTGTCGCTGCTGATGCTCGTGCCCTCGTCGATCGCGCGGCTGCCGACCGCCAGGGCGTGCGTCGGCATGCTGCCGCCGTTCATCGCCAGCGGGACCAGCATGGGATCGACCCCGGTCAGATCGAAGATCTGATCGAAGAAGGTGTTGCTCGCGAGGGTGTCGGACAGGTTGTGTCCGAGCGATCGTATCGTGGCCGTGCCGGTACTTGCGAAAACGCCCAGATTGTTGATCGTGTTGTTAGCCACGATGCTGTTGCGCACGACCACGTCTGCTTGCAGTCCGCCGATGGAAACACTGGCGATGCCGCCGGTGATGGTCGACGTGTTCAGGGCGATCGTGCTGTTGCTCACCTCCATCAACGAGACGCCATTGGCGTCGGCGAAGTTGAAGATGCCGCCGTCGCTGCCGCTTGCGGCGTTGCCGCTGATGGTGCAGTTGATGATTCGCAGCGGCTGCTGGCCGCTGTTCTGGAGGTGGATGCCCGCCGGTCTGGCGCTGCTGGTGTTGGCATTGAAGGTGCTTTCGCGGAACGTGCCTCCAGCATCTCTGAGGGCCACGGCGCCACCGATATTGGCGAAGTTGCCCCGAAGGTGCACAGCGGCCAGCGTCAATGGACTCTGGCTGTAGACGCCGCCACCGAAGTCCGGCGTTGAGCCATTTTCGATCTTCACGCCGGCGATTGCGGCGATGGTCTGTCCTGGATTGAACCTGAAAATCCTGAACGCTGCCGCCGCCGACCTGCGGATCGTCAGGCGGTCGGCGCCGGCACCACTCAAGGTGAGCGCGCTGTTGATGTCGGGTAGCGCCGTGCCGAGCTGGATCGTCTGCGGCGTGTCGAACACGCTGCCATGAAAAATGACGTCGTCGAGGCCGGTCCCGTTGTTGTTGGCCGCGGTCAACGCCTCGCGCAGGCTGCCCGAGCCGGCATCGTTGATCTGGGTCACGAGTCGCGCCTGCATCTCGACCGCGCCGATGTCGGCGCCGTTGCCGCCCAGGGCCGCGTTGGAGATCGCGGCGATGTCGAACGGCCGCGTGACGCCGCGCGCATCGGTGCTCGCGCCGGAGCTTTGGCCGACATCCAGCGCCGCGCTGCCGCCCAGCAACAGATGCGTCGGAACGCTGCCGCCGTACGGCGCCAGCGGCCCGAGTCTGGGATCGCCGGTGCGATCACTGCCGAGCAGCGTCAACGCGCCGTTGTAGTCGTCGCTGAGGTTGAATCCCCGCGAGACGATCGTGGCCCCAGTGCCGTTTGCCAGAAGGTTCTGATCGCCATTGTCGGCCACGATGCTGTTGCGCATGAACAGCGTCGCCGTCGAGGTGCCCGTGAATGACGCCAGAAACACGCCGGTACTCGGTACGGATTGAGTGCGATTGTTGGCGATGGTGGTGTTGATCAGCTCGATGGTGTGGGCGCTGCTGTTCCCTGCAGCCAGGTAGATTGCGGATCCCAGGAACGTGGCGCGGTTGCCGGAAATTGTCGAGTTGGCGATGCGCACTGCGCTGCCATTGCCGGAAATGTGTATCGCCCCTCCCTGACCGACACCGAAGTTGCCGCTCAAGGTGCTGTTGATGATCTGCGCGGACGCCGTGAGCGCCAGGGCGCCGCCGGTATCGCCTTGGTTGCCTGTCAGATGCATGTCGGACAGGGTCAGCGGACCCGTGCTCAAGATGGCGCCGCCGGGACTGGCCATGCGCCCGTTCTGGAGCGTCATGCCGCTCAGGGTCACGTTGGCGGTTGCCGAGGTGATGCCGAAGATGCGCATCTGCAGCGGAAACACGGCTGCGATGCGGCGGCGCACGGTCAGCAACTGCGCACCCGGACCCTGGATGGCGAGGTTGCGATCGATCGGCGGCAGCGCCGACTCGATCTCGATGACACGCGGCGAGGCGAAGAACGGCATCGCAAAGTTGATCAGATCGCCGCCGTTGGCGGCCTGCATCACCTCGCGCAGACTGCCGGCCCCACTGTCGTTGGCGTTGGTCACGGTCCGCGTGTTGCCGACCAAGGTGAGGTCGAGTTGCGCCGCGCTGACGTTTCCGGCAAATCCAACCCAGCCGTCCTCGAAGCGCAGGATCCAGCGACCATTGGCTGGCGTCGACAGAAACTGTGCGTTCAGGGATGTGACCGGCGGCGGGTTGGCGACGCCCGCACCGCCGGAGATCACGGTCCGGTAAGAACCCGGCGGCACCGGATTGATCGCCGCCCCGCTCCACCAGTTGGTGGGTGCCGAGTCGATGAAGAGGTACTGGCCGTTGAGGCCGCTGCTGAAGCCCGGAGTATCTGCAATGGTCACGCCGCTGCGGGCGAACAACAGATGACTGTTTCCATTGGGCGCGATCAGGGTGACGCGCAGATCCCCCACGTAGGCATGGGTGGCCGTAAAGCGCACCGAGACGCCCGAGACCGTACGCAGCGCGGCAACGTCGAAGTGGATGTCGCGCGGGGGTCCGTAGGCCTCGGGACCCGGGCCGATGCCGTCCGCAATCGCGCCGAGGTTGCTGCCGGTGAATGACTGCGCCGAGCAAGCCAAGGCAAACAGCAGCGCGAGTAGTGCCGTCGTGACCTGTAATACGAGTTTCATTTCGAGCCCTGTTCCTTGCCGGCAAAGCCCGTGCGATCGATGCGATCCGCGCAGGAACGAGCGATCGCCCGCGCTACGACAATGCAGCCGCGCGCGCCCAAATGCTTTTCCCTGTGATGCCAATGCATTCGCTCAGGTTGCGCAATGCGGCTCGCAAGCTCGCGGCCATTCGATCTCCGGCTGGCGCAAAGCCATGTCAGCGCATGCCTGGATCGCCTACCTTGCCAGCGACGCCAGCATCGCCCGCAGCGCCGCCGGCTTGACCGGCTTGTGCAGCACCGGAAGGCGCGCGGCGGCAGCGGCCTTGAGGAAGCTCTCATTGCGATCGGCGCTGACCATGACCAGCGCCGGCGGCGCGCAGCCGCGGGCGCGCCAGTCGGCGATCAGTTCGATGCCGTTTTCGCCGGCATCCAGTTGATGGTCGACCAGCGCCAGATCGAAAGTCTCGGTCTGCAGCAGCGCCAGCGCCTGGGCGCCGTTGGCGGCGATCTGTGCTTGATGGCCCCAGCGGTTCAACAGACCCAGCGTGGCCTCGAGCACGTCGGGTTCGTTGTCGACGACCAGCAGGCGCAGACCCGCCTGGCTGTCGGCGGCGGCGCCGGCGGCGCTGGAATCCCGCGGTACGCTGGGCAGCGCGCGCGCCGCGGTCACGTAGAACATGGAGCCGCGATCGGCGCGCGAGCGCAGGTCGAGCGTGGCGCCCATCAGCCGCGCCAGCCGCAAACAGCCGGAAAGCCCGAGGCCCAGTCCGCGCTCGCCCCATGGGGAGGCACCCGGGCCGCGCTCGAAGTCGCGGAAGATGCGCGAACGCACCTCGTCGGTAATGCCCGGCCCACTATCCCAGACCTCGATGCGCGCCAGATCGCCGCGCCGGCGGGCGCCGACGACGACACCGCCGCTGCGCGTGTAACGCAACGCGTTGCTGATCAGGTTCTGCACGATGCGACGCAGCAGCTTGCGGTCGCTGAGCACGTTGAGGCGCGTCGGCAGGATGGCCAGGCGCAGTCCGCGGTTCTTCGCGATTGCCGCGAACTGCTGTTCCATCGATGCGAACAATTCGCCAAGCGCCATCGGCTGCATTTCGGCGGCCAACACGCCGGCATCCAGACGCGCCAGGTCGATCAGGCCATCGAGCATTTCCTCGGCCGCCGACAATGAGGTATCGACGCGTTCCACCAGTGTTCGGGCATCGTCGGCAAGTTGGCGCTCGTCGCGCAGCGAGGACAGGAACAGACGCGCCGCCGACAGTGGCTGCAGCAGATCGTGGCTGGCGCTGGCGATGAAACGGGTGCGCGTCTCCTGTGCTGCTTGTGCCAGCTCGCGCGCTTCCTGCTGCGCCTTCAGCGACTGCTTCAGCTCCCAGGTGCGCTGCTCGACGCGATCCTCGAGATTCTCGTTGGCCTCGCGCAGCGCCTCTTCAGCGCGCTTGAAGTCGGTGATGTCGTTGAAACTCATGACGAAGCCGCCGCCCGGCAACGGCTCGCCGCGCATCTCGACCACGTGGCCGTCCTCGCGCGTGCGCACGTAGCGGTGCGAACTGCCGGCACGCATGAAGCCGATGCGACGATTGACCTGTTCGTCGATGTCGCCCGGCCCAAGCTGGCCGCGCTCGGCGTTGTAGCGGATCAAATCGGCGACCGGCCGACCGACCTGCAACAGGCCATCGGGGTAATCGAACAACTCGGCGTAACGGCGATTCCACGCCACCAGGCGCATCTCGCCATCGGCCACGCTGATGCCCTGGCTCATGTGCTCGAAGGTGGTCTGCAGCAGTTCGCGATTGAAGCGCAGTTGCTGGCTGGTCTCGTCGAGTACCGAAACCACTTCGCCGAGTTCGAGGCCGCTGCCGCGCAGCACCGAGGTCAGCATCACGCGCGCCGATCCGGGGCCGACGGCACCGCCGAGCAAGCGCTCGGTGAACTGCAACAGGCGCCGATCCGCCGGCGCATCGGCAGCGAAGGCACGATTCTGGCGGGCATGGAAGTCGGCAAAGGCGGCGCCAGCGGTGTCGCGACCGACGATGCGCTGCGCCAGCTCGAACAGGTCGCGCTGATGCACGTGCGGCACCAGTTCCTCGGTGGCGCTGGCGCGCTGCGCGTAGGGGTCCAGATAAGCAGTCGCCTGCAGGCGTTCGCTCAGGTGTGGACGCCGCCTGAGCGACACGCCGATCAGCAGCGCGCAGTTGACCAGCAGCGACCACAAGGTGCCGTGGGTCAGTGGGTCCGGACCGCTGACGCCGAGCAGCGCCTGCGCCGCCAGCGGCGCCAAACCGAACGGCCCCTCGCGCACGAACTGCCCGTCGATCCAACCGGCCAGCGCCAGTTGCGGCAACAACAGTGTGTACAGCCACATCGCGAAGCCGCCCGCCAGTCCCCAGGCGACGCCGTTGAGGCTGGCATTGCGCCAGTAAAGTGACGCGATCATCGCCGGCGCGAATTGTGCGACCGCGCTGAAGGCAAGCAGGCCATAGCTGGCCAGCGTGTCGCTGCCGCCGCCGGAGCGATAGAAGGTGAACGCCAGCAGCGCCAGCAGCGCGACGGCAAAGCGTCGGCACCCGAGTACCCAGGCCGACAAGTCCGCGCGCGCTTCCAGGCCAAGGCGACGGATGCGCATCAGCACCGGCATGAAGAGATCGTTGCTCATCATCGTCGACAGCGCCACGCTGACCACGATCACCATCGCGGTGCCGGCCGACAGGCCACCGACGAAGGCCAGCAACGCGATGGCCGGATGGCCATTCTCCAGCGGCAGTCGCAACAACAGATGGTCGGGGTTGCCAGCGCCGACCAGATCGCCGGCGAGCCATGCGACCGGCAGCACGCAAGCCGAAATCAGCAGCATGTAACCCACGAATACGCGCCGCGCCAGACGCAGATCGGCGGGATCGGTGCATTCGACCACGGCGACATGAAACTGCCGCGGCAGGCATACGATGGCGCACGCCGCCAGCAGCGTCTGGGTGAGGAAGCCGAGCGTGCCGAATTGCTCCGGCGACCACAACGGATCGGCGGCGACGCGCGCCGCCGCGCCGGCCCAGAGCTCGTCTCCGAGCACCAACGCGAGCAGCGCAACAGCGATCAACGACACCAGCTTGACCACCGATTCCAGCGCCACCGCGACCAGCAGCCCGCGCCGTTGTGCGGTGGCGCTGGCCTCGCGGGTACCGAACAGCATCGCGAACAGCGCCATGGTGATGGCCACGTACAGCGCCGTGTCCTGCACCAGGCTGGGCCCGTGGCCACGCGTGGGCGGCGCCAGCACCTCGATGCTGGCGCTGATCGCCTTGAACTGCAGCGCGATGTACGGCACCGCGGCGAACAGCGCGATCACCGTGACCAGCGCCGCCAGCGGCCGCGAACGTCCGAAGCGCGCCGCGATCAGGTGCGACAGCGAACCGACATTCTGCTGCCGCGCGATCAGCACCAGGCGTTCGAGCAGGCCGGCACCGAACAGGAATACCAGAATCGGCCCGAGGTAGATCGGCAGGAAAGCCCAACCCCCGCTCTGCGCCGTTCCCACCGCGCCGTACACCGTCCACGTCGTGCAATAGACGCCCAGCGCCAGGCTGTAGATCCACGCCCTGAGCGGCGCCCGACCGCTGACTTCGGCATGCCGATCGCCCCACGCCGCCACCGAGAACAGTAC
>CALEZI010000012.1 GCA_937928755.1 uncultured Rhodanobacteraceae bacterium | reverse complement strand
AAACCAAGGCCTTGCGGCATGTTTGGTGAGAGTTCCGGTCGCCCCCAGGGCGGTGTGCTTGTTCGCGCATCGAGCCTGTGGGAGCGGGTTTAGCCCGCGAAAGTTGTCGCGGAGTAAATCCGCTCCCACAAAGCTGTCGCGGAGTAAATCCGCTCCCACAATAAAATCAGGGCCTTGCGGCATGTTCTGTGAGAGTTGCGGTCGCCCCTGGCGGTGCGCTTGCTCGCGCATCGAAGTTGTGGGAGCGGGTTGTGCATCGCCTTGCCCGAAGGCGCAGCGTCGGTTAGACGACCCATTTGCGAACTTACTCGAAGCCATTCTGGAAGATCAGCGGCGTCTGCGCCGGTGGCGCCGTGATCACCTGGCTGGACTGGTTGTTGGCCGGCTGCGGATCGCTGGCGCTGGCGTCGGCGTTGACTTGCGCCTGAACGCTGCCGGGCGAGGTGGCTTGCGCCCATTGCGCGGTGATCACGAAGGTCATCGGCGTGCGGTTCGGCAGCACGCTGGCGTTGCTCAGCGAGACCACGTTGCCGGCGCCCACAGTGAGACTGCCGCCGCAAGGCAGCGGGCCGCGGTCGCAGGTGGCGCTCTGCACGATGAGCCCGTCGGGCAGGTCGAGGGCGACGCTGTGGCCGAGGGTCTGGCTCGGCCCGGCATTGCCGACCACCGCGGTCACGGTGAGCGTCTGTCCTAGCCAGGCATGCGTCAGCGAGTTGATGCCAAGGTCGGTCTGGCGGGCGATCGGCGCCTGGTATTGCACCGTGTCGTTGAGCGGATTCGGATCGCGCGTGCCGCCGACCGCGAGCGGAGTCCAGACGCGGCCGTTGACGGTCAGCAGGCCATCGCCGGCCAGTTCGGTCAGCGTGCCGGTGGCGAAGAAGGTCGCCGTGCCGCCGACCGGCAGGCTCAGCGCAGCGTCGATTTCAGCGCCAATACAGGCGCCGAAACAGGGGATCAGCGGCGTGCAACTGCCGCCGGCCGAGGTCGAGCAACCCCACGCCGGGTTATCCAGGCTGTCGCTGAGTCCGGTCGGCAAGCCGGCCTGGAAGCGGCCGTTGCTGGTCGCCACCGGGCCCAGGTTGGTGATCGTCCAACTGAGGTTGACGGTGCTGCCGGCGACCGGCATCGGTGGGCCGCTGACGGTGGCGGCAAGGTCCGACAACGCCGGCGCCGAGGCGCTGCAACCGAGATCCAGCGACCAGTCGTGCAACTGGCCGGCGTCGCCATTGGCCAGATCCTGCACGCGCAGCACCCAGGCGCCGCTGGACGACGCGCCGTTGTTGCCGGTGGTGCGGCGGCCGATCAATTGCGACAGCGCCTGCGCCGGGCGCAGATCGCCCGAAAGCGCCGGTTGGTTCAGGGGCTGGCCGCAGGCGAACTGACCTTCGCGAACGGCGTCGTCGGCATAAACCGCGAGCACATCGCGGCGACCGCAACTGCCCGGATTGGCGCCGGCGCTGCCCGGCACGCGGTCGACCAGGTTGACGATGCCCTCGCTGCCGCCGATGAACACGATGCCGTTGGGATCGGTCAGCGTGATGCGCAGATCGCCGACGAAGTCGTGCGTCAGGTCGATGCCGATGCGCACTCCGGTGATGAAGTTGCAGCTGCCCGGATTGACCAGGTTGAGGGTGCTGTCGACGCTGCCGTTGTCTGGGATCGCGGCGCTGCAGTTGCTGCCGCCGCCGCTGCTGCAACGCACGCCCGGCAGCGCCGGCTGGTCGGCAGTGACCACGAAATTCGCCTGCATCTGGGTGCCGAGGCCGATCCAGCTGTTGTGCGCGCGAATGCCGCCGACAAACAGCTGCGCCGTGCTGCTCTGCCCCGGCGTGGCCGGCGCCAGCGCGCGCACGCGCAACTGGTCGCTGTTGCGCACCATGGTCGGCAGGCGCGTATAGGCGCCGCCATTGCGCGACAGTTCGCCGCCGAGAACGTAGGCCGGCACGTACACTCCGCTGTCGAGGCCGGCGACGCTGACCACCTCCGAGCGCACCTCGGTCGACGGACGCGTGGAGACCGCGACGAAACTGATCGCATTGGGCGTCAGGTCCCAGGCCGGCGCCGCGTAGGCCGAGCCGAAATGCCGCGTCAGCAGCGGGCGACGCACCACCGGCGTCGCGCTGGCGGCGTTCGGATAACCGTGCACGATGGTGCTGGCGTGCAGGATGCGGCCGCTGCGGTCGAGCAGCACATCGCCGACGCTGTCGACACCATGTTGGCAGTCGCTCGGATGAAACACCGGCGTCAGCGGGAAGCGGCTGTGCTGGCCGTTGCTGCCGAAGCTGGTATCCGGGCCACCATTGGGCAGCCGGCGGGCCAGATGCAGAAACCCGTGTTGGCGACGGCAGTTGTCCGGGGCAATGTCGTGGCGGCCGAGGATCACCATGCGCCCGTCCGGTCCGGCAACGATGCCGTTACTGAACAGATCGTCGTTGGCGCCGGGCGGTTCAAGGATGAACGGAGTGATCGGTCCGGTAGCGCCATTGGCGAGCCAGTGATGCACGTTGGTTTCCATCTGGTCCGTTGGATCTTCGTCCGGCCACATCAACCGCATGCTGCTGTCCGGCAGCACACCGAGGGCGTTGCTGGAGAGCCAGGCTTCGCTGTAGGAGCGCCACAGGCCGGCACGGAATATGAAAGTCTCATCGAGGCTGCCGTCGTTGCGCAAACGGATCAGCCGCCAGCGCAGATTGAAGCGGTCCACCAAAAAGACCAGCAGACCCAATGCGGGCTGTTCCACCAGCGCCTCCACAGCACTGCGGTCGCCGTCGACATTGAAGCGCACGTAACCACCGAACGCGAAGCTGCTGTCGAGTTCGCCCGTCGACGTCAGGCGCAACAAGGCGGGCTGGGTACGCTGCTGCGCCGCAATCAACGAGCCGCCGGCGACCACCACGCGGCCGTCGCCCATCAGTTCCAGTGCATCGCAGCTGAAATCGTCAAATCCGGGTGGCTCGGCGAAGTAGATGCCAGGGGTGCCCGATGCAGCAGCGAACGTCGGGTCGAGCTGACCGCCCGCCTGGAAGCGGGCGACGAACGCCCAGCTCCGGCTGGCCGTGGTGCCGCGATAGTTGCCGCACACCAGCGCACCACCGTCCGGCAGCGCGACGAGATCGGTCACGCGCATATCCGTGCGTTGATCGAGTACGCTGAAGCCGCTGCCGGCCCAGGTCGGATCGACACTGCCATTGACCAGAAGGCGCCCGACGATTCCGCGGCGACTGCCAGAGGCACCCTCAGTGCCGGCGAGCAGGATGCGCTCGTCGTGATCCAGACCCAGACGATCCAGATAGGCGTCGCCGCTGCCAAGCGTCAGTCCCGGGAACGGATTCATTCGCTCGCCATCGCCATCGAAGCTGGGATCGAGGCCGGTCGGCTGCGCCTGCAGGGTGAAGGTCAACAACAGCCCAAGCAGCAGGGCCGCGATGGCCATGGAACGAAGCATCGGAGTCTCCAGACAAACGGGTCTGGGCTGCGGTCAGCAAGCACCGTGCCATGTCGTGGCGACGCGAAAATGGCACTCACCTGCCGTTTCCAGGTGCGCGACCGCGAACGCAACACGCGGGTGCTGCAACTCAACGTTCGCGTTCGCGAACGTTGCGCGGCCGGTCCGCTGGATCGGCAATCGGTGGACCTCCCGGCGTTTTCCGACCGACGAACGCCTGAAGGCGCCTGGCCTCCTGCTGCAGCACGGTGCGCACGGTGCGGGCCTCTGCCTCAAGTGCCGGGCTCGGGGCGGCGTCGTCTTCCATCCAGACTCCAGGGCACCATGTGCCGTTCGCAGTATCGGAAATTCAAACGCCCCTTTCGGCCTAGCCGCGCCCGCCATCGCTTCGCGCAGGGCCCAGCGGAGAGAGGCCGTAGGCGACGGCCGCGTGCGCCACCAGTTGCGGCAGGCTCAGGAGCCCGGTCTGCTCCTTGGCGCGATCGAGGTGATAGCGCACATTGGCATAGCTCATCCCGGTGAGCTGTGCGGTGTCGGCCAAAGACTTGCCAGCTACGATCCATTGCAGACATTCCAGTTGCCGATCGCTCAGCAGCGCGCGCGACTGCTCGGCGTGGTTCCGCCACGGCTGGCGCGCGAGGCAGGCGGTGGCCAGCATCACCAGTTCATCGGCGACGGTCCTGCTGGCGGGTTCGAACAGCCCGATGGTAGCCCCGAAACCGTGGCTGCCCTGCCGGTATGGGACCACGATCAAATCCCCCAGGCGTCGCCTGCCGGGTGGTGCGGTCGACCTCAGGATGACTTCGGCCGAAAACGGAACAAATCGGGTAAAGCGCCACAGGTGGAAGGGCAGTCGCCGTCGCAACACCCAGCGCTTCAGCCACGCGGGCGACTCATTCATGCTGCGAGCCGCCAGGTCGTTGAGGTCAATGCCCGCGAGTTCCCCCGAAATGTCTTCCACCCACAGCGGCCGCATGTCGCTGGGGTTGTCGTCGCGAGGCGAGAATTCGAAGCAACAGACGCCCGCGACTGCCCGCTGTCGACAACTGGCAATCAGTCGCTCGCGGGCGCCGGATCCAGGCTCGGCCAGCAGCAGCGCTTGCAGTTCACTGTGCAGACCCTCGGTCATGTCTCCCCGCCTGTCGGGCCCCTTGCCCGGCGCGAACATTGTCGCCCCAGTGCACCGGTTTTGCCATTCGATTCAGGGGCAGGCGAGCCTGCCGCTTGTGTCTCCCGCGCGCCCGGACGGCGCCCTCGCGACCGGCGTGAGAAATGCGGACTAGCAGATCTGCCAGTGGAAGGCCGGGCGGTCGCTCCGCAAACTTGACCACAGGGTCGTGCGCGGTTTCGACGACGTGGCCCACGAATGCAGGCGTGGCGTCGATTGCGATGGGGATCGTGCTGCCCACCGTGGGTCACCGCCGATCCCACTTGGTTTCCTGTCAATGGAGTGTGCGCCATGCGCCCTGTCCTCCTGATCCTCCATCGAGCCGGGGATGCCTGCATCGCTGAGGGATTCGCCATGTCCCGATGCCGGCACCTTGCCATCCGTCTCGTGCTGATCTCGGTCCTTGCGTTGGCGACCCAGCCAGCCCTGGCCGCCAGCGGCACCGTCAGCACCTGCGACTGGGCTTCGTTCGACGCGGTCCACGGCGCCGCGCCGGTGGGCGGGACGATCACTTTCGCCTGCGCCGGCACCATCACGCCGCCGGCGACGGTGACCATCTCCTCGAACACCGTCCTCGACGGCAACGGCAACGCCGTGGTCTTCGACGGCGGCGATGCCCTGAGGCTGTTCGACGTGGCCGTCGGTGCCTCGCTGGAACTGCGTGAGCTCACGCTGCAGCGGGGACGCGCGGACGAAGGCGGCGCGGTGCGCACGGCTGGCGTGCTGACGGTGGTCGATACGGTCTTTCGCGGCAATCGCGCGGTGACCAACGGTGCACCCTACGGAGGCGCAATCCACGGTAAACCGTCCTCCACGATCTCGATCACGGGTTCCACCTTCGAGGACAACCGGGCGGAGGGCGACGCGGCGGCGCAGGCGCCAAGTGGCGGACCTACCCCGATCGGCAACGCTTTCGGTGGCGCCGTGTACACCACGGGGACCCTGACGACGCTGACCCAGACCGTGTTCCGGCGCAATCGGGTTGATGCCCCCAGCACGGGCGAAGGGGGCGCCGTGTGGATCGAAACCGGCGGCCCGGTCGACTGGACCGACCTCGTGTTCGAGGACAACCAGGCGCGCGGTCAAGGCGGGATGGCCGCAGGCGGGGCCATCTTCCTCGAAGACGTCGGCTCACCGAGCCGTCTCGAGCGCGCGAGCTTCGTGCGCAACCAGGCCATCGCCGGATCTGATGGGGGTTTTGGCAATAGCGCGGAAGGCGGAGCCCTGCGCGAGGATGGCGGGGTCGAGACGCTGCGCGACTTGACCTTCCTCGACAACCTGGCCCAGGGGGGCGCCGGCACCGCTTTCGACGGGGGCGATGCCAAGGGCGGAGCGCTGACCGTGCTGCGAGGAATCGGGCGCAACCTCACGTTCTCGGGCAACCGGACCATCGGCGGGGACAGCGTCTCCGGAGTCGGCGGCTCGGCGCGGGGTGGCGCCGTGATTCTCGCGGATCCCCTTGGGCTGAAGCACTCGACCATCACCAGCAATCAGGCGATCGCCGGTGCTGGCGGAGCCGGCGCGGGCGTGGCGCAAGGCGGCGGAATCTACGTGATCGAAGTCAGCGGCGAGCTTGCCTCCAACCTCCTCGAAGGGAACTTCACCGAGGTCGGCGGGGTGGCGACCCCGCAGGACTGCTACGTCGACGGCACGGGGCAGGCCAGCCTCGGCTACAACGTGGTCTCGGCCCCCGGCAACTGCAGCTTCGCCGCCATCGGCGACCAGGTCGGCGCGCCGCCCTCGCTGCTGCCGGTCGGCCACCGTGGCTGCGTGTTGCCGCTTCCGGATGGAAGCTGCCTGCCGACCCATCCCGTCGCCATCCTCAGCGCGGCGGCCGACGGCGGCAGTTGCACCGCCTCCGGCCTCAGCGCCGATGCCCGCGGTGCCCCCCGTCCCTGGGACGATCCGCGGATCGCCAATGTCGCTGACGGTTGCGATTCGGGGGCCTTCGAGTCCCGGGACGAAGACGGTGACCTGGTCGAGGACTCGGTGGACGCCTGCCTCGAATTCGTCGATCCGACCAACGTCGACTTCGACCAGCCTCCCGGGACCGTTGCCCACTGGGGCTTCAACGATGCCGCCGGCGCGGTGGCGACCGATTCGGTGGGCGGTCATGACGGCAGCGTGACCGGGGCCAGCTGGGCGCTCGGTGCGGTGAACGGCGCCCTCCACTTCGACGGCAGCGGCGACTCGGTGGCGGTGGCCCACCACGCGGACCTCGACTTCGAGAATGACGACGAGATGACCCTGGCGATGTGGCTGAAGTTGCCTGTGAACCAGGTGGACACCAGCGCGCCGAGCAACGCCATCCTGATCAAGCGCAGCACTGGCGGCTTCGCCTACCACGTGTACCTGCGCAACCAGACCAATACGCGGCCAGGCCAGATCTCGCTGTTCCGGGGCGACGGCGTCGGCTCGCGCACCCTGCACACCGGGGTCGCGATCAACGACAACCAATGGCACCACGTCGTCTTTGTCGCCGCCGCCGGCGAACTGCGAACCTACGTCGACGGGACCCTCAGCAACACGCTTGCGAACAACCTGACCGGGTCGACCGCGAACACGGCCAACGTGCAGATCGGGACCCGCCTGGCCGGCGACATCGACGGCATCACCGTGGTCCGGCGTGCCCTCTCGAACCTCGAGATCGCCGAACTGGCCGCGTCCTGGCCCGGCCGCGACGGTGTCGGCACGGCCTGCGACAACTGCCCTGCGGTGCCCAATCCCAGTCAGGCCGACGCCGACCTCGACGGCATCGGCGACCTCTGCGACGCCTGTCCCGACGACCCCAGCAACCTGTGCCCGATCTTCCGCGACGGTTTCGAGACCGTGGCCCCGACGCCATGAACCAGCGCTATCCCGACCAAGGACATCCGATGGCCCGCGCCCACCTCGCCCGCCCCGTCCAACTCGCCTTCGTCGTCCTGCTGCTCGGCCTGGCGTCGCCACTCGCACAGGCCGCCAGCGGCACCGTGAGCACCTGCACCTGGGCCGGATTCAACGCGGTCTACGGCGCCGCGCCGGTCGGCGGGACGATCACCTTCGCCTGCGCCGGCACCATCACGCCGCCGGCGACGGTGACCATCTCCTCGAACACCGTCCTCGACGGCAACGGCAACGCCGTGGTCTTCGACGGCGGTGGCAACAAGCGCCTGTTCGTGGTTTCCTCGGGCGTCTCGCTGGAGCTGCGCAGGCTGACGCTTCGGCGCGGATACGGTTCGCACGAGGATCTCGGCGGCGGCGCCGTGCGCAACGACGGCGGTACGTTGACGGTGGTTGATTCCGTACTGTCGGCCAACCGCGGATACCAAGGCGGCGCGATCTACAACGCAGGGACGCTCACGGTTCGGGGAACGACCTTCGCGAACAACCTCGCCAGCTTGTCGGGTGGCGCCATCGAACATGAGTCCGGGTCGTTGGTCGTTTCGGACTGCACCTTCTCCGACAACGAAACTTCCGGCTGGGGCGGGGCGATCTTCAACTACAGCACCGCGCGCATCGAGAACAGCGCCTTCCTTCGCAATCAAGCGAATGAACTGGGAGGTGGGATCGATCACGAAGGCGGATCTCTGGTCGTCACGAACAGCACCTTCAGTCAGAACAGCGGGGTTGGCGCGATCGCTGCCGCTACGGTCGCGACGGTCACGTCCTCCACGTTCTTCGAGAATGACCAACACGACAACTACGCCGGAGCTACCTTTTGGATAGATGGGAACCTGCATCTCGCCGGCAACCTCGTGGTCAGGTCGCCGACTTCCGGTGGCCAGGCGAACTGCAATGGCACCCCCGTCGATCACGGCTACAACCTGTCCAACGACGACAGTTGCGGCTTCACCGCGGTCGGCTCCCTCAACAACGCCACGGCCATCAACCTCGGCGCCCTCACCGGGAGCGGCCCGGGGCGGCAGGTCCACACCCCCCAACTGCCGACGGCGGCGACACGCATCCCGAACGGCACCAGCCTCGACAACAACGGCGTCACCCTGGCGTGCAACGGCACCAGCGCCGACCAATTGGGCAACACCCGTCCCCTCGTCGCCGGCGACGCCTGCACGGTCGGCGCGGTCGAGGTCACCGACACGACACCCTGCGGGGCCTATGACTCGCCCTACGTCCTCGGCACCGTGAACCCGAACCGGGTGGCGGATCTGCGCGCGGTCATCGCCTGCGCCAACGCCGGGAGCGGCGTCGTGGGGATCATCGACCTGGCCGGGCAGACCGTCACCCTGCCCAACGCTCCGGTCTCCTACGACGGCCACGGCTACAACGGCCTGCCGGTGATCGTCGGCGACGTCACGCTGCGCAACGGCACGATCCAGCGCAGCAGCAGCTTGCTGGCGTGCAGTGCCGGGATCGACCGCCAGCGCTTCCGCCTCCTCGAGGTGGACGGCGGCGACCTCACCCTCGAGGGCCTCACCCTGCGCAAC
Source organism: uncultured Rhodanobacteraceae bacterium (assembly GCA_937928755.1). Lineage (GTDB taxonomy): Bacteria > Pseudomonadota > Gammaproteobacteria > Xanthomonadales > SZUA-5 > JADKFD01. The sequence goes on along the minus strand of CALEZI010000012.1, from coordinate 47,322 downwards.
GGCTGCGCCTACCAGGACACCACCCCCAGCCTCGCCAACAACGGCGGTGCCGTCCTGGTCGCCTCCGGCGCCCTCAAGGTGCTCGGCAGCCACTTCGTCGGCAACAAGGCCTACGGCGGCGGCGCGGTCTACACCGAGAGCCCCTACACCCTGGTCAACAGCTCCTTCGTGGGCAACTCGGCAGACAACGTCGGCAGCGCGCTGTGGACGAAGGTGACCCCCGTTCCCATATCTCGCCCGTATGACTTCGGCGCTGTCAGCGGCAGCATTCCCGTTGGAGGCAGTCTGGTAGCTGGCAGCGTGACGGACGGTGATGTAGTCAACCTCGCGGTTCCCGCTGGTTTCAATTTCAGTGTCTACGGCACGGCGGTGACGGGCGGCAGCGTCTTGCGGGTGAGCAGCAACGGCAACCTGCAGATGGTTTCATCCGGAGGTTCCGCTCAATGGCTGAACACGCAACTCCCCGCCGCCTCGGGTTTCCCCGCATCGCGGCCCGTGCTGATGCCCTATTGGGATAATCTCAATCTCCAGGTCACCGGCGGTGGTATCTACCAGCACATCATCGGTAGCGCGCCCAACCGGACCTGGATCATCGAGTGGCGCGGCAGACGCTACTCTGCGCCTGGCACGACAATCACAACCAACTTTGCCATCGAATTCTCCGAGGGCTCGTCGAGCTTCTCCTACCTTTACGGTGCGATGGACAACCACGGTCTGAGCGCCACCATCGGTGTGCAGGCGGCGACCAGCGGTACCCAATTCACACAATATTCGTTCAACACGAGTTCCGTCGCACCGGGTCAGCGTCTGAGGGCTACGCCCCGTACGAACCAGATCGTCAACACCACCTTCTCCGGCAACGGCGACTACGCCTACTACAGCGACGACGCCGTCGGTCTCGCCACCTCGTTCATCAACACCACTTTCGCCGGCCACACCGGTTTCACCCCGCTCTACGGTGCGAACCAACCCTCGCTGACCTTCCGCAACACCATCGTCGACCATTCCGCCGGCAGCGGCCCTGCCTGCGGGATCGCTGGCGCCACCGTTATCGAGTCGAACAACTTCGCCAGCCACAGCAGTTGCGGATTCAGCAACAGCACCGCCGCGTCGGCATCGCTCGGCGCCCTGACCCAGGCAGCCAACGGCGTCTACTACTACCCGCTGGCTGACGGCGCCGCCGTGGACGGCGGCAACGCGACCTTCCTGCCGACCGAAACGAGCCTCGGGCTCGACGTCGACGGCGATGGCAGCATCTCATCGGCTCCCATCAACGTCGACACCCGCGGCGCCGGCTTCGCCCGGGTGTCTTGCGGGCAAGTCGACCTCGGCGCCGCCGAGCGGCAGAACTGCTCGCCGACCGGCGTCCAGCTCTCTTCCTCGTCGATCCCCGAGTCCGCCGCCATCGGGACCCTGGTGGGTACCTTGTCGACCATCGACCCCAACCCGGGCGACACCCACAGCTACAGCTTTGTCAGCAACCCGGGCAATCGCTTCCAGATCAGCGCGGGCAACCAGTTGCGCACCGCGGCCCTGCTGGACTACGAGACGGCCTCCAGTCATCCGATCACCATCCGCACCACCGACGCCGCCGGCGCGAGCTTCGATGCGGCCCTGACCGTCACCGTGCTGGATGTGCAGCACCAGGTCACGCCGAGCGCCGGCAGCAACGGCAGCCTGTCGCCGTCAACACCACAATCGGTGGACCACGGCGCGACCACCGCGTTCACCGTGACCCCGTCCCCCGGCTACCAGATCGCCTCCGTCACCGGCTGCGGCGGCAGCCTGGCCGGCACCACCTACACCACTGGAGCGATCACCGCGGCCTGCACGGTGAGCGCGAGCTTCAGCCGCATCGCCTACACGGTGACGCCGAGCGCCGGCAGCGGCGGCAGCCTTGCTCCGGCCACGCCGCAGTCCGTCTTCCATGGCGACAGCACCACGTTCACCGTGACGGCGGACCCCGGCTACCAGATCGCCGCAGTCAGTGGCTGCGGCGGCAGCCTGGCCGGCAACACCTACACCACCGGAGCGATCACCGCCGCCTGCACGGTGAGCGCGAGCTTCAGCCGCATCGCCTACACGGTGACGCCGAGCGCCGGCAGCGGCGGCAGCCTTGCTCCGGCCACGCCGCAGTCCGTCTTCCATGGCGACAGCACCACGTTCACCGTGACGGCGGACCCCGGCTACCAGATCGCCGCAGTCAGTGGCTGCGGCGGCAGCCTGGCCGGCAACACCTACACCACCGGAGCGATCACCGCCGCCTGCACGGTGAGCGCGAGCTTCAGCCGCATCGCCTACACGGTGACGCCGAGCGCCGGCAGCAACGGCAGCCTTGCTCCGGCCACGCCGCAGTCCGTGTTCCATGGCGACAGCGCCACGTTCACCGTGACCCCGGACCCCGGCTACCAGATCGCCTCCGTCACCGGCTGCGCCGGCAGCCTGGCCGGCAGCACCTACACCACCGGTGCGATCACCGCGGCCTGCACGGTGAGCGCGAGCTTCAGCCTGCTGCCCTGCGCCACAGTCGTCTCGCCGGCGAATGGCGCGACCAATGTGGCGGTCGCGGCGACGCTGAACTGGGGCCTGCCCGCCGGGGCGACCGGCGCCAGCCTGTCCTTCGGCACCGATGGCGGTGGGCTGCTGCCGCCGAGCAATCTCGTCAACGGCGCCGCGATGGGAACCGGCACCAGCTTCGACCCATTGCCGGATCTCCAGCAGGGCGCGACCCATTACTGGCGGGTGGTGCCGGCGAACGCCTTCGGCACCGCCCTGAACTGCCCGATCTGGTCGTTCACGACCCTCACCGACACCGACGGCGACGGCATCCCGGACGAAGGCGATACCTGCCCGCTGATCCCCGACCCCAGCAATGCCGACCTCGACCGGCCGGCGGGCAGCGTCGCCCATTGGGGCTTCAACGACGGCGCCGGCGCGGTGGCGACCGATTCGGTGGGAGATCACGACGGCAGCGTGACCGGGGCTACCTGGGCCAGCGGCCAGGCCGACGGCGCCCTCTCCTTCGACGGTTCCGGCGACTCGGTGGTGGTGCCTCACCATGCCGATCTCGACTTCGATACCCACGACGAGATGACGCTTGCGATGTGGCTGAAGTTGCCGGTGAACCAGGTGAACGCCGGTTCGAACGCGAACCCCATCCTCGACAAGCTGAGCGGCGACCTCTTTCCCTACAGTGTCTTCGTCCGCAACCAGACGCATGCGCGGTCCGGCGAAGTCGAGCTGCGGCAGGGCAACGGGACGAACACGATCACGCTCCTGAGCTCGGTTCCGATCAATGACAACCAATGGCACCACCTCGCCTTCGTTGGCGATGGCGACCACCTGCGGGCCTACGTCGACGGAGTCCTCACCAACACGATCGCCAATACCCTGTCGGGGTCGACCTCGAACACAGCCAACGTCCGGATCGGGTTCCGATTGACCGGAACCATCGACGGCATCACCGTGGTCCGGCGCGCCCTGGCCGGCTACGAGATCGCCGCGCTGGCGGCGTCGCCGGCCAGCGCCGACGGGGTCGGCAACGTCTGCGACGTCTGCCCGGGCCTGCCGGATGCGGATCAGCAGGACAGCGACGGCGACGGCCTCGGCGATGCCTGCGACGCGGTCGACCTGTCGCTGACCGTTGTCGACACCGCCGACCCGGTGCTCGAAGGCACGCCGCTCGGCTACACCCTGGCCGTGGCCAACGCCGGCCCGAGCGCCGCTACCGACGTCGTGCTGAGCGCGGCGGTGCCCGCCGGTACCAGCTTCGTGAGCGCCGCCGGCAGCGGCTGGAGCTGCTCGGAGAGCGCCGGCACGGTGACCTGCCTGCGCGCGACGCTGGCCGTCGGCGCGGCGCCGACCGTGACCCTCGCGCTGACCGCGCCCGCCGACGCCGGCGCGCACCCCACGGTGCAACTGGCCGCCAGCGTCGAGTCGGCCGACGTCGAGGCCTGGCCGGGCGACGAGAGCGCCACGCAGTCGACCACCATCGGCCCGATGCCGGTGGTGTCGATTGCCGACGCCCAAATCCTGGAGGGCGATAGCGGCATCACGGACATGGTTTTCGCGGTCACCTTGAGCGAGCCGCCGGTGCTTCCGGTCGAGATCACCTTCGCGACGGCCGACGGGACGGCGGCGCTCAACGAGGACTACAACACTGTCGAGGGGTTCGTGAGCTTCGCTGTCGGTCAGACAACCGGCACAGCCACCGTCTTGGTCCGCGGCGACCCCATGTACGAACTCGACGAGACCTTCAGCGTCGTCCTGCAGACGGGCGAGCTGATCAACGCCGTCCTGGGCGACGCCACCGCCACGGGGACCATCCTCAACGACGACCCGCTCGTGCAGCGCACCCTCGTCGTCGATGACGCCGGCGACGCCGTCGCCAACGACGGCGTCTGCACCCTGCGAGAGGCCATCCAACGCGCGAACGCGCGGGCTTGGTTCGTCGATGATTGCGGGTGGGGCCAACCCTACCTCCCGGGCGAGCCGCTGACCCGTGACCGCATCGTCTTCGCCATCCCGGGCGCGGGGCCGATCGCCAACGAACTCAACAAGGCCCTGTCCGCCATCACGGGCGTGGGTCCCACCTTCACCATTCACCTCAACAGCGCCCTGCCCGCGATCACCGACGCGGTCGAGATCGACGCCACCACCCAGCCCGGCGCCGCCTGCACGACCTGGCCACCGACCCTGAAGGTGGTCCTCGACGGCAGCGCTCTCTCGGGCACCGAGGACGGGCTGGCGATCAGTGCGGCGGACACCCTCGTGCGCGGTCTCGCGATCCACTCCTTCCCGGGCGACGGGGTCGACATTACCGGCGACGGCGCCCGGCTCAGCTGCAACTTCATCGGCACCGGCGCCGATGGCACCGTCGACCTCGGCAACGCCGGCGCCGGCGTGCGCATCTCCGGCAGCCCGGTGGGCGTGCTGGTGGGGACCGACGGCGACGGCGTCGGGGATGTCGCCGAGCGCAACCTGATCAGCGGCAACGACGGTGGCGGAATCCACGTCACCGGCACCGGCGGCGTGATCGCGGGCAACTTGATCGGCCCGGACCGCGAGGGTGCCTGCGGCATCGGCAACGCCACCGCCGGGATCATCGCCGACTCGGTCGAACTGCTGGTCGGCGCCGACGTGGACGATCCGGGTGGGGTCGAGGGCAACTTCATCGCCTGCAACGCATCGCATGGCCTGGTCGTCACCGGCGCGGCGACGGACGGCCTGACCGCCCGCGGCAACGAGATCCAGGACAACGCCGATGCCGGGATCTTTGTCAGCGGGGTGCCGGGAGACGTGTACCTCGACGACAACCACGTGGGCGGCAACGGGGGCGCCGGCGTTCTGGTCGCCAGCGACGCCCACGGGGTGCACCTGCGCCGCAACCGTCTGGTCGGCAATGACGGGCTTGGCATCGACCTGGTGGCCGCCGGCGCGGTTGCGGACGGCGTCACCGCCAACGACACCGGCGACGCCGACACCGGCGCCAACGGCCTGCAGAACTTCCCGGTGCTCGAATCGGCGCTGTACACCGGCGGCACCGTCGCCGTCACCGGACACCTCGAGAGCGCCGCCAACGCCGACTATGTGATCGAGTTCTTCGCCATCGACGAGGCCGACGCCAGCGGCCATGGCCAGGGCGACCGGTTCCTCGGCGAACTGGCGGTCACCACCGACGCCAACGGCCAGGTGAGCTTCGCCACCAGTCTTTCCGGGAACGCAGAGGACGATTGGCTCAGCGCGACCGCCACCGACGCCAGCGGCAACACCTCGGAGTTCAGCGCGGCGCGGTCGATCCACATCGCGAGCGTGACCACGCTGGCGTCGACCCCGAATCCGTCCGACGTCGGCCAGTCGGTCACTTTCACCGCCTCTGTCACCGCCGATGGGGCCACGCCGACTGGCAGCGTGATCTTCCGGGATGGCGCGTCCATCCTCGGCACCAGCCCGCTCGACGGCGGCGGCGTGGCGAGTCTGGCGATCGATACGCTGGCGGCGGGTTCGCGCTCGATCAGCGCGGAGTACAGCGGCAGCCCAAGCCATGGCGGCAGTGCCTCCGCGCCGCTGATACAAGTGGTCAAGCACGCATCCACAACGGCGATCACCGCAATCGCCCCGGCGGCCAGCCAGACCATCGGCGTTCCGTACGCGGTCTCTGTCAGCATTGCCGGTGCAGCACCGACCGGAGCGGTCACCGTCGACGACGGCGACGGCAATAACTGCACGATCACGCTGCCGGCGACCCACTGTGCGCTGACCAGCACCTCGATCGGCGCGAAGACGATCACCGCGACCTACGATGGCGATGCCAACAACTCGGCATCGTCGGACACCGAGAGCTATTCGATCACCGCCAGCGCCGGCAACCCCGGCGGCCTGCAGGTAGGCGCGGTGACGCTGCCGCCGACGGTTGCCGCGCCGGGCGTCAACGCGCCGGTGATCGTCAACTTCGCGCAGGCGTTCAACGCGATCCCGGTGGTCATCGTGCAGCCCTCGGACGAGGACGCCGATCCGCAGGCGGTGCGCATCCGCAACGTCACGACCACCGGTTTCGAGCTGCTGCAGGTGGAGCCGCCCGGCTGCATCGGCTGCACCGGAGCCGGCGGCACGATGACGGTGCACTGGCTGGCGGCGATGCCGGGCAGCTACCGGCTGACGCAGGACACCAATGTGGTTCCGGCGTGGGCGCTGACGACGCGTGGCAGCGGTGTGGGCGCGCTGCTCAAGGTGGGGGCGATCACCACGACGGCGACCCAGTACAACAGCCTGCTCGGTGGATTCGGCATGTGGCCACTGCCGGCGTGGGAGGCCATCCACTGGCCGGTGCTTGGCAATGGCCTGGATTTCGGCAGCGCGCCGGTGGTGCTGACCTCGATCCAGTCGTGGAACAACGAGGGCGCGAACCTGACCGGCGCCGGGCTGGTCGGGCCGTCGCAGCCGTGGGCCACCAGCGTTGCGCGCAATGTCGGTGCGAGTGGCTTCGAACTGGCGATCGAAGCCTCCGAAGTCAGCGCCGATGACCTGCCGCCGCCGGGCTTTGCGGTCGGCGAGAGCATCGGCTACGTCGCCATCGAGGGCGATGTGTCGCAACTGCTGTTGCCGATTGGTGGCCCGCCGTACGTCGGCCTGGTGACCGGCACGGCAACGGCCGGCAGTGGCTGCACCAGCAGCGACCACCAGTTCCCGGCAGCGACGCCGATCGACGCCGCGAACTTCAAGGCCTTCGCTGGCAAGCAGTCGCGCAATGCGCCGGCTGGTGGCTGGTTGCGTCGCTGCCTGCTCGGCAGCCCCGGCGGTACCACGGTGACCGTGGGCATGCGCCTTGAGGAAGACCAGTTCGCCGAGGCCCCGAGCGGCAATCCGGCAGACAGCGCCGGTCTGACCGCCTTCAGCGGCAGTTTCCTCACCACACCGGTGACGCTGGCGAAGATGAGCGTCGAGCGCCAGGACGGCGGCCTGCGGGTGCGCTGGAGCACGACGCATGAGGTCGGCCAGGTGGGCTTCCGCCTGTGGGGACGCAGTGGTCCGGCCGGCGATTGGCAACTGCTGACGCCGAACCTGATCGCCAGCGTCGGCGAAGAGTCGCGCGCCGCGCGCGTCTACGAGCACGTCGTGGCCACTGCCGGTTCGATCAGCGAAGTACGCATCGAGGATGTCGACGTCGTCGGCGCCAGCCGCTTCCACCCCGCGGTGGCGGTTGGGGCCAGCCGCGGCGAAGAGCCGGTGGACGCGTCCGTGGACTGGACTGCGATCCGCGCCAGCAATGCGCAGACACCAGTGGCGCGGGCATCCACTGCGCTGGTGGCCACGGCCCTGGCCCAGGTGAATGCCGATGGCGTGCAGCGCATCGCCGTGGCCGACCTGATTGCCGTCGACGGCCGCTTCAATGGCCAGCCGGCCGCCAGCCTGGCGGTGCTCGATGGCAATCTGCCGATCCCGCGGCATGTGGATTGTGCGCTGCTGCAGGCGGGTTGCACGATCGAGTTCCTGGGTGTCGCGCGCGTCTCCCGCTATGGCGCGGAGAACGCCTACGCGGTGACGCTCGATGCCGGCGCCGCCCGTCCGGTGGACAGCGGTCACGCGCAAGCCGGCAGCGGCGTCTTGCACGTCATCACCGACCAGGTGGTCCATTACCCGAACCGGGAGTTCAACAGCAGTGCCCCGGCGGATGATCCGTGGCTCGACGAGCGACTGATCGCCAGCAGTGGTCCTGCGCAACTGACCCGCAGCTTCGCGCTGCCGGAGCGCGCGCCCGGGCCGGTGCAACTGACGGTCGACGTCTGGGGTGGCCTCGACTTCCCGGACCTGCCGCCCGACCACCATGTGCAGATCCTGGTCAATGGCCAGGTCCTGGCCGATCGCTGGTTCGACAGCTTCGTTGCCGAGCGCATCGAAGTGGCAGTGCCTGAGGCGCTGCTAGCCGCAAGCAACACGCTGACGCTGCGGATGCCGCGCGACACCGGCTACAGCGTCGATATCGTGATGCTGGACGGGTTCAAGGTCAGCTATCCGCGGCGGACGCGCGTCAGCGGTGGGTCGCTGGTGCTGGGAAGCATCGATCCGACCGCCGTGGGCACCGGTGTCGGCGAGTTCCGTGATGGCTTCGAGACGGCGGCGGCGCCGCCGCCCGCGCGCTTCCAGATCGATGGGCAGGCGCAGGGTGCCGTGCTTTGGAGCCTGGTCGGCGGCGAACTGCGTCGCGACGAACTGACCGCGGCGCCGGTCCTGCTTCCGGTCGCCAGCACGGCGTGGCGCGTTGCGGACCCGGCAGCGGTGCGCACGCCGGCGCTGTCGTTGCCGGCGGACGCGTACGCCTTGCCGCCGCAACTCGACTATCTGGTGATCGCGCATCCGCTGTTCGAATCCGGCCTGGCGCCGCTGCTGGCGCTGCAGAGCAGTCGCGGGTTGAGCACCGCGGTGCTGCGCACCGATGCCGTCTACGCCGCGCACAGCGACCACGTGCGCGATCCGCAGGCGATCAAGGCGGCGATCGCCGCCGCGGCGCAGCGGGGTGCGCGTTACGTGCTGCTGGTGGGCGGCGACAGCATCGATTACCACGACTACCTGGGCAGCGGCAGCCAGAGCTACCTGCCGACGTGGTACACGCAAAGCAGTCGCTACATCTTCCATGCGGCGACCGACCACCCGTATGCCGACCTGAGCGGCGACGAGCAGCCGGAGCTGGCGATCGGACGTCTGCCGGTGCGCACCACGACCGAACTGACGCGGGCGATCACGTCGATCACCGCGCGCGGCAACAGTGTGGCACAGCGCTTCCTGGCGGTGGCCGGTGCGTCGCAACCCGGCGAGTCGTTCGCCCTGCACAGCCGCGCGATCGTCGGCTACCTGCGGCAGCCGGGCCAACAGCGCGAGTACGCGCTGGCCGACGAAATCGGGACTGCGGCCGCCCGCACGCAGGCGCGCGCCGGCCTCGCCGGATCGGCGGACTGGGTGACCTACCTCGGGCATTCCAGCGCGCACCGCTGGGCGATCGACAACCTGCTCGATGTCAGCCAGTTGGCCAGCATCAGCCGCACCGGCGCACTGGCGGTCGTCAGTCAGTGGGGCTGCTGGAACAACAACTTCACCGCGCCGACGCAGGACACCATGGCGCATGCGCTGATGCTGCGCAGCAACCGACTGGCGGCGGCGGTGCTGGGTGCAACCAGCCTGGCCGAGGACGCAAGCCATCTGGCGCTCGGCACCCGATTCTTCGACATCGTCGAAGACGGGCGCCTGGGCGACCATGGCGGTTTGCCGATCACGACGATGGGCGAGGCCCTGCAGGCGGCCAAGGCAGACCTGCTGCAGCGCGAGCCGGCGCATCGCAGTGCGGCCTACACGATCGTCCTGTTCGGCGATCCGGCAGCGCCGTTGCAGTAATGACATGCGGGGAGAGCGGCGTGCTCTCCCCGCGATAGCGAGCCAGCGAGGTGAAACGCGATGCAAGGACACTCTGGCGAAAAGCCTGACGAGAACCCACCACGCCTGCCCTGGGAGACTCCCCGACTGCAAAGGCTCGGCGATATCCTGACGGCAACGCGCGGTGGGCTCGGCCAGGAACTGGAGAGCGGCGGCGCCGGCGCCACCTTCGAAATGCTGACTTCCTGAGGCGGCGCGAGGGTCCGATCGTGCGCAGGTACGGCGCTGGCGCGCCAGCGCTCGCCGACGCGCAGGGTCTTGGCTGACCATTGGCTGTCCCGAAGGACGAGATCGTTGGCATTTCTGCTGGCCTGGCTGGACTGGAGTGGGCGTTCGATACCGGGCCCTGTTGGCGACGCCCTTCTTCGGCGCGCCGGTTCGCGAACCCACTGGCCAGGCGAAGTGCGTGCGGGGCGCAACTGGTGCCTCTACGCAGCGCGCCAGCGCCAGTTGGAACCCGCGGTGCTGCTCGAAGCCGCCGATGAGGCGGACGATGGCCTGCTGGCGCTTGACCGGGCGCTCGGCGATGAGGACGGCGCCGACCGCCGCCGGATGTCCTGGACCGAATCCCGGTTGCTGGATGGAACCGCATGCGCGGCCGTTCGACTGCAGCCGACGCGCGAAACGCTGGAGCTGACACGCGATCCGCTGGGGCAACGGCCGTTGGTTTACGCGCGGGTCGCCGGCGCCATTCTGGTCGCGTCGGGTGAAGACGTCCTGCGGGCGCATCCGGCACTGGCGAGCGATCTCGACGAGGAATTCCTGGCCGCCTATCTGGCTTGCCTGTCGCCGGCGCCCGACGCCACGGTGTTCAGGGCGATCCGATCGGTCGCACCCGGTGAGTCCCTGGTGATTTCCCGGGAGGGCGTGCAAGGAAAACGCATTCGTCTGGAGCCGGACTGCAGTTGGCGTGGACAGCGCGACGAGGCCATGGTCGAGCAGTTCCGCGAATTGCTCGGAAGCTCGGTGCGGCGGGCCTGTCGCGGCGCGCGACGTGTGGGCATTTCGCTCAGTGCGGGAATGGATTCCAGCAGCGTGGCGGCGCTGGCTGTCGCCATGCCGGAGCCCGATGCGAAACGGTTCGTTGGCGTGTGTTACGGCTTCGACCAGCGACCGGAAACCGACGAACGGGCGATGGTGCGCCGCCTCGGCCAATACCTCGACATCGAAGTTCGCGATGTCGCCGTCGACGCTCTGCACCCGTTGGCCGCGGAGTACCGGCGGCCGCTATCGCCGGATACGCCGGTGGCATCGCCGTTCCGGGAATTCAAGCAGGCGGCCTACCGCGAGTTTGTGGATGCGGGTGTCGACATCGTCCTCGACGGCCACTTCGGCGACCACCTGGTGCCGAACCCCGCCGACCTGATCGCCGACAGCGCCGTCGGATTGCGGCTGAAGCCGCTGGCGCGCGCGCTCTGGAGGCTCTACCGCCGGGTCGGGATCGGCGGACTGGCCAGGTCGTCGGCCTGGCGCACGCTGGGCGCGAGCCTTTGCGGTCGCGACGATCACCCGACAATGCAGTGGCTGCGCGAGCCCTGGCGAACTCGCCTGCGCGATCGTCTGGCGGCCGAGGTGAGCACGTTCCGCCAGTTCCCGCGGCCACGGCAGGCGCACCACACGCTGAATGCCTACGCCGGATTGAGCGGCGCCGCCGAGCAGTATTACGCGCAACAACAGGCCATCGAATTCCGCTCCCCATTCCGGGACCTGGCACTCACCCGATGGTGCCTGAGCGCCCCCAGCGATCTCCACCATCGGCACGGCATGCGCAAGTGGCTGCTTCGCGAAGCCATGCGCGGGCTGCTGCCCGACGAAATCCGACTGCGGCCGAAGGGTTCGAGCCTGGCGCCCTTCCTTGCCCACGCCCAGCAGCATCGACACGCCGAACTGGCGCAACTGCGCCGCCTTTCGCAGGCGTGGACGCAGCGCCTCTGCCTCGATCCGCAGGGTCAGGACGATGCACTCCGGGTCTGGCTCGAAAGCTATCTGGGATTGTGGCTGGATGCGACGGCGAAAGACTGAACTGCGGCAGCCGCAACGGTCTTGCGTGCGAGCTCGATCCGCGCGCGTGGGCAGCAGCGATGCCCGGATTCAGGCGCGCAGCCGCACCAATCCGGCGTCGATCAATTGCCGCAGGAACGCCGCCGACTCGCGCTCGCAGGTCGTGGCATCGACCGCATATTCCTTGCCGAGCGCGGTGGAGATCTCCCGCAGGGAAATTGGCTGGGCCAGCAGTTCCCAGATCCGCGTGCCAACATTGCCGGTGGCGAAGTAGCAGCTGCTTAAACTGAGGAACACCAGCTCCTCTCCGAGCGATGCACTCAGGGCGTCGTTGCGCCGTTCGAAGACGTCTGCAGCGGTGAATTCCACCGTCATTCCTTTCGCTTCTGTCACCCCAGGATCACGCCGCCAGTGCGCGATCGATCGGCTCGCGGCAGGCATCGTTCCTCGCGCAATCGCCGCATCATCAGATCGAGATCGTCGTGGATTCGCGAGAAATCCATGGATCGCGTCAGTCGGAACACCGGGACTGCGCGCGTCAGTCGAACGCAATGTACCAGTATCGAGGCGGGGCTCAGCAACGACGATCCGATGTCCTGGCGGTAGATGCTGGTTACCCACTCCTGCAAGGCGTGGCTTCCCTGGATCCGATCAAGCCGGGCTCCATCGTACGCGGGATCGCCGCCGAGAACCACGACTGCTGCCAGTAATGTCGCCCGGTTCGGGATCGTCCAAGGCTAACCCGGATACTGCCGGCGTTGGCAAGTGAGCGTGCCGGAGTTCGGCTGAACGACGCGCCCCGTTCCGCCAATCCGCGGAGACGCACTGCCAGCCCCTCGGGCGCACGCGTCAGAGGCAATCACCGACGCATCGGAGTCGTCATGGCGTTCGACTTTGCGTCGATCCAACGAGGCATGCACGCCTCAGTCGGGACACTGCTTTGTGGCGGCATCGCCGTCCAGCGACGCCGGCGCGGGAGGCACTTCCCCGCAGTCACCCGAAGCCGCGAGTGCGCGCTGCAGCAGGTCCCGCGCGCGGCGCGCTTCGCGGCTGTGGGCGCCGAAAGCGTCGCCAAGTGCCGGCGCGGTTTCGCGCAGGATCGCCAGGGCCGCAACGGCGTCGCCGCGGGCGAGGCGCCACTCGGCGTCGCTGGTGCGCCAGACTTGCCAGCGCGGATGTTCGCGACCGAGCGCCGGTTCGAGGATGGTGGCGCTGCGGTCGAGCAACTCGCGCGCACGCGGCAGGTCGCCGCTGGCGATGCGCGCGCGGGCGTGGTTGTGCAGGGTCACGCCGACGCGGAAGTGCTCGCCGCCGACCGCCGCGGTGAGCGCCGCTTCGGCGCGTTCGAACCAGGGCAGCGCGTCGGCGGCGCGCCCCTGCGCCTCGATGGCGGCGGCGAGATTGTTGTATTCGGTGCCGGTGTGCATCGACTCCGACCCGAGGCGCTGCTCGAAAATCGCCACCGCGCGGCGGTGCTCGGCCTCGGCGCCGACTGCATCGCCGGCGCGCAAACGATTGACGCCGAGGTTGCCGTACACCGTCGCCAGGCCCGCGCTGTCGCTGCCCCAGGCTTTTTCGGTCAACGCGGCGATACGTTCCAGTTGCGCGATCGCCTCGGCGTGCTGGCCGGCCTGTCCGGCATACAGCGCAAGATCGTTGCGCAGGTCCAGGGTGCGCAGATCCTCCGCGCTCCACAATTGCGCGGCGATCGCCAGCGCCTGCTGCTGGGCAACAATGGCCGCCTGAGGATCGCCCTGCGCCGCGGCGATGCGCGCGCGCACCACGGCGAGTTGCTGTTGTCGCTCGCGGTCGCCATCGGCACCGATCCATGCGCTGGCATCGGTTGCGAGCTGCGCGGCCAGCGCCGGATCGTCCTGCAGCAGCGCATTGTCGGCGCGCAACAGCAGGCTGTCGGCCGCCAGCGCCGGCGCGCTGTGCAGATGGCGATCCGCGATCTCCTGCGCCGCCGCCTCGGCAGCGACGTAATCCTCGGCATCGCTGTCGATGCGCGCCAGTTGCAGCCGCAATCGATCGCGCGCCAGGACCTCGTCGCCGGGCACGGCGTCGAGTGCCAGCCGGTAGCTGCGGCGCGCGTCGTCGTACAGCTCCAGGCTGTGTTGCGCGCTGCCGAGGGCTTCGAGAATGCGCTGGCGCAGCGCATCGGGCAGCGGCTGGCCGTGCACACGGCCCGCGGCGGCCGCCAGCAACTCGCGCGCGCTGGCGCTGCCGCCGGGAAACTGCACCGGATCGGCGGCGGCGAAGGTGTCCACCAGCAATTGCACGACCTGTTCGGCGGTGTCGCGCTGCACCCGCGTCTGCTGGTACTGGCGCCACAGTTGCAGGCTGAATGCGGCCGCCATCAGCATGAATGCGGTCAGCCCCAGCGCCGGCCAGCGGTACTGACGCAACCAGCAGCGCAGCCGATAGCCGCGACGCCCGGCGAGCGTCTGCAGCGGTCGCTGCTGCAGCCAGCGCTCGATCTCGTCGGCCAGCGCGTGGGCGTCGTCGAAGCGCGCGCTCGCGGCATCGGCCAGCGCACACTGCAACAACGCGCCGAGTTCCCGGCGGCGCACGCGCGCCAACGGCAAGCCGGCGAGCATGTCGCGCACACAATCGGCCGCCGACGTGTGCTCTCCCGGCACGCGCCCACCGAGCAGGCGCAACAGGCACACGCCGAGCGCATAGACATCGGTGCGCGCATCCAGCGCCTCCCCCGCACGCTGTTCCGGACTCATGTAACCCGGCGTGCCGACCATCGGGCCCGCCTCGCCGCTGCCCACGGCGCGCGCGATGCCGAAGTCGATCACCTTCGGCCGTGGTCCGCCGACGTCCTCGATCACCAGCACATTGGCCGGTTTCAGATCGCAGTGCACGATGCCGCGGCGGTGCGCGTGCCCAACTGCGCGGCACAGCGCGTGCATCAACTGCAGGCGCGCGCGCAGCGATAACTCCGGCTGTTGCGACCACTGGTCGAGCGGCTGTCCGTCGACCCATTCCATCGCGAACCAGGACACGCCCGGCTGGCTGCCGGCATCGAAGATCTGCGCGATGCCGGGATGCGCCAGCAGCGCCAGCGCCTGGCGCTCGATTTCCAGCCGCGCGCGCGCCGCACGATCGAGCCGCGCCTGCTGTACCAGTTTCAGGGCCACCTGGCGGCGCATCGGCTCGCTCTGCTCGGCCAGCCAGACCACGCCCATGCCACCCTGCCCGAGTTTGCGCAGCAATCGATAACGGCCGAAGCGCATGCCCGGCGCATTCTCCGCCAGCAGCGGCGCCAACTGCACCGATTGCGTGAGGGGCTCCGGTCGCGTGCGCTCGTGCTCGCTCATGGCCGCCGGCAATTCCGGTTGTCGCCAAGCGCGGAGTTCATGGGCCGTCCGTGGTGCGGCCGAGACCGTGCTCGCGCAGCTTCTTGTAGAAACTGGTCTTGCCGATGCCGAGCAGCGTCCAGGCGCGTTCGTGCTCGCCGCCGGCCACCGCCAGCGCGGTCAGCAGCGCTTCGCGCTCGGCGCGCAGCAACGCAGTTTCCAGCCGCAGCGCCGCGGCATCGGGCGCCGCGCCGGCGCGCAATGCCTCGGGCAGATGACTGCGATCCAGCGCCTCGCCGTCGTCGAGCAGGATCGCCGCGCGTTCGATCGCCTGGCGCAATTCGCGCACATTGCCGGGCCAGCGCCAGCGCTGCAGCGCCAGCAACGCTGCCGCAGTGATGCCCGGGCTGCGCCGCCCGCTGCGTGCCAGCGCCTGCTGGAAGAAGTGCAGTGCGAGGGGCGCGATGTCCTCGATGCGTTCGCGCAGCGGCGGAATGCGTGCGCTGTAGCCGGCGAGACGATGGTAGAGATCGAGGCGAAAACGACCCGCGGCGACCTCGGCATCGAGGTCGCGATTGGTCGCCGCGATCACGCGCACATCGACGTGCACCGGCTTGCGGCCGCCGACGCGCAGCAGGCGGCCATCCTCGAGCGCGCGCAACAGGCGCACCTGAGTATCGGCGGCGGTGTCGCCGATCTCGTCGAGAAACAGGGTTCCGCCGTGCGCCTGCTCGAACAGTCCCGGCCGCGCCTCGACGCCGGTGGCGGCACCGCGCTCGACACCGAACAGCTCTGCCTCCAGCAGGTCGCGCGGCAGCGCTGCGCAGTTGATCGCCAGAAACGGGCCGGCATGACGCGGCGAAGTGTGGTGGACCCAGTGCGCAATCAGTTCCTTGCCGACACCGGTCTCGCCGAGCAGCAGCACGCTGATCGACGCGGCTGCTGCGCGCTGCAGCGGCGTCAGCGCGGCGCGCATGGCCGGGGCGCTGCTCGGCACGCCGGGCCAGTCGCGCTGCGGCTGGGGGGCGGGTTCGCTACTCACCGATGCGGCCGACGGCAATGCCCAGCGCAACAACTCGCCGCCGGCCTCGACCAGTGCGCGCGCCGCAGGCATCGGCGGATCGCCGGCGAACTGCCACCCGGCATGTTCGGCCAGCAGCGCAGGCGACTGCGTCGGCAGCGCACCGGCCTGCGCCAGCAGCGCGCCGCCCTCGGCGTGGCGCAACTGCAGGTGCGTCGCTTCGGCCAGTTCGCACCAGTGCTGCAGCAGCCGCATCAACGCGGTTACCGGCCACGGCCCGGGCGCCGGCGGGCGACACTCGACGAGCGCCAAGCGCAGCTCGCGCAGCAGGCTGTGCACGGCAGTCGGTGCGGCGGTCGGCAGCTCGTCGATCGCTGCGACCGTCGCCGGCGCAGCGTCGAGCGCCAGCGCCAGTGCGTCGAGTCCACCCCGTTCGCGCAGGCGCAACTGCACGCTGCTGCCCAGATGCACGTCGACATCGCCGCACCACGAGCCCTCGTCGATACGCTGGCCATCGACACGCGTACCGTTGGTGGACTGAAGATCGCGCAGCAGCAGACCGCGGTCGGCGCAGATCATCAACTCGGCGTGCTCGCGCGAAACCCCGGGCGCATCGAAGACCAGATCGCTGCGGCCGCCACGGCCAAGCAAATAGCGGCCCGGCGCCAGGTCACGGCGCGGCTGCCCGGAGTCCAGCCATTCCAGGTTGTAGCGCAGACGCATGCGCGGTTTCCGGCGAGTGCAACAAGGCTGGAGGATAACGCGCGATCAGCGGAGTTCGGCCTGACCACGATCAGGTCCGTGCGCAGTTCGCGGCTGCGCACGGCGTCGCTGACCCAGAGCGGCGGCGAGTTCGCGCACGCGAACCCGCGCGGGCACTGGCGATTGATGCTGTTGGGCTGGACGGCTGGCACGCTCCTTGGAATGTCCGAGTCTCACCCGAGGAACCGGCATGTCCCACTCGACCCCACAGTTAGCACGCACATGAATGGCTATCGCGTACGCCTCGCCGGTCGCCCGGAGTCAGGCGCGTGGTGCCTCGAACCCGGTCGCCACTGCATCGGCCGCGGCGCCGACTGCGCGATCCGCATCGACGAGCCCACGGTGTCGCGCCGGCACGCCGAGCTCGAGGTGCTGATCGACGGTGGCCTGGTGCTGCGCGATCTGGGCTCGACCAATGGCTGCTGGCTTGGCGAGCGTCGCGTGTCCAGCCTCGCTCGCGACGGCGAGTTCGACCTGCGCGTCGGCGCCGTGCTGCTGGAGTTCGACCCGCTGAATGCTGCGGCTGCGCCGCAATCGCGCCAACCCTGATCGCTGCGATTCGTCAGCGCCATGTGGCGACCCACCGACTCGGTCATCGTCGATTTCGCTCAACGCGAAGCCGTCGATCTGATCGTCATGGGCGCCTGCGGCCACTCCCGGATCCGCCACCTGATCGTCGGCAGCACCATCACGCACGTCATGCGCAGTTGTCAGATGACGATACTGTTGCTGCGATAAGTACTTAGAAGAAGCCCGCCTCTGATTCATCAATGCCGGCGCCGGGCACCAGATCGCCCTCCCCCAGGCTGTGGGCGACACGCTGGACGCGACCCGGAGCGAAGGTCTCGCGCCCTCCTTGACCAGGCAGCCAGTCCCGCAGATCAGCAGCGGCCGCGCAGGCGCGCGGCCCTCCAGAAGCTCACGAGCCGCGCGCTTCTGGAGGGCGCCGCACCTGCGGCGCCGCTCTTCAACCAGTCCCGCAGATCAACACCCGGCACGCCATTTGATCGAACAGCCCATCGCCGCGTGCTGCTCGGCTGGCGCCCGAGAGACTTGCGCAATCATGCGCATCGCGTTGAACAGTTCGCGCGGCGCGTCGCTGTCGGCGGCGGCTTTCAGCGAGGCATCCAGCCGTCCGCGGTAACGCAGGCGCAGTTCGCCGTCGAGACCGAAGAAATCCGGGGTGCACACCGCGCCGAATGCGCGTGCGGTCTGCTGGGTTTCGTCGTGCAGATAAGGGAACGGCCAATCGGCGGCAATCTCGACCATGCGCTCTAAGCTGTCGTCGGGATACGCGAGCGCGTCATTGGCATTGATGGCAATCACCTTCACACCGTGCGCCGTCAGCTCGAGCGCGTCGCGCACGAGCCGCGGCAATACCGCCTTGACGTAGGGGCAGTGGTTGCACAGGAAAGCCACCACGGTCCCGCGTGCGCCGGCCAGTTCGGACAGCCGATGCCAGGCGCCGTCCGTACCGCGCAGGTGGAATTCCGGTGCCAACCAACCGAAGTCGGCTGCCGGTGCGGTGGTGGCCATGGCGGTCTCCGTTTCAGCGATAGCGCGACACCATACGCTCAAGCGGTATCGGCTTGATCCTGGGCGCCTGTCCGGCGCAGCCGAATGCTTCGAAGCGCAACTTGCAGACGTCGCGCGCGGCACTCCGGGCAACCGTCAGCAACTTGCGCGGATCGAACTCGGCCGGTTGCTCGGCAAAGATCTTGCGGATCGCGCCGGTCATCGCCAGGCGGATGTCGGTATCGATGTTGACCTTGCGCACCCCACTCTTGATGCCACGCACGATCTCTTCGACCGGCACGCCATAGGTTTCCTTGATGGCGCCACCGTACTGGCGAATGATCGCCAGCCATTCCTGCGGCACGCTCGATGAGCCGTGCATGACCAGATGCGTGTTGGGCACCGCGGCATGGATGGCGGCGATGCGATCCATCGCGAGGATGTCGCCGGTCGGCTCGCGGGTGAACTTGTAGGCGCCATGGCTGGTGCCGATGGCGATCGCCAGCGCATCGACGCCGGTGGCGGCGACGAAATCGCGCGCCTGCTCGGGATCCGTCAGCATCTGCTCATGGCTGAGCTTGCCCTCGGCGCCGGAGCCATCTTCTTCCCCGGCCTCACCGGTCTCCAGCGAGCCCAGGCAACCGAGTTCGCCCTCGACCGAGACGCCGATCGAATGCGCCATTTCGCAGACCTTGCGGGTGACGTCGACGTTGTACTCGTAGCTGGCCGGCGTCTTGGCGTCCTCCAGCAAGGAGCCGTCCATCATCACGCTGCTGAATCCCGAACGGATCGACTGCAGGCACACCGCCGGCGAGGCGCCGTGATCCTGATGCATCACGATCGGGATGTCCGGGTAGGTCTCCACTGCCGCTTGCACCAGATGACGCAGGAAAGCCTCGCCGGCGTATTTGCGCGCGCCGGCCGAAGCCTGCAGGATCACCGGCGCCGCGCATTTTTCCGCCGCCTCCATGATCGCCTGGATCTGTTCCAGGTTGTTGATATTGAACGCCGGCACGCCGTAGTCGTGCTCGGCGGCGTGATCCAGCAATTGGCGCAACGAGATAAGGGCCATGGGGATTCATCCTGGTGGGGGAAGGAGTGCAAATTGCCCAGCGTCGAGTCCGCGGTGCAGACATACGACGCCCCGGCACTCAGTCGATGCTCCCGCATTCGGCTCTGCCTTACCTTGCGGCTGGACAAAGCCGGCGTGGGCCAGATGCCTGCACCCGCCCGAACTGCCGGCCACCGGCTTCACTTCGACACGGGTGCCGCGAGCACCGAAACCCGTGCGCGGCAACGTCAACCTGATCCGCTAGCCCTCGACTGCCAATGCCGCACGCCGATGCCTGCAGCCATCGAAGCGACAAACAGCAGGATCTCGGGAGAACCGGACACGACAGTGGCAATTGCAGGCCCGGGACACAGCCCGGCGATGCCCCAGCCGACCCCGAACAGGACCGCGCCAATCAACAGGTCGGCATCGACGTCGGTGCGCTCCATCACGAAATACTGCGAATCCAGCAACGGCCGTGGATGACGCCGCACCCACTGGAAGGCCGGCAGGCTGACCGCCAACGCCGCAGCCATCACCAGGGCCAGGGTTGGATCCCAAGCCCCGAGCACATCGAGAAATCCAAGTACGCGGGCCGGATCGGTCATGCCCGACAGCGTCAATCCGGCGCCGAACAAGGTGCCACAGCCCAGAGCCACCAGCGGCCTCATGCGAACACTCCCGAATGGCGCAGCAACGCCACAGTCAGGATCGCCACCAGCATGAAGGTGCCGGTCGCCGCGAACGAGCGTGGCGACAGGCGTGCGATGCCACAGATGCCATGGCCCGACGTGCATCCGTTGCCCATGCGCGTGCCGTAGCCGACCAGCAGGCCGGCAATGACCATGCCAACCGGCCCGGTCTGCAACTGGAACTCGCCCAATTCCGGGCGCCAGACACGGATCGCCAGATAACCCAGCGCCAGGCCAACGAGGAAGGTCAACCGCCAAGGCCAATGACCATGGCGACGCTCGAACAGCAAGTCACCGAAGATGCCGCTGATACCGGCGATGCGCCCGTTGAGCCAAAAAAACAGCGCCGCTGCGGCACCGATCATCAGGCCGCCGTACACCGCCCACAGCAGTCCAGCGTCGAGCATCAGCCACCCTTTCGATTCACCGAAAAACGACGGAAAAGGCTACCACGGCAGTTGCTCAGGCGACGATCACGAGGCCGCGCCGAACGCCAGCTGGCACTCCTGGCCTTGCGCTTCGATCAGCGTGGCGGCGATGGCGTCGGCGGTATTGCGGATTTCAGGCATGGCGATGCACTCGAAGCGGCTACCGCGCGCCAGCGCGCCGATCACATGCGCATCGCAACGGACATATCCGCTGCCATCAAGCAGCCGCTGTTCGGCGTCCACGGCAAGCCCCATGTCCAGCGCATCGGGACGCGCAAGGCGCTGATCCAGCAAACTGCGCAGCAGCGGCAGCGTGCTGTTGCTTACCTGCGAGTTGAGTCCCGTCGCCTGCAGCACCAGATCGGCCAGTACCTCGTGACGTTCGTTGCTGCCACGCGTGCACCAGGTCAAAACAATCCGCCGTGCCTGCGGTTCGGCGCCGAGGAATCGACCCTGATGCACGCTCAACTGGCCCGACTTGCGCAGCGCCGAAATGGCTCGCGCAATTTCTGGCGCCATGCGATGGCGCACGCGATCCCAGGCCCAACGCGCGTGGCGCAGGAAGCGTCGCTTTTCGGCCACCGGCCATGCCTGCCAGCGATCTGCCGTGCCTGCACGCAGCGCATCGATGCCCTCGCGCCAATCGGTCAGACCGTCGCAATGGCTGCGGATCAGCCGCAACAGTTGGCTTGCGCTCGGCAAGCAGCGTTCGCCATGCAAGGGATCGCCACCCACAGCATGGACATTGGCGTGGGTAGCCGGCAGCGCAGCATGCCGGGACAAGACATGGATCTCGGCTTGCGGGTGGTGTTGGGCCGCAGTGAGCGCCAGGTCCACTGCAGTCAGCCCACTGCCAAGAATCCAGATGCTGTGCGGCACACCGGAACTGCGCGGTTGCTCGACCCAGGCGTACGGGTCGAGGCGAAAACGCCCCTGGCCGAGCAAGGCAGGCGACACGCCGGCCAGCGGCATCGGCGTTTGTGGGCCGATCGCCAGCAGCAGATGGCGGGCGCTGCGATATTGCCCGTCGGCACCGCGAATCTGCCAAGCGCCGCTGCGCCGGCTCAGCCCGATCGCCTGCGTCGACCAGCGTTCGGCCTGCAAACGCGGCAGGCATTCGGCGATGCGATCGACCAGGTACTCGCCATAACGTCGGCGTGGGTAGAAAGCATTAGGATCGGCGTGACCATCGCGCGCGATCAGGTAATCGACGAAGTCGCCGGGAATGTCGGCACGCGCGCTCATGCGTGCGGCGCGCACATTGAGCCGATGCGCCGGATCGCGCGTCTTGTACGCCAGCCCGCGCCCATCCTCGCCTGGCGGCGCCACCCAAAGCACTGAAGGCGACTCCCGCCCTACACGTGCCGCCAGTGCGATCAACAGAGCGGCTGCCGCCGCGCCGCCGCCAATGACTGCAACATCTGCAGTTTTCAACATGGGCGCAATCCTCGCGAAGCAATCCGGCAGAACGTCGGCGCAGTCATGGCGTTCATGACGCCCATCGGGCGCGTCAACCGATCAGCGTTTCAAGCCGTGGTTGATGCTCACGACGCTCATGCCAGCCATCGCCCTCGTCCACGTAGATGCCAAAGCGGTCGAGCGGCCGTCCGTACACGTGCAGCGAAACCGCCGCCGCGCGCGGCGACGGGTTGCGGCACAGGTGCAGGCCATGCTCGGCATCGAAGGTTTCGATATCGCCACTGCGCAACTCGACGAGGTCGGTCGGCTCCAGGCGCAGCGAGGTGCCTGCAACTTCGCGAATCCGGTAGCGCGAGACCTGCAGTTCACCGTGCATCACCGCTTCCACGCCCCACAGATCGTTGTGATCGTGGATCGGCGTACCCTGCCCCGGCCCCCAGACCATCGCCAGGATCTGATAGCCGCCGATCGGGCAGTGATGCAGTTCGAATCGCCGGTAACCTTGCGCATTGACCTGCAGCAACTGCCCCGGGAGTTCTGCTCGACGTGCGTGGATCAGCGCCGGCAGTTGCTTGCGAATGTGCGCGGTGACCGCTTCGGTACGCCGCAGCGCGAGCGCGTCGTCGACCAGCTTGATGATTTCGCCGAGGCCCGGAAAGGACTGCGCCTGGGCGACCGGCTGGGCCGACGCATGGTGGATGACACCACCCTCGTCGAATCGGCCGTCGAAGGTCTGTCGGATGTCAGAGTAGGTCTGCATGGTCTGCCCTCGCTTGTTGAGACAATCGGGTCAAACCCATACTGCTTTAGTGGGAATTAGGTTCCGGTAAGATTGCCGTGAGCTGAGCGTTAAATCCCACGTGATTTCGGCAAATCAGTCGACCTTGATGACGCGCGTGCTCGCGCATCGAACTGGCGGCCATGCGGGCTGCATTTTTTGTCCGCAAAGGACGCAAAGGACGCAAAGAGAGCCAAGAACCAAGGCGTTCATGTTCTGCTGGCTTTGCTTTCCTTTGCGTTCTTTGCGTCCTTTGCGGAAAAGGCTCTTCTTTCAGAGACTTGCGCGATGTCCGGTGAGAGTCACGACCGACCCGCCGGAAACCAGCTGGCGTGCGTCGGCGCGAGATGGATCCATTCGCCCTGCGGTTGCAGATCGCCGATCTGGTCGCTGGCGAGATCGACTTCCAGGGTCACGCCGGGGCCTGCCATTTCCACGTCCAGCGTGGTGCGCCCCGCCAAGGTTCGCAGTTGACGGATGCGGCCGCGCAGTCCGCCGGCGTCGGGTCCGACGATCTGCAGATCGTGCGGGCGCACCGAGAGCAGCGCCGGCCCGTCGATACGCACGCGCTCCGGGATCGGCAGCATCACGTCGCTGCCCTGCGGGGTGAATCGTCCGTCCCTGGCATGCCCGGCGATCTGCGCGCCACGACCGATGAAATCGAACACGAACGAGGACACCGGCCGCCGATAGATTTCGTCGGGTGTGCCGACCTGCTCGATACGCCCGCGATTGAGTACGACCACGCGGTCCGCCAGCTCCATCGCTTCTTCCTGATCGTGAGTCACGAACAGCGTGGTGTAGCCGGTGTCGTCGTGGATCTGGCGCAGCCAGCGGCGCAGTTCCACGCGCACCTTGGCGTCGAGCGCGCCGAACGGTTCGTCGAGCAACAACAGGGTCGGGTCGATCGCCATGGCGCGCGCCAGGGCGACGCGCTGGCGCTGGCCGCCGGAGAGCTGATCCGGCAGGCGCGAGCCGAGATCGGCAAGTTGCACGCGCGCCAGCAGTTCATTGACGCGCCGGCTGATTTCCGCCGGCGCCGGACGCTCGCGCCGCGGCCGCGAGCGCAGCCCGAACGCGATGTTCTCGAACACGTCGAGATGACGGAACAGCGCGTAGTGCTGGAACACGAAGCCGACGCGGCGATCGCGCAGCGAAACCCCGGTAGCGTCGCGTGCCCCGAACAGGATGCGGCCCGAGTCCACCGGCAGCAGCCCGGCGATGGCGCGCAGCAGCGTGGTTTTGCCGGACCCTGACGGCCCGAGCAATGCGACCAGTTCGCCGCTGCGCACGTCGAGATCGACATCGTGCAAGGCTACGGTGGCGCCGAACTGTTTGCGCAACGATTGCAGGTGCAGGTCCATCAGTCTCGGTCCTCAGTGGCGCCCGGCGCGCACCGCGAGGGCGTCGCCATGGCGGGCTTCCAGCCAGATCTTGATCAGCAGCGTGACCAACGCGAGCAGCGTCAGCAGCGAGGCCACCGCAAACGCGGCGGCAAAACTGAACTCGTTGTGCAGGATTTCGACATGCAGCGGCAGCGTATTGGTCAGCCCGCGGATATGGCCGGAAACCACCGACACCGCGCCGAACTCGCCCATCGCGCGCGCATTGCACAGCAGCACGCCGTACAGCAGTGCCCACTTGATGTTGGGCAGCGTCACCCGCCAGAACAAGGTCCAGCCATTTGCACCGAGCGATACCGCCGCTTCTTCCTCGTCACGACCCTGCGCCTGCATCAGCGGGATCAACTCGCGCGCGACGAACGGGAAGGTGATGAACACCGTCGCCAGCACGATGCCGGGCGTCGCAAAGATGATCTGCAAATCGCGCTCGGCGAGCCAGTCGCCGAACCAGCCCTGGGCGCCGAACAGCAATACGAAGACCAGGCCCGCCACCACCGGCGAGATCGCGAACGGCAAGTCGATCAGCGCCAGCAACAGGCGCTTGCCGGGGAACTCGTACTTGGTGATCGACCAGGCTGCGGCGATGCCGAAGACCGCGTTCAACGGCACCGTGATCGCCGCCACCAGCAGCGTCAGCTTGATCGCCGCCACTGTATCGCGATCGCTGATCGCGCTGAAGTAAGCCACCCAGCCCTGCGCCAGCGCCTCGACCGCGACCAGCGCCAGCGGCAGTGCAATCAGACCGAGCATGGCGACGACGACGATGCCGATCAGCGTCCAGCGCAGCCAGGCGGGTTCGGAGAGGGCGGAGTCGGCGTGCGATTCGGTCAGCATGAGTTTTTCGCCTCGGAACAGCCGACTCGACGAACCTGTGGGAGCGGGTTCATCCCGCGAGCTTTGGCGGTGTGCCAGAAAGGCTCGCGGGGTAAACCCGCTCCCACAGGGTTCGCAGCATCGGGCACTTTGATGCACACCCGCTTCATCGGCTCTCTCCAACACCAACACCAACACCAACACCAACACCAACACCAACACCAAAATCCAACACGGAGTCGGGATGCGAGTCAATCTGCATGCTCATTCGCTCTCGAACAGCCGGCCCGACAAACCTGTGGGAGCGGGTTCATCCCGCGAGCTTTTCTGGCACACCGCCAAAGCTCGCGGGGTAAACCCGCTCCCACAGGGTTCGGAGCATCGGGAACCATGACGCCTGCCCGCCTCACCGACTCACCCGCTTCTGCACCCAACTGATCGCCAGCAACAGCACGAAGCTGATCAGCAGCATCAAGGTGGCGACGCCGGTGGCGCCGGCGTAATCGAATTCCTCCAGCTTGATGACGATCAGCAGCGGCGCGATTTCGGAGACGAAGGGAATGTTGCCGGCGATGAAGATCACCGAGCCGTATTCGCCAACGCCGCGCGCGAAGGCCAGGCTGAAGCCAGTGATCAGTGCCGGCAGCAGTGGCGGGAACACCACGCGGCGGACGATGGTCCAGCGCGAGGCGCCGAGCGTTGCGGCGGCTTCTTCCAGTTCGCGCGTGGCGGTCTCCAGCAACGGCTGCACGGTGCGTACCGCGAAGGGCAGGCCGATGAACACCAGCGCCAGCACGATGCCGACCGGCGTCTGCGCCACGGTGATGCCCAGCGGTTCCAGATACTGACCGAGCCAGCCGTTGCCGGAGTACAGTGCCGTCAGCGCGATGCCGGCCACGGCGGTCGGCAGCGCAAACGGCAGATCGACCATGGCGTCGAGTACGCGACGCCCGGGAAATTCGTAGCGCACCAGCACCCAGGCGATCAGCCCGCCGATCACGGTGGCGATCGACGCCGCCAGCAGCGCGGTGCTGAAACTCAGCCACAGCGCGCGCTGCACGCGGGTGCTCGACAGGATCTGCGCCCAGCCGTCCCAGCCAAGGTCGGCGGCGCGAATCACCAGTGCCGACAGCGGCAGCAGCACGATCAGCCCCAGCCACGCCAGGCTCCAGCCCAGCGTCAAGCCGAAGCCGGGCAAGGGATCACGCCAGCGCCTTGCTGGCGCAATCTCTTGCGGGGGTGCGACCGCCACTAGGCTGCTCATTTTGCGGGCTGGAAGATCTGATCGAAGATACCACCGTCGCCAAAATGCTCCTTCTGGGCCACTGCCCAGCCACCGAAATCGGCGATGGTCAGCAATTCCAGCTTGGGAAACTTGGCCAGGCTGGCGGCATCCACCAGCTCAGGCTTCGACGGCCGGTAGTGATGCTTGGCGGCAAGTTTCTGACCCTGTTCGGTGTAGAGAAATTCGAGGTAGGCCTGCGCCGCGGCGCGCGTGCCCTTGGCGTCGACATTGCGATCGACCAGCGCCACCGGCGGTTCGGCCAACACACTCAAGGAAGGCACCACGATCTCGAACCGGTCGCCACCGGGATTGCCGAGCACCAGATAGGCCTCGTTCTCCCAGGACAGGAACACATCGCCAACCCGGCGATTGACGAAGGTGGTGGTCGATCCGCGTGCGCCGGTGTCGAGGATCGGCACGTTCTGGAACAAGCGCGTGATGTAGTCGATGGTCTTGGCGCGATCACCACCAAAGGCACGATCCGCCCAGCCCCACGCGGCCAGATAGTTCCAGCGCGCGCCGCCCGAGGTCTTGGGATTCGGCGTGATCACGCTGATGCCCGGCTTGGTGAGGTCGCCCCAGTCGCGGATGCCCTTGGGGTTGCCCTTGCGCACCAGGAACACGATGGTCGAGGTGTACGGCGAGCTGCTGTTCGGCAACCTTGATTGCCAGTCCGGCGGCAACAGCCGCGCGTTCTGCACGATCGCGTCGATGTCGCCGGACAGCGCCAGCGTCACCACATCGGCCTTCAGCCCATCGATGACCGAACGCGCCTGTTTGCCGGAGCCGCCATGCGAGGCCTGGATGGTGACGCTGTCGCCAGTCTTCGCTTTCCAGTCGGCGGCGAAGGCGTCGTTGAACTCGCGATAGAACTCGCGCGTGGGATCGTAGGACACGTTGAGCAGCGTGATGTCCCTGGCCTGCGCGACGGAAGCCGCCAACAGTGGCAGGGCGAGCAGCAATTTCGAGAGGGTTTTCATGATGCGATTCCTGTTTCGGAAGGCGTTCAGAACGCCACCTGGATGCGGGAGGTAATGGTCTTCTCGTCTTCACGGTCGCCGCCGCCAGCTGCGCCGCCACTGAAGCGCGCGCGCGCATGGTTGACCACGAACTTGAGGTTCGATGTCAGGTACCAGTTGAGGCCGATGCCCCAGGCACTGGAGCGCGTGGCGGCACTGTCGGCGCTGGCATAGATCGGAAAAGCGTCGTCGTCGACGTCGAGTTCGCCGTAGCGGGCGACCAGTTCCAACGCGCCCCAGCCCTCGGCGCCGACGCCAAAGGGCGAGTTGGGTTTGGCCACTCCGCGGTAGCTGGCGTCTTCGCCGGTCAGCACCCAACTGGCGGTGAGTTGCCAGGCGTCGTGCTTCAGCGTGGTGTTCGCAGCGGCGTTGTTGCTCAGACCAACATCCTGCTCGGAGACGATGTACTCGCCGAGCAGTCCCAGCGCATTGCGGTAGTAGTACGCCTGCGGCGACCAGCGCTGGTGCTCGCCGTTGGCGATCACCGTGCTGCGATAGTTGAAGAACACGTTCTGGCCAGGCGTGCGATAGCGCGGCAGGAAGTTGTTGCCGGCGCCTTCCTTGTCGCCGATCGACGCGGCAATGCCGAAGCCCAGGCCCGACAGCGCGTTGGCCTCGTTGCGCCACGGCTCGGCGAACACGCGCCCGGCCCATTCGAAGTTGTTGTCGGCATCGGTGGTCGGAGCGTCGCGACCATCGGCGGTGCCGTTGTAGAGGCCGGCCGTGTAGTTCAGACGCCCGCCGAGCAACTCGCCCTGCAATTGCAGGCCGATATCCCGATTGGGTGCGAGTTCCGTCGGGTAGGAACGCTCGGCGAAGTTGATTGCGCTGGCCGATTGCAGGCGCTCGAGTCCGACCGGCCCTTTAACTTTGCCCACGCGCAGGGTGTACGCCGGATCGAAGCGCACGTCGACGTAGGCATCGACCACGGTGGCACTGTCGCCGGCGAACTCCGGCGTCAGGCGATAGCCGATCAGACTGCCGAGACTGCCTTCGATGGTCGGCCGGATACGCCGGAATCCGTGGGTATCGTTGAACGACAGGCGGTCGTCGTCGAAGTAGAGGCGCTGGTCGAACTGCACGATGCCGCGGAACTTGAGATCGAAATCGCCTTTCGGCGTCTTCACCGCCAGACCCTTGTCGTTGATCGACACCGCCGGCGTCGTTGGCGCCTTGGCTGCCGCTTCCTCGGCCTGGATTTCGATCTTGCGTTCGAGAATCGCCAGGCGCTGCTGCAAATCGGCGACGACCTCGTCGGGTTGCGTCGGGGCGGTTGCCGTTGGCTCGGCGCCGAGGCGTTGCTCCAGACGTTCCAGCCGGTCGAGCAAGGCGCGCAACGTTGCATCGTCGACTTCGGCCGCGGCGAGCGGATTGAACGCGGGGATCAGGGCAACCGCAATTGCGGCCGCCAGCGTCCTTCTATTCACAGACATGGTTTGCTCCATCACAAGGAAAGGTGACGGCGCCTCCAGTGGTCTGGTCGGTCGCTCGATATGAGTGGGTGTTTACTCGGATTCGAAGCGGGTCTTTTCGCTGCGCGTCAGTTGCACGATGCGCGAGTGATGCACCGTGATCTCGACCGTGCCGAAGCGCAGTTCGCGCAAGGCGGCGATCACCGCGCGCTCTTCCGAACGCAGTTGATCGTGCGTCTGTGGCAGGGGAAGCGGTCTCAGTGCCTCGACGCGTGCCATCGGAACCTCCTCTGAAAGCAACTATTCGATCAACGACTCGCGACCGCTTCGGCTGTGCTCCGCCAGTTGCAGCAGGCTGCGCCGATCGAGCACTTCGCACATCGCCACGCGCACGTCCGCCATCAGATCGCGCAGCGCACAGCGCTCCGGATCCTCGCAGTCGTCGCACGGCTTGTAGGCGCTCAGGCTGGCGCATCGCAGCGGCGCTATCGGGCCGTCGATGACGCGGATGATGTCGCCGAGCATGATCCCGGCTGCCGGTCGCGCCAGCATGTGTCCGCCGAGCAGACCACGACGGCTCTGTACGAAACCGGCATTGCGAAGATCGACCAGAATGCTTTCAAGGAACTTCTCCGGTATGCGAGCCTCGGCGGCCAGCGCGCGCGCCGGCTGCAACGCCTCGGGGCGCAGAGCCAGTGCGCACAGGGCGCGCAGGGCGTACTTGGCTTTCATCGATAACATAATCCTAGTGCCTTTATAGGAAATCTCGAGTTAAGCGGCAATCAACGATTGGTTATGTACTTATGCTGAAGGAACTCCGGCCTCCCACCCTGCGAAGCATACGGTGCACATGACTGCAGACGCCTGGATCGCGCTGACGACAACGATCGTCGTTGTGCTGGCACTGGCCAGCGATCGCTTCCCGGCCCATCGCGTGGCCCTGGGCGGCTTCGCCGTGTTGCTGATCAGCGGCGTCATCGACCGCGAGCTGGCGCTGGGTATCGTCGGCAGTACCGGCCTGGTGACCGTGATGTGCATGTTCCTGATTGCCTCGGCCCTGGAGCACACGGGCGTCGTCGATGACGCCGTACGGCGACTGCTGCGGCTGGCGGGGACCCGACCGACCAGCGCCTGGGCGTTGTTCTTCGCGCTGGTGCTGGTGGGATCGATGGTGGTGCCGAACACCCCCGTGGTAGTGCTCGCCTGCCCGGCGGCGCTGCTGCTCGCCCAGCGCACGCGCACCGCCGGAACGCGCGTGTTGCTGCCGATCGCGCAGTTGGCGACGCTCGGCGGCAGCGTCACCATCATCGGGTCGTCGGTGAATGTGGTTGCCAGCAATCTGCTCGAAGACCATGGCAGCAGCCCCTTCGACCTGAACACGCTGGTTCCGATCGCGCTGCCGGTCGCGGCCGCGGGTGCGCTGACCGTGTGGCTCATGGCCCGCTGGCTGCCGGCGGGATCGATCAGTGCCGCGTTGCGCTACAACCCGCAGCAGGCCTATGACTTCGAGATGGTCGTGAGCGCCGACGACGATCTGGTCGGCAGGCCACTCGCGCAGACTCTGCTGCTCGATCCGGGACTCGATGTCCGCGAGTTCTTTCCATCGCAGCCGGAATCCAGCGCGCGCGACGCCGGGCCGGGTTTGTCCAGTTTTCGCCCGCAGATCGGCGACCGCCTCCTGGTGCGCGCCAAGGCCGAGCAGTTGCTGTTGCACCGCACACCGGAATCGTCGGCGAATCCGCCGCCGATCGTGCTGGATGTGTGGGTTCCGTCCTATTCGCGCCTGTGCGGATTGCGCGTCGACCAGTTGCGGCTGGAATCGATCTACGGCGTCGAACTGCTCGGCGTCGCGGCCTTGCTCGGCACGCTGCGCGATTACCCGGCGCACCGCATCGGCACCGGCGACCGGCTGCTGATTCGCGGACCGCGCCCGGAGGTCGAGCGCTTTCTGGCCAGTACCGCGGTGCTCGGCCCGCTGCAGATCGAACGCAGCCAGCAAGCGCGCGACAAGGCGCCGCTGGCGCTCTGCGCACTGGCGTTCGTGATCCTGGCGCCGGCGCTGGGTTGGCTGGAACTGGAGACCGCGGCACTCACGGCGGCGATTGCACTGACCATCGGCGGCGTCCTGCGCGGCGGCTACCAGCCACCGCCTTTGCTGCTGCGCACGCTCGGCGTGCTGCTCGGCATGCTTGGCATCGGCGCGGCACTGGAAGCCAGCGGCGCATCCTCGGCGCTGGTTGCGCCACTTGTCGGCAAAGCGGCCGAACTGGGACCATGGGCCCTGTTGATCGTGGTCTATGTGATCGCCAGTCTGCTGTCCGAACTGATCACCAACAACGGCGTGGTGGTCCTGCTGATGCCCCTGGCGCTGGCACTCGCCGAGTCCCAGGGGCTCGCCCTGCTGCCTTTCGCGCTGGCGGTTTTGTTCGGCGCCAGTGCCAGTTTTGCCACACCAATACCCTGGTGTATCAACTGGGCGGCTACCGCTTTGTCGACTTCATCCGCGTCGGTCTGCCACTGAAAATCGTGGTGGGCGTGATTGCGCTGGCAATGATCGGATGGTGGGTTCCGATGGCCTGAATGATCGGCGGAGCTACAATCGCGCCACTTCATACCTGCCCGAGTACTGGAGACCTTCCATGTTTGGTCTGTTTCGATCGCCATCGGTGAACACCGATGTCAGCCCGACGCAAGCGCAGTCGCTGATCGCGCAAGGGGCGCCGGCGGTCGATGTGCGGGAGCCCAACGAGTTTGCAGCGGGCGCGATCAAGGGATCGATCAACGTGCCACTCGGAGCGATCCAGCAGCGTGGCACGGAAGCGCTCAAGGCCGCAGCGATCGACCTCGATGCGCCGCATATCGTGCTGGTCTGTCGCAGCGGCAATCGCAGCGGCCAGGCCTGCTCGGCGCTGCGCTCGGCGCTCGGCGAACGCGGGCACAATCTCGCCGGCGGCGTGATCGCCTGGGCCAATCAGGGATTGCCGTTGACGCCGGGCGGGGGGTGAGCAGTGACCTGTGTGAGCGAGCTCTTGGGGGTCCAGACTTGTCTGGACGCCATTCGCCCGAACCAGTGAACCGCGTCCAGACAAGTCTGGACCCACCCCACAGGTGGCGCACAGCGCCGGAACACAACTCTCAGAACTGATCCAGCGGCAACTTCAGATAACGCACGCCGTTGCCCTCGGGCTCGGGCAACTCGCCGGCACGAATGTTGATCTGGATCGAGGGCAAGATCAGCGTAGGCATGTCCAGTGTGGCATCGCGTGACTCACGGATGCGCACGAACTCGGCCTCGTCGATGGCGCTGCGCAGATGGATGTTGCCGATCTTCTGCGCGCCGATGCTGGTCTCGCAGCGGAACTCGCGACCGTTCGGACCGTAGTCGTGGCAAACGAATACGCGGGTGTTGTCGGGCAACTGGTACAGGCGCTGGATCGACTGGTAGAGGCGTGCCGCGCTGCCGCCGGGAAAATCGCAGCGCGCGCTGCCGCCATCGGGCATGAACAGCGTGTCGCCGACAAACAGCGCATCGCCGATGCGATAACTGACGCTGTCGTTGGTGTGGCCCGGGGTGGCGATGACTTGCGCCACCAATGCGCCGATCTGGAACTGCTCGCCATCGGTGAACAGATGATCGAACTGGCTGCCGTCGGTGGCGAATCGATCGTCGAGATTGAATACCGGCTTGAACGTCCGTTGCACCTCACGGATGCCCTGCCCGATCGCCAGTTGCGCGCGCGGACGCTGCGCCTTCAGCCAGCGTCCGGCGCTCAGGTGGTCGGCGTGGGCGTGGGTTTCGAGGATCCACTGCAGTTCGAGCCCCTGAGTGTCCAGAAACTCGGCCAGTTGTGTCGCTGAGTCCACGCCGGTGCGGCCCGACCTGGCATCGAAATCCAGGCACGGATCGATCACTGCCGCTGCACGCGTCTGCGGATCGGACACGACATAGGTCCAGGTGTTGCTTTGCGGGTGGAAGAACGGTGTCACTACGGGATTCATTGTGAGCGGCCTGATTCGGTTAGATGTTCCATACATTCCATAAACCCCGTCATTGCGAGGGTGAGAACTGGTTGCTTGCGCCGCATGCGGCGCACCAGTTCGAACGGGCGGCGGCTATGCCGACGCACCGGACCGTAGCGACGAAGCAATCCAGCTGCCTTGCCGTCGCCTCTGCCTTGGCAAAACAACGGCGCTGGATTGCTTCGCTGCGCTCGCAATGACGCATCAACATTTCGCGGCATTTGTTCATGAAAAGCCCAAAAACTACGCCAACAGCGGCGGCACGCTGCGCCACAGCATGTAGACGCTCATCAGCAGCAGCAACCAGGCGAACGCGCGGCGCAGCGACTGTTGCGGCAACCGATGCGCGATCTGCTGGCCAGCCAGGCTGCCGCCCGCGCCCACCGCAGCGAAGATACCGATCAGGCGCCAGTCCAGCGCCAATCCGGCCGCGGCGAGCACCAGATAGTGCTTGGCGAAGCCGCTGAAGGCGTTGATGCTGATGATCGACAGGCTGGTGCCGATTGCGCGATGCATAGACAGACCACCAAGCAGCACCAGCGCTGGCAGGATGAGGAAACCACCGCCGATACCGACGATACCGGTCAACACGCCCACCCCGAGCCCCTGCATCACAAGCCGCCTGCGCGGTGCCGGCGCCATCTGCACGCCGGGTGCCGGACGCAACATGCGCGTGGCGGCCAACAGCATCACGACCGCGAAGATCGCCAGTTGCAGCGCGCCCGGCAAATACGCCGCCAGCGTCGCGCCCAGCCACGTGCCGAGCATGCCGGGAAGGCCGAACAGCAGCACGCTGCGCCATTCCACCTGCTGTCGCAACGCCCACGGAATGGCGCCGGCGAGCGCGATGGCGCCGACAATGATCAGCGATCCGGCGATGGCGATCTTTTCCGGCTGGCCGAGCACGTAAACCAGAATCGGTACGGTCAGGATCGAGCCGCCCGAACCCAGCAGGCCGAGCGACAAGCCGATGATGACGGCGCCGATCAGCGCGAGAAGCATGACGGCCTCGATTGCATCGATTGATTCACTTCTTCGAACGGACGGCGGAACAGGCGGATCCAATGCTGCGCTCGCGGAGCATGCGCGCTTCGGTGGAGAATATTACATGATTTAGTTCTAAAGTAGGTGCATCTAAAGTATAGTCATTGGCACGCTGTTCATCACCGGAGTGCCCCATGCGACTGAATGTCCAGGATCTCGTAAGCGCTGCAAAAGCCACCATCAAGGAGATCGATGGCGACCGCCTGTTGCAACTGCAGGGTGCCGGCATTCCGGTCGTCGACGTGCGCGAGCCGGCCGAATTCGCGGCAGGACATGTGCCTGGCGCCGTGAACATTCCGCGCGGCGTGCTCGAGTTCGAGATCGACGGCCACCCGGCGGTGAACGGCGTCAAGGACCCCGCACTCGGGCACCGCGACTTGCCCGTCGTGGTCTATTGCCGCAGCGGCGGCCGCAGCGCGCTGGCCGCCGAAGCGCTCAAGCGCCTGGGATTCGTCGAACCGCTGTCGTTGGCGGGCGGTTTCAATGGCTGGGTGGAGCAGAGGCGCGCGTTGGCGTGAGGGGCAGCTGTGCCACTGTGGGAGCGACCTTGTGTCGCGAGCTCCTGCCACCAGAGCTCGCGACACAAGGTCGCCCCCACAGAACATCCTCTAAACGTTTGATTGTAGAGCATTTATTTGTACATCACGTTGCCTGCGCAGCGGGCTACGTGACAATGGACAGCGTCACGTAGCCTGCTGCGCAGGCAACGTGACCTACTTCCGTGTGTTCTTTGCGCGAATAAGCGCACCGACAGGGGCGACCGGGACTCCCACAGGAAACTTCACTCCGCCAGATTGATCCAGGTCGCCTTCACCTCGGTGTATTTCTCGAAGGCGTGCAGCGACTTGTCGCGGCCATTGCCGGACTGTTTGTAGCCGCCGAACGGCGCGGTCATGTCGCCGCCGTCCCAGTAGTTGACCCAGACGCTACCGGCGCGCAGCTTGCGCGCCATGCGGTGCGCGCGCGTGATGTCGCGCGTCCACACACCGGCGGCCAGCCCGTATTGGCTGTCGTTGGCGATCTTCAGGCCTTCGTCCTCGCTGTCGAACGCGATCACCGACAGCACCGGCCCGAAGATTTCCTCGCTGGCGATACTCATCTGCGGCTGCACCTGGTCGAAGATCGTCGGCTGGATGTAAAAACCGCCGCTCTCGGCGAGCGCCTGCGCGCCGCCCAAACGCAGGCGCGCGCCCTCACCGCGACCCTGGTCGATGTAGCCGAGCACGCGCTGCATCTGCATCTGGTCGACCATCGCACCCATCGGCGCACCGGGATCGAGCGGATGGCGCGGCTGCATGTTCTTGCCGGCCTCGATGACCAGCGCGACGAACTCGTCTTCGATGCAACGCTCGACCAGCAATCTCGACGCCGCGGTGCACACTTCGCCCTGGTTGTAGAAGATGCCGGACGCCGCCGCAGCCGCCGCCTGCTTCAGGTTGGGCGCATCGGCGAAGACGATGTTGGGACTTTTGCCGCCGCATTCCACATAGGCGCGTTTCATGTTCGAGCGCGCGGCGCAGCCGAGCAGATGTTTGCCGACAGCGGTCGAACCGGTGAACACCAGGCCATCGACATCCATGTGCAGCGCCAGTGGCTCGCCGGCGGTTTTGCCGAAACCTGGCAGCACGTTCAGAACGCCCTCGGGCAAGCCGGCTTCCAGCGCCAACTCGGCAATTCGCAGCGCGGTCAGCGGCGATTTTTCCGACGGCTTCAGGATCACCGAATTGCCGGTCGCCAGCGCCGGCGCGATCTTCCACACCGCCATCAGCAGCGGGAAATTCCACGGCACGACCGCGCCGATCACGCCGAGCGGCTCGCGCGTGATCAGGCCCAGCTCATCCAGACCCGTGGGAGCGACCTCGCCGTAGACCTTGTCGATCGCCTCGGCGGTCCAGTTCATGCAGCGCACGCTGGCGGCGACATCGACAGCGAGCGCATCGCCGATCGGCTTGCCCATGTCCAGCGTTTCCAACAGCGCCAGCTCTTCGCGGTGCTCCTGCATCAGTTGCGCGAAGCGCTGCAGCACGCGCTTTTTCTGCACCGGCGACTGATTCGACCAGCGCCCGGACTCGAATACCCTGCGCGCGACCGCGACCGCGCGCTCGACATCCTCCGGCCCGCAGGACGCCACCTTGGCCAGCACCCGGCCGTCGATCGGGCTGATGCAGTCGAAGGTCTCGCCAGAGGCGGCATCGACATGGCGACCATCGATGAAAGCCTGGTGCGGGATGCGCGCGGCGGCGGCGCGGGCTAGCCATTGGGCCTTGCTGAGTGTGGTCATATCGCTCGTTAGTCTTGAAGGTCTGGCGCGAGGATTCTGGGGTGTTGCAGGAGCGACGTGTACGTCGCCACGAATCGATGTGGGTGAACAAGAACCACACTTGAAAAGTCAGGTCGGCGGCGGTCGCGACGTACACGTCGCTCCTACCTCTGCCCTGGCCTAGAACGTGGGAGGAGTGCTGGCACTCACCAGCACCGCGTCGCCGTCGCCGACATTGCGGAATCGATGCGGTAGCCGGCTCTCGAAATAGTAGGCGTCGCCGGGTCCGAGCACACGTACCTCGTCGCCGACGGTGACTTCCACCTCGCCACTGATGATGACGCCACCCTCCTCGCCTTCGTGCGAAAGCATCTCGTCCCCGGTGTCGCTGCCGGCTGGCATGAGCTCGCGCAGGATGCACATCTGGCGCCGGCGTCGATCGTGGCGACCGACCAGAAAATAGTGGATGCCGTTGTTGCCGAGGTCGGGCAACTGGTCGGCGCTGAAGAAAGGCCCGTCCTCGGCATCGCCGCCGTCGGCGGTGAAGAATTCGGCGAGCGTGATCGGAATGCCGTCGAGCACCTTCTTCAGCGAACTGATCGACGGCGAGACCTTGTTCTGCTCGATCAAGGAGATCGTGCTGTTGGTGACGCCGACGCGCTTGGCCAGCTCGCGCTGGCTCAGGCCCTTGCCCTTGCGCACACCTTGCAGGCGTAACCCGATGTCCATCAGCTCCGGCTTCTCATTGCTTGTGTGGGTCACGTTGACCGCGCAGCGGTCTACATGACAG
The DNA here is from genome assembly GCA_937928755.1 of uncultured Rhodanobacteraceae bacterium. Classification (GTDB taxonomy): domain Bacteria; phylum Pseudomonadota; class Gammaproteobacteria; order Xanthomonadales; family SZUA-5; genus JADKFD01. The sequence goes on along the minus strand of CALEZI010000012.1, from coordinate 10,377 downwards.
CGATTCCTCATGTAGGTCACGTTGACTGCGCAGCGGTCTACGTGACAGCGATCGTCCCCAAGCGTCACGTAGGCCGCATGCGCGGCCAACGTGACCTACGAAGCCGCTCCGTGTAGCAGAATATTAGACACCCGATCAACAGACGGTCAATTTCCGCGCAGGGATGCGCCGGAATCCCCGCGCACGTTGTAAAGTTTTTTCGACACTGATAGCGTGAACGCATTCGTCACAGGAGAGTTTCGATGGCCGGCGACAGCAATACCGAAGGCGCCCCGGGCAGCTTCGAGGCCCACTACAGCGCCGAAGCCACCGCGCAGCCCGAGCATATGGATGCGTTCTGGATGCCGTTCACGGCGAACCGCCAGTTCCGGCACGAGCCGCGACTGCTGGCAAGCGCCAAGGGCATGCACTACCGTTCGGTCGACGGCCGCGAGATCCTCGACGGCACGGGTGGCCTGTGGTGTTGCAATGCCGGTCACGGCCGCCAGCGCATCGTCGATGCGGTCAGCCAGCAGATCGCGACGATGGACTTCGCGCCCACCTTCCAGATGGGCCATCCGCTGCCGTTCAAGGTCGCCGAACGTCTCGCCGAGATCGCGCCGGATGGCATCAACCATGTGTTTTTCACCAATTCCGGGTCGGAGTCGGTCGACACCGCGCTGAAAATTGCACTGGCCTATCACCGCGCCCGCGGCGAGGCTTCGCGCACGCGCCTGATCGGCCGCGAGAAGGGTTATCACGGCGTCGGCTTCGGCGGCATCTCGGTCGGCGGACTGCCCAACAATCGCAAGTTCTTCGGCTCGCTGCTGCCGGGCGTCGACCACCTGCGGCACACGCTGGATATCGGCCGCAACGCGTTCAGCCGCGGGCTGCCCAAGCACGGCCTGGAACTGGTCGAGGACCTCGAGCGCCTGGTGCTGCTGCACGACGCCAGCACCATCGCCGCGGTGATCGTCGAGCCGATCGCCGGTTCGGCCGGTGTCGTGCTGCCGCCCGACGGTTACCTGAAGCGCCTGCGCGAGATCTGCGACAAACACGGCATCCTGCTGATCTTCGACGAGGTGATCACCGGCTTCGGCCGCATCGGCAATGCCTTCGCCGCGCAGCGATTCGGCGTCACGCCGGATTTGATCACCACTGCCAAGGGCCTCAGCAACGGCAGCATCCCGATGGGCGCGGTGCTGGTGTCCGACAAAGTGCACGACGCCTTCATGCACGGCCCCGAAGGCATGATCGAACTGTTCCACGGTTACACCTATTCGGGCCATCCGGTGGCTTGCGCTGCAGCGCTGGCGACCCTCGACATCTATCGCGAAGAGAAGCTGTTCGACCGTGCTATCGAACTTGGCCAATACTGGGAAGATGCGATCCACGCTCTGAAGGATCTGCCGAACGTCATCGACATCCGCAACTTCGGCCTGATCGGCGCCATCGAACTGGCCTCGCGCCCCGGTGCCGTCGGTGCCCGCGCCTATGACGTCTTCACGCGCTGCTTCCATCACAAGAATCTGCTGATCCGCACCACCGGCGACGTGATCGCGCTGTCGCCGCCACTGATCATCGAGAAGTCGCACATTGATCAGATCTTTGAACGCATTGGTGAGGCGATACGGGAGACCGTGTAGGAGCGACGTGTACGTCGCGAACAGGGCCACGGCATGGCAGGAGCGGCGTGCACGTCGCGACCGTCAGATCCGCCGCGTGCCGCGGTACCGTTCGCGACGCACGCGTCGCTCCTACAACAGCCCTACCCTTTGCGCGCTATTGGCACAAGACACGATCATGCCCAACGACCCACACGACGACCCCGCGCACCCGAAGACCTGCGACCTTGCGTTCACGCGCGCGTCGCCGTACGGCAGCGTGGCCGAGCCGACCTATTCGGGTGCACTGAGCTTCCTGCGCCGGCGCTACACGAAGGAGCTCGCAGGCGTCGATGTCGCCGTGGTCGGCGTGCCCTTCGACCTCGCCACCACCAATCGCCCCGGCACCCGCCTCGGTCCGCGCGGAATTCGCGCGGCGTCGGCGTCGCTGGCGTGGTGCGCGCCTTACGCGTGGGACGTGGATCCCTGCGCAGCGCTCAACATCATCGACTGGGGCGATGTCTATTTCGATGCGGGCAGGCCGGAACGCGTACCCGACACCATCGAGGCCGCGTTCGTGCAGTTCGCCGCCGCCGATGTGACCTGCCTGGCGCTCGGCGGCGACCATTTCATCAGCTACCCGATTCTTAAGGCGCTGCGCGCGCATCAGCACCAACCGATCGCACTGATCCATTTCGACGCCCACAGCGACACCTGGGCGGACGCCGAGCCGCGCATCGACCACGGCAGCATGTTCTTCCACGCTGCGCAGCAAGGCATCGTCGATCCGGCCTGCTCGATCCAGCTTGGCATGCGCACACGCAACGACCATAGCCATGGTTTTGAAGTGCGCGACGCGCGTTGGCTGCATCGCGAGGGTATCGACGCGGCCATCGCGGCGATCCACGCGCGCGTCGGCCGACGACCCTGCTACGTCAGCTTCGATGTGGACTTCCTCGATCCCGCCTACGCACCGGGCACCGGCACACCGGTGGTCGGCGGCTTCAGCACTCACCAGGCGCTGCAATTGATCCGCGGCCTCAAAGGCCTCGACATCATCGGCATGGACGTGGTCGAAGTATCGCCGCCTTACGACTACAGCGAGATCACCGCACTGGCCGCCGCCAGCGTGGCGCAGGAGTTGCTGGCGGCGTACGCGGCGCGGCCGTAACTCGCTGCCTTGAATTTCGTCGGGTGATTCTCACGAGTAAAACCAGAAAGTGATTCGGCAGGGGGAAATCCGGCCGCTGCACCAACACCGCCTGCTGCTCTCTTTGCGTCCTTTGCGGACAAAAACAGACTCCGTGTCACTGACTGTGCGCGAAGGTGCGCAACGTAGCCGTGCACAGGGAGTCCCGAAGTTCGCCGGCCCTCCCTCAGTCCCGGTTGAAGTCGCCGATTCCCGCGATCAGCGCGCCGACCGCCTCGCGTTCGACCGCGCTCAGGTGCGGGTTCCAGGCGTCCATCAGCAGAATTACCCGGCGCTCGCTGCTGCGATTCCAGGCGTGGTGTTCGAAGGTGTCGTCGAACACCACCACTTCGCCCTCGCGCCAGGCGTGGGTCTGGCCACCGACCTCGATCGCGCAGTCAGCGGGAATGATCAGCGGCAGGTGCACCACCACACGGATGTTGGTCACGCCGGTGTGCGGCAGGATGTGCGTACCTGGCGCCAGCACCGAATAGCAGATCTCCGGCGCGTGCTCGCGAATGCGCACCAGCGGCAGCGACTCCAGCACGCCTGAAGTCGCCGGGCAGCGCCGGTGGTTGCCATCGATGCGCACGCCGTCCCGATAGAAGAAGAACGCGTCCCACGCTGGTGGCTGCTCGGCGCCACCCAGGTAATGCCGCAACTGTTCCTCGGACTCGAACGTCAGAAATGGTTGCAGTGCATCGTCGGTCGCCAGGACTTGCTGCGCGTCGCCACGAATCGCGGCAGTCGCGGCTTCGAGCGCTTCGATCCACGGAAACAGCGATCGATCGAAGTAACGCGGTGCCGGCAAGTCCGGGAAATACAGGAAACGCGGCTTTTGCCGGGCGTCGGTCGGCGGCAGCGTCAACGCTTTCAGATGCCCTTCCAGGCAGCGCCGAACGCGCGCCAGAGCGGCATCGCCATGCCTCGCGCGCCAGGGCTCCAGCGTGGCCTCGAGCACTCGTCGCCGCTCGCGGTCGACCACATCCATCGCGTGCAGGATGACCGGCTGCAGCGGCGCCGGCGTGCGCGCATGATCCAGCCACTGGCCGCGCGCCTGCGCCAGCACGAGCGCGCGGTAATAGGCTTGCGCGGCGGCCTGCAGGCGCCCCTGGCGCTCGCGCACCTGGCCGACATGCAGCCGGGTCAGCGGATCGGCCGGCTCCAGTGCGCGCGCGCGATCGAGTTCGACGGCAGCGGCATCGAGGCTATCCACCGCCAGTAGCGCAACACCGAGGCTGCGCACCACCGAGGCATTGTCCGGTGCGTGGCGCGTTGCCTGCTGCAGATGATCGACGGCGACCGCCGGTTGCCCTTGCAGCATCGCGCAGCGCGCGCGGCCGATACGCGCCGGCAGCGATTGCGGCTGCTCCGCCAGCAGCGCATCGAACATGCGCGCCGCCAACGCCCAATGCTGGCAACGCATCGCGTTGTGCGCCGAGTCGAGCAGATGCTGGTTGGACAAGGGAAACTCGACGGATGCAGGGCTGCATAGCATGCCGCGGAGCGGCGGTCGAATGCAGGGGAACCCGCGCAGCGGATTCCACCGGCGGTGACGCGGCGCGATTCAGGTGGAATCGTAGGCGCCACCCAATCCACGGAGTCGACATGGGCCATGGTGCGTTACCATCGGCCGGTTGCTTGATCCTGCGGGCATGCATTCCGATGCGCGTTCCGCGAACCCGCTTGGCGCCGCCAGGGACGACCCTGACTCTCTCCTGGACCATCGTCAGGGATTGATGCGCGAACCCGCCCACCTGCAGGAGCAGCCGCATGGCCGACGAATCTTTCTACTCCGCCCATTGGCGCGAGTCCGGCACCGATTGTCACGTCAGCGCCAGCCAGTATGGGGTGAGCTTTTCGTGGTCGACTGCCCCGCACGAGCGTGATGGCTGGGGCGAGTCCTACACTTGGGAGCGCTGGTACGCCGAGGGCAAGGCCCGCGGCGGCGGGCCGAGCGACATGCTGGCGCGCATCGAGGCGGTCGGGCGCTTTCTCGGGCATGCGCCGAAACCCGCGCCGGCGTCGCATTACGACCGTCGAGTAGAGGACGCCAGCGAGCGCGAAGCGCAGCAGCAGCGTTATCTCAAGGAACTGCAGCGACAAGCGGCACACAGCACGCCGGAGACGCTGATCGTCTCGCGTCGGCAGTTCGAGAAGCTGCGCAAGCTGGCGCTGCAACGCGCGCAGATTCTGTGGGACTTGTTGTGCCCGGGCACCCCGGTGAAGCGCGGCCATCCGTCGCGGGTGCAAGAGGGCACACGCATCAAGCGTTTCACCGAATTCAGCGTGGCCGGCTCGGGACCCGGCTATACGCTGGTCGAGACCGAGGATCGCTTCGAGGGCGAAGCTGGCGTGTCGGTCTGGTATTCGCTGCGCGTGCAGTGCGCGCTCAGCAACACGCGGCAGTTCGGCATCTGGTTCGTCGACGGGCAATGGCAGCTCGAGATCATCGTCGCCGACGAGGCAAGCGTCGAGCGCATTGGCAACGCGCTGCGCCAGGCACATCCGGAATGGGGCAAGGACCCGACCTTGTGCGGCGCGGTGCGCGCGTTCGTATACACCGCCACCCGCAACACCATGTTCAACCGTTGTTTCGGCCACACCGGCCCGACGCGCCTTGCCGAACAGCACGGCAATCAGTTGTGGCCGGTCAAACCGTCGAAAGCGCCTGCACTTGGCAGGGGGTTGCCCAAATTCAGGCCGTGGTCGGCTCAGGTCAAGCGCATCCTCGGATTCGCCTTCGACGCCGACGCCGACGCCACGCTCAAGCGCCGGGCGATCGATTCCGGCCTGCATTGGATCGTGCCGATCGGCACCACCACCAGCGGTTGCTGGCTTGGTCTGCGGCGCCTGCCGCAGCTTCCGCTGGAGCGTTGTCCGGTGCTGCTGTGCCATGGCGTCAATGCCGTCACCGTGGCCACTGAACTGCGCGATTCGCTGGCGCAACTGGTGTCCGGCAACAGCCTGCAATACCTTGCCGCGTGTGCACGGATCATGGGCAAACTCGATCCCGCTCAGGCGGATTATCGCAACCACGTCGTGGCGCTCTCGGAGACGCCCGGATATGCAACTGCGCATGGACGACGTGGGAGCGGCGTGGCAGCAGGCGTTGCTGGCGACGGCTTATTCGGCCAGGGTTGCCGATCCGGAACGCGCCTGGGCCTTGGCCGGCGCCCTGCCGTCGCTGGACCTGGCAGGACGCATCGGCGTCAGTCATCACCTCAACGTCAAGGTCGAATCATCGCTGCCAACGTTGGCCGCTGGCGTCGCGCTGCGGCAGCCACCCAGCGGGCCCCTGGCGCACGCATTGCAGGCCATTTGCGACGCACAAGAGGCGAAGGTCGCCTACGACGGTAGAGCCCATGTCGAAGCGGCCGCACGCGCCAGCGTCGATGGCGATCACCAGGCCGCCTGGCAGTTGCTCGGCGCCGCCGGATACTGGTCAGCGTGCGCCCGAGGCAAGGCCGACCCGGTGATCTTTGAGGGCGCGCAGGCAATCGCGAAACAGGCGGGGTACGGCGAGCTTGCTTGAGCCGGGTCCGCGCGCCCGCAATGCCCGAGCTTGCCCGAATACGATTACGCGCGATGCCTGGCAGGCCTCGCGGCCATTCCGCGCGAATCGCCGTGCGGCACCATCGGGCTTTTCACGCGCGCGGACCGCGCCACAAAAACCGCGCATTCCAATGCTCGATCCGCGAATCCGCGTAGCGCCGTCAGGGAACCGGAGTCGGACGCCAACACCTCTCTCCGGGGACCAAGGTCAGGGATTGATGTGCGAACCCGCCCATCTGCAGGAGCAGCCGCATGCCGACGAATCGTTCTACTCCGCCATGGCCTTGGTAGCGCGACCACCGCGCGCGAAGTGCCCGATGGTGCCGCACAGCGATTCGCGCGGACTGCCGCGGGGCTTTGCGGCGAGGCCTGCCAGGCATCGCGCGCAACAGTTTTCTGGCAAGGTCGGGCATCGGTGCCGGACTCGCGCCAACTGCGCGGAGCCGATGCTCGCCATCGTGCGCTACCATCGCGCTCCCAGGTAGGCGCTGCCAAGAGCGCACATCCCGCATGCCCCCAATCCATCGCCCCGGGCGCCGCGTCATCATCGACGCGCCAGCGAACGACGCAGCTTCCAGCGATTGGCTGGAAACGGTGCCAGGATGGATCTACCTGAAAAGCATGATTCAACCATGACCATCAGCATCGAAGACGCCGACCGCAAGATCCGCGACCTTGCCGCCTTGACCGGCGAGCCGATGACCGTGGCCATGCGAATTTCCATCGAACAACGGTTGCGCCGGGAGTCGGCGCGCCGGAGTCGCGACCCGCCTGCTCGGCGTTTCCCTCACCGCGACCGGGACAAGGCGCTTCGACGAAAGCGGAGTAACGCGATCGGCTACGACGAGAACGGCCTGCCGCGATGACTGGTGATGAGTACAGCTGTCCACGATGTGCAATTCTCCGAGTTTCTCGTCATTTGGCCGCGCCGCGACTGTCAGGCTTCTGGCGCGTTGCGGAGCGGATGTTTCGCTGCGTGCCGCAGGGTGCGCATTATCCGGTGGGCTCAAAAACCAGCCCGACCAATGTTTTCGGTGAACGCGATTGAGGGATGTGATGCCTACCAGCGATAGAACGGCCGCGAATCGTTCCCTGCTCGGCAGCCTGCTTTTCTGGATCGTTGTCCTGTCACTTTATTCATCGTGGACATGGACCTCCGAGATTAATGACTATGGCGGCGACAGTGCGATGTACCTGCTCACCGCGCAGCACTGGTCGCCTCTGGGTTCCCACAACGCCGCGGCGGCGCACTTCGCGTCGATGTCGATTTTCCCACCGTTGTACCCACTACTGTTGGCGTTGTTTTCGGCGGGTGATAAATGGCTAATCGCTCACCAAATCACCGCATTCTGCGGGGTGGCCGCGCTGTTCCTCTGCTGGAAATGGCTTAGAATCTCCGAATTTCCCATGTTGGAAAGCCTTGCGGCGATTGTGCTGCTGGCAACCATTCCCGGCTTCTACCTTCAGGCTCTTTATATTCACTCGGAGTTCTTGTTCATTCTTTTTGTCGCACTTTGCATTTACGCCATTTGCCTTTTGGAGCGTGACGGGAAGGGCATCCACGTGGTGATTGCCGCGCTCGCCGCCTTGGGCGCGTATCTGACGCGCAGCGCTGGAATAGCACTAGTTGCTGCACTGATCGTCTATTTTGTGCTGAACCGCCCCAGGAGAGAGTGGCCGACGGTTGTCACGCTGACAATGGCACCTGTGTTTGCCTGGATGCTTCTTGGTCAGAATTCAAGCAGCTACTTCTCATACTGGTCAATGCAGTTGAGCGCGGTTGCATCGGGGGGCATAACCGACTTTCTTGCGGGTCAGATTGCGTGGATCAGTGACGGGTTTGGGCAGAACCTGAACGGGCCGGGGTCCGGAAATACTTCTGCGGTGTACTTCCTTGCTGCGGGTTGCGGCGTCGCCTGGCTTATCCGGCTCTGGCAGCGCAAGATTGATGCGTTGTTTCTTGGCGCCTATTTCGCGATTCTCGTGATTTGGCCATATCCGGCCGAGCGAATGAGGTACCTTTTTCCGGTCATTCCGATTCTTCTGGTCGAGTTGCTGTTGGTCATTCACAGCCTCGGGTGGCAAAGTCCTCGTTGGAACGCGCGGATTGCCTCGCGTTTAACCATGCTGGTCATCGCAATCACCTTGCTACCGAATCTGATATTGACGCTGCAACGAAGGTTCGAGCCGTTGCCGGCGTCGCTGGAGTCATTGCGGCAAAGCCCGGAATGGTTCGGCCCAGGCAGTCGAGACGAGCGCCTGGCCGCAGTCTTTCAATCCCTGAGCCGGCGTTCAAGTTACCAGAAGATCGCCGCTCATGTACCCGAGGCGGATTGCGTCTATGCAACGAAGGCTCCAGTCGCGGCCATTCTATCCGGGAGGATGAGTCTGAATACTCCGCTGCCCGACAGCAGTCTCGGGATGAAATTGGACCCTGACGCCGCGGCGTGTCGTTACGTTTACATGGAGACATTCAACAGCCCGACCTATGCTGAACACTTCTATCCTCTGTCGAGATGGGAGGCAGACCTGCAACTGCTGCAAGCCACGTACATGCTCGATGGCAGCGAAGAGAAGATACTGATGGGGCTGATTGCCGAGATCAAATGAGCGCAGCAATCGATGCCGCGCGACGGCAGTCGACTCATTCCTCCGGTTCGGGATTTCCGAACCGCGCGACGGTGCTTCGGTCAGGACTGAGACGGCACCGAACCGCGCCTCAAGGCATCCAGTCCTTCAGCCGGTACCAGAGCATCGCCAGCATCAGAGCCGGGGTGCGCAGCGCGCGGCCACCGGGAAACTTGTGATGCGCGATGCGCGCGTAGACGTCGAGCCGCGTCGACTGCCCGTGGATGGCCTCGGCGATGACGCGCCCAGCCAGGCCGGTCGCCGCGATGCCGTGGCCGGAGAAACCCTGCGCGAAGTAGAGCTTGTGACCGAGGCGCCCCCAATGCGGCGCGCGGCTCATGCTGATGTCCACATAACCGCCCCAGACGTAATCGATGTCGACGTCCCGCAACTGCGGGAACACCTGGTGCATGCGGGCGCGCATGCGCGGGCCGAGCGCGGGCGGATCGATGCCGGAGTAGCTGACCCTGCCGCCGAACAGCATGCGGTGGTCGCTGGAAAGGCGGAAATAGTCCAGCACGAAATTGATGTCGGCAACCGCCATGTTGTTCTTGATCAGCGCCTGCGCACGCTCGACGCCGAGCGGTCGGCTGGCGCAGATGTAGGTGCCGACCGGCATGATGCGGTCCTCCAGTTGCGACACCAGGCCGCTCAACCAGGCGTTGCCGGCGAGCACGCCGAAGCGCCCGAGCGCCTCGCCCTGCGCCGTGCGCAGGCGGACTTCGGCGCCCTCGTCGATGCCGACGACACGACTGCGCTCGAAGATGCGCACGCCCAGCGACGCGGCGGCGCGCGCCAGGCCCAGCGTGTAGTTCAACGGATGGATGTGCGCGCCGCGCGGGTCGTACAGCAGCGCGGCGTAGCGTTCGCTGGCAAGCGTTTGCTGCAGCCGCGCACGATCCCAGAACTCGGTACCCGTGTAGCCGTAGTTCTGTTCGAGATCATGCTGCCAGTGCTTGAGCTCCTCGACCTGACGCGGCTTGATCGCCGCGTGCGCGTGGCCCGGCGCCAGATCGCAGTCGATGTTGTAGCGGCGGCAGCGCTCGGCGATCAAATCGATGCCTTCGACCGACCAGTCGAACAGCTTGCGCGCGTCGTCATGACCGAGCTGCGCTTCGAGCGTCGACATGTCGCAGCCATAGCCGAAGATTGCCTGCCCGCCGCTGCGCCCGGACGCGCCCCAACCGACGCGCTCGCCCTCGAGCACGATTACCGAATAGCCGCGCTCGGCCAGTTCGATGGCGGTGGACAGCCCGCAGATGCCAGCGCCGAGCACGACCACGTCGGCGCGCTCGGCGCCGCGCAACTGCGGGTGATCCGGCGCCGGATGGGCGGTGGCGGAGTACCAGGAGGGGATGTGGGCGTTGCGGAGCATGGCGGGCGGGCTGGTTGACTAAGGGTGGTGGGGGCCAGGCTGAAAGG